>DATBTF010000119.1:0-29561 GCA_036559405.1 Bdellovibrionota bacterium
AGAGACGGTGAGCGCCAGTGATCCAGTGGCAGCGAGTTTTCCAAGCCTGCCGCGCACTCTGGTAGTCAAAAAAGATCAGAAAGGAAATCTCACCGTATATCAGTCCCGTACCCTCCTTCCCTTGAAGCAGTTTGACTTTCGGAACACCCGCTTTGAGCGCGTGGCGAATAGAAGGAAGCCGTCGCGAGGCGCGCTTCTGGAGTCTAACTACTGGTCGTTCTGGTGGAACTACGGCTACGCGAATGCCTACTATCCTTCCTATTATTCCGGGGGATACAACTATGGCTATTCGCCCTACTATTCGTATAACAACCCTTACGACTCCTGCAGATACTACTACTATGGGTTCAACTCCTACTATAACCCGCCAGGATACAACCCTCCGGGCTATGGACCGGGCAACCCGCCAGGATACAACCCTCCGGGCTATGGACCGGGATATGGTCCTGGTTATGGTGGTGGCCCCGGCTACGGCGGTGGCCCCGGCTACGGTGGTGGCCCAGGCTACGGCGGTGATCCTGGCTACGGTGGTGGCCCAGGCTACGGCGGTGGTCCTGGATACGGTGGTGGCCCAGGCTATGGCGGTGGTCCTGGATACGGTGGTGGTGGCCCAGGCTACAACCCTCCGGGCTATGGACCAGGCAACCCGCCCGGATATGGCGGTGGTCCTGGCTACGGCGGCGGCCCCGGCCGCTGCGGTTACGGGCGTTGCTTAAGATAAATAGAAGGCAACTCCTTTAATGAGTCCAATTTTCTCCCGCCTGCAAGGGCGGGAGATTTTTTTTATAAACGATTTTTGTCGCATGCGGGAAATAGCCGCAGGCTGTGGAGAAATGGCATTTGCATGGCGCGTTGTACGGAGATGGAATGGGTTTGATGTCATCGAGATAGGAGGTTGTATGAAAACCACATTCCTAGCTCTATTTCTCTCGCTTTGCGCGTGGGTGCCAGGTGCCTATTCGCAGGATGCCGCGGGAATTGAGAGCAGCTCGGGGCCGCAGCGATACGCTAGCGGTCTTCCGCAAACACTGGTAGTCCGTAAGGCTCCCAATGGACAAATCGCCATATACCATTCGTCGCAGATGTTGCCTAAAGGGTCCAAGCTGAACCCAAGCACACCTTTCACGACGGACTTCCCGAGAACTATGGATCTCAGAAGATTGTCTCCGGATGCCTGGTATAACTGGTACTTCTATTGGGGATACCCGTACTACTCTTACTATCCGTCCTACTACTACTACGGATACAACTACAACTATTACCCGTACTACTCGTACTACGGTAACTACGGATACAACTACTACTACTATCGCTGGAGATGGTGGTAGTGCCGGCAAGGGACGGTGGCTCCGGGTGGGGGCACCGTCCCACGCGAGATTTTTTATGAAGGAGGGATGATGTATGACTAACTATTTCGACAGGTGGTTTCGGGTGCGGGAACCGACATCCACGGAAATTTCCGCGCTTTCGGCAAACTGGGGCTGGATAATGGCCACAGGTGCGATCTGCGCTTTTTTGGGGCTGCTCGCCTTTTCCACTCCCGTGGCAACTACATTGGGCCTCACAGTTCTGCTGGCATCCCTGCTGCTCGTCAGCGGTGTGGTGCAGTTCGTACAGGCGATCCGGCTTCGGCACAGGCACGGCACTCTTTTGCGGTTTGCCCAGTCACTCTTCTCTATGGTCGCGGGCGTGCTGATGTTCCGCTACCCGGGTGGGGGAATGGTGGGGATCGCGCTGGTACTGAGCTACTATTTCCTCCTCAATTCAGCTTCGCAATGGGCCATGGCTGTAAGCATGCGTCCGCACCGAGGTTGGTGGTGGGGGATCGTGGGAGCCGTATGTTCCCTGATCATGGGGATCTACATGATCTGGACCTTGCCGATTTCGGCGCTCTGGGTTCCCGGCGTGGTGCTGGGTATCGAGCTGATCGCGATGGGCGTGAGCATGATCGCTTTTTCCCTGGCGATTCGGGAGCCGGAACGCATTTCACATCGGCCGCTGCAGTCTGCCAGCTGAATCAGCTCCCAGAGAAATCACCCCCACCAGCCTTCCGGAAGGCTGGCGAGGGTGAAGGTCTCCTGTTAGGGAGAACCCATGAAGAAATTTATTCCACGATCACATAGACCGTAGAGCCGTCTTCAAATACCGGCTGATATCGCGTTCCCGCGCAAACATAGTAGGGCGCCGACCAGGCACAGCCCCCTGGAAGCGAAGAGTAGTAGCTCCGCCGGGTCACCCGTCTAGCGGTTCGGCGTGACGTGCGGCGGGCCACCATGCGGTTGGTCCCCCAATATGTCGTGGGTGAAGGGGACATCGCGTCCCCGTTATCCGGAACAATCGAGGGTGCCGCTTGTGCGTCAGCCTCCAATCCGAGCAGAGCCAGCGCGAGCAGGCCCAGAAAATGCTTTTTCATAAAAATTCCTTTCCAGGGGTTATTCATCGATTTCTTCCAAAAATTTGATCTCCGTGGCGAGCTGGGGCGGCTTGGGACTGAACTGCTCGTCGGGCAGATTGCCTCCGAGCCTCTCCCGGGTGAGAAGGAGTTCATACTGCGGGCCACCGCCTGCATACTGCGAGGTGATCACGGCTTTTTTCACCACGGCTCTGCTGCCTCTCTCCATCACCCAGGTTTCCCAGTCGATTTTCTCGGCCGTATTCCGGAAAAACAGGTGCCTCACGCGCACTCCATCGATGGTCAGGTCGGAGAGACGTTCGGAAACGTCGGCCTTGGCCAGGTTTTCCTCGCACTCTTTGGGGTTGATGAAATCCAGCAGGGGGGTGGGAAGATTCATTTTGTCGGCGAAGGCAAGAAAGTCGTTCAGGTTTCCAGCCAGCTCCCGGCGTGCGAAGAATTTCTTGTCGTGGTCAATCACCGTAACCCTTGTTCCATCGAAGTAGATGCCGGTATGGCTGTCGCCTTGGATCTCCGCGCGGAACTTGTTCGGCAACTTGGCCGAAAGGTCCACGACGTAATTTTTCTGGATCTTCGCATCGTTTTCATACGAGGTATCCACCGAGATGAGGCCCCGCACCTGAACACTGGTCTGGCCGCTATAGGCGTTACAGGCGCGCTTCATGATGTCCACCGCACTCTCTTCGTTTCCGAGAGAAGGAATGGCGAATCCGAGCAGGGCCGCGCCGATTAGGAAAACGGCCGCATCTTTTACGGATCGGGATAGCTGAATCTTCACTGTGACACCTCCATAGGTTTTTATTTCGTTCCGGCATACAAGCAGCGGAGCGCGCGCATGCTCAACATCCAAGGTGACGTGCCTATTTTTCCCTAGCCCATGGAATCAATGGCTTAGCGGTTTTTGGCTGCGTCCCTGCTAAAAATTACTGCGGCATTCCTGCGTTTAACGGCGGCGAAGAGGTGCGGTACTCCCTATCCACCCGACGAAACAGGAGATTGCCATGAAGAAGCTCATCCCAAACCTACTGGTCCTTTTGACTTGCCTGTCCGCAGGAGCCGCACTTGCCTCTCACGAGCCAGACGGCTTTCCCTCGGAGGAGATCGAAAAGGTCGCGAGGCAAGCACGCGACTACGAACGTGCCATGACGGCATATCGCTACTTCTATCCCACGGTTTCGATGGAAGGGATGATGAGCGGCGTGCGCGCCATGGGCGTTCCCGACAATGGCGGGCTCATGTATATGTCCGTGAAGCCTCAGCACCTCGTGTTCGGCGGAAATTCAGATACTCCGTATGCCGTGGGTAACGTGAACCTCGCCGCAACGGGGCCCCTGGTAGTCGAGGTGCCCGCCGGCCCGTTTCTCTGGTACGTGAATGACCACAACCAGGAATGGGTGGCTGATATGGGCCAGAATGGTCCGGATAAAGGTAATGGCGGAAAGTATCTCATTCTGCCGCACGACTATACGGGTTCCGTTCCCGAAGGGTACTTCGTGAGCCGCGCTTCCACAAATTGGATTCAGATCGTCGGCCGCTCGATTCCCCAGAACGATAATTTTGACGAAGCGATGAAGCGCCTGACGGAAGTGAAGATTCATCCCTTGAGCGATGTCGAGCATTCCTTCGCATTCACGAATGTCACGGACCGTAAAGATACCGATATGACTGCGCTGAAATGGGAGGATGGCCTCGAGTTTTGGAGAGTGCTGCATAAGATCCTCCTGGAAGAGCCGGTTCCGTCCGCACATGAGGATATGTATGGCCTGCTCCAGTCCCTGGGAATGGAAAAAGGGAAACCGTTCGCTCCCGATGATCGCATGACGGACATTCTGGCCCGGGTTGCCCACGACGCCCGTGACCAGATGCTGGTTTCGGCTTATGCAGGTGACCGCCCGGAACGGATCGTCTGGAAAGACCGACGCTGGGAATGGGTCAGCTGGCGCTCAGACGGAACGCACTTCGAAACGCCTTCGGGTCTGGATCACGAGGCGCGGGACCGCTGGTTCATTCTCGGGGCAGGAGCCTCCTCTGCAAAATTCCGGCGCACTCCCGGAACGAGCTCGGTCTACTGGATGGGACTCAGGGACAAAACCGGCGCTTACCTCGACGGAGGAAAGACCTACCGGCTGAGGGTTCCGGCCGGAATCCCCTCGGGCCAGTTCTGGTCGGCGACGGTCTACGATGCGAAGACGCGCTCCCAGTTGCAGAACGGCCAGGCCAGTGCGGCCGCACGCTCGCTCTTCGAAAAAATGACGCCGAACAAGGATGGGTCCGTCGATCTTTACTTCGGGCCATCAGCCCCTCCCGGCAAGGAGAACCAATGGGTGAAAACAAATCCTGGCGTCGGCTGGTACTCGATTTTCCGCATCTACGGGCCCACCGACAATGCCTTCAACAACCTGTGGCGTCTGGATGATTTCGTGGAAGAGCGGAGGAGCCCTGAGCCTGTCGTAGGCCCGGTGGCTCCGGAAAAACCCGCGGAAGTCACTGCCATCGCGGAGACTCCGGATCGCAGAGGAATGGGCGAGAGGAAGTGATCCTCAGTTTTTGCGGGCTGTTTTTCGCTTCCAGGCGATCTTGCCGTCGGTGATCTGGCGTTTGATGGCGCGATGGATGCGGTGAAAGAGCGGCTCGCGCACATCCCCTTCGCTTTCGACGGTGCCGTCCACGCTTGCGAGAAGGCGCTTGATCTCATTATCCGTCTGCTCTTCGTTGCCCATGCGGAAATTCTCATAGGCTTCAAGAGGAGTGAGCTCTTCCAATGCGCCTTTCCCGCTTGCTTTGAGGCGTGACTCCGCCTCGGCAAGGGCCCGGGTCATGAAATCCATATACTCCGCTTTTTGGGGATCGTTGGTCGGCGACGCGGTGTTTGCCTCGAGTTCCGCTTTCACTTTCTTGCGGAGGTCGGAATTTTTTCCCAGGCGGCTGACGATTCGCTCGAAACCATCTTTGGAAAGATTGGAGAGCCAGGGATCGGCATAGGACCGCCCGTCTTCCCTGCCCACGGAGCGGGAGGTTCCGCTGCCGCTGCCGACTTCGCCCTTGGCTTTGCGGCTATCGTAGGTGTCGCCGAAAGAAGAGGGCGCATCCTTTCCGGCCTTGAAGGCGGCCACACCGCCGACCGCAAATTCGTTCACGGTGGCGGTCCCTCCGTTAGCTACCGCCGCCTGCATGGCGGGGCTCAGCTTGCTCTTGTTGGCATCCATCCAGGTTTTGATCGTGGAGTCATAATAGGAAGGTGAGTTGCCCAGTCCCACCGTGTTGCCATTATCAAGACTGGGTGTGCTTGCTGCCATCGCGGCACTCACGGCGCTGGCAGCTGCGGCAACGGCCGCGGGAGCCGCGGCCAAGGCTCCGTCGGCGGCCGAAACGGGCTGAAAATTCGTGGCGCGGGTCTGGTTCGTGGACTTCAGGCCGTCCATCTGCTCGGCGTCGGCCACTTTTTCCTCGCGCACCTGCTCGGCTCCGTCGGCAAGGCTCTGGCAGGCGTCTTTTTCGGTTTTACCCGCCGCTATATCTTCGGGAGCAATATTGCCCAGGCAACCCACGGTGGCCTTGCAGGCCTTGGCTTCATCGCGCAGGTCTTTTGCGTCTTCAGCCTTGGCGCGGTTGTTCGCGGCTCCCTCGCGGTCCACGTTGGAATCGCGGGTGTTGGTATCGTTTTGCCGGGATTCGGTGAGACTTGACTGAAGCTCGTTAGCTGCCTTGTTCTTGGCTTCCGTCTCTTTGGTTTTCTTGCAGAGCTCAGGGTAGTCCTTCACCTTTTTCTTGGCGGCCGCGATCGACCCCTGGCAGGCGTGGCATTCCCCGATACTGAATTTCGGTGGAATCGTGAAATAGCCGCCGTTAGCGCAGGGTGCCTGGGTCGACTGGGAAATGTTGTAGCTGCGCTCCATTTCGTCGGAGTAGATTTCGTAGTGGGCGAGCGCGCTATAGGGAAAAAGCATCCACGCGGCTACGATCGCAGCCATCTTCAGGAGAAAGGTATTTTGAAAATTTGCCTGCATCCCCCAGGAGCCCCCTCGGATTCCTTATCGGACAAAAACAGGCAAAAGCACACTGTATCCGCGGTGATACGGTTATTCGCCGGCTGCCTCATCCAGCTGTTTGGTGGGCGTGGAACTTACCCCCTCGGCGGGCACATTGATACCCAGGCCAGTGGCCGCGGCCTTGCCTCCCGAGAGCCCCTCAGCCATCGAGTTCACCGTCTGCAGCTGGCAGTAGTTCGTGCAGGCGGACTCGGCAATCATCTTCATGCTCGTCTTTCCGTTCGACGTGATATTGCAGCCCTCGTAGACTCCCTCTTCATTCATCAACGGAGTGGAGGCGCAATTGGCTTTCGCGTCGAGCACGGAAGCATAGGCCAGCAGACAAAAAATGATTTTCTTCATCGCGATTCCCCGCATTTCAACTGGTGCATATGTTTATCGGATTACCTGGTGCTTTTCTGAATGATCAGGGAAGGTCAGGGAACTGGGCTATGTCCGCCTGGAGGCGGGCCGGTACCGTGGAAACCTGCTCGTATCCCGCCGTGCTCGCGAGAGCCCGCGAGACCTGCTGGGCATCGGGAACCATTTCCTGGTAGAGGGCGCTGCTGCTGTTGCCGCTGTGGGCTGCTTGCGCACGCAGCCGGTCCTGGGCCGACTTGAGATTTTGGTCCTGCGTTCTAGCTTCATCAGCGCCGCTGATCTCGGATTTGGAGCGCAGAATAGCGAGCTGGTTTTCGATCAGCTTTATGGGGGGATTGATGCCGTACTGCTCGGGCCGGGCTTCGGCTAGCATTTCCGGCCCCACGAGCCGCAGGCCCCGTTCGCTATCGAGGGAGAAGGAATCTTTGATCGTGCGGATCGCCACTGCGCCTTCGAAGGTCACGAGGGAGGTGACCTCTTTGTCGCTGTGGCTGACGTAGAAGTCGGCGCCAGAGCCCCCGAGCAGTGCCAGCTTGGTGCGCACCTGAAATTTTTCCTTGGGAATGTTCGTGCCCTCGGTTTTCTCCGGCATGCTCACTTTGGCGCGCAGCGACCCATCGTGCAGTTCCACGAGGTTTACGGGAGAATGGGGAGAACGCAGCAGCTTCACCGTAGACCCTGGGCCCACGCTGAGCATTGTGAAATCCGGGTACATGAGCTTCACGAACGACTTCGCGTCCGTCGTGATCAAGGAACCCGACCATACCACACCATGTTCCGAGAGAGGTTCCCCACCGTCGGTCCGTGCCACGCCCCTCAGCACAAGCACGATCGCGTCGCCGGGTCCGACGGTTGTGTCAAGGGCGCCGGCCGCCTTCGCTCGCCGCTCGATTTCCGCTAGCTGCTGCAGGATGTTCTGGGTTTCGTCCACCCTTCTGGCGGCCACCATATCGCCGCGGCCTTCCAGGATTCTCTGCCAGTGTGCGATGAACGGCTTGCCTCCGTTCACCCACACCTTCTCGGGGATTTTGTACTGGGATTTATATCCGAGGCGGGCGGTTTCCATACGGGCCAGGTTCGTTTCTTTCCAGAGAGTAACCTTCGCGTAGAAAGGCTGCTTGCGGAGGACTTTCGGCGGAAAGGCCAGAAAGACGGTGAGAAAAATGGCGAGAGGGATGAAGAAGCCGAGCACTTTGAACCAGGAGTTTGATTTATGCTCGTGCTTGACATGGTCGCGCATGGTGAGATTGAACAGCTGCCGCTCCCAATCCATGCGCGAGACTTTGTGGAAGATGGGAAAGTCCCACATGAAGATGCGGCGGAAGTTTCCCTGGCCGTTTCTATTGATCTCCGACCCCAAAGCGCGCGCGCTTCCCTGGAAGTCGCGGTTGCGCACAGCCCATGCCTGTAGGCCGCGGATGCTCATTTCACCGGGGGGGCCGGCGCGGCTGGCTCGCTGGCCGGGGCGCGGGGCGGGGCTTCCTTTGCGTGGAAGCAGGTGAAGGAAATCAGGCTGCAGCGGGCTGCCTCGGGGAAGGCGGCGGTATTGGCGATCTGGTAGTACATATTCGCGCATTTTCCCGTGCAGAACGCCTTGGATCGGCAGCTCAGCTCCGCGCTGCAAGAGGCCTCGCTGTTCTGCAGAGCCTGGCGCAGGGCCGAGATTTCTTTCACCGGCGCAGCAGCGCTGTCTTCCTCGTAAATAAAGAAGTGGCTGCCGTCTTTGTTGTGGAAGTGAAAATAGTGCCGCGCCACTTTCGGCGAGTCGGTGCCATAGGCCGAAACGCTCACCGAGCGCAGGTTAGCCAGCTGGTAGCTGGTATTCTCGTCGGCACCCGCGCCTGTGGCCAGCCAGAGGAGAAGCAGCGTTTTCATGCGGCATCCTCCTCCGTGCGTACCATGCGTTTGGCGGCGTTTTCGGCTGCGATCTGTTCCACGATCTGCGCGCCCATCACGCCCTGGAGCGCGGCGAGCCGTTTGGTGTCTTTGCCCACCCAATCGTGGATCGCGGTCAGAGTCCAGACCATCGCGCTGACCTCTGTCTTGGCGATCACGTCATAGTAAACGGTTGCTTCCCCAAGCAGGCAGTGCATGCCGATGAGGCGTCCCGCCGCTACCTCGCCGATTTTCACGCCATTCTCGAAGATCTCCGCGGTGCCTTGGAGTATGCAGCAGATGTCCTGCGAGGCTTCGCCAGTTCGGGCCAGATAGCCTTCCGGTTCGGCCTTGCCTTCCATTCCGTGGCGAATGAAGGAGCGTACCTCTTCGTTGGAGAACTGCTGGAAGGCGGTGTCTTTCAGGAACTGCTCCATCGGATCGAGCTTCTGCTGGTGGCGGCGGAATGAATCACGGGTCACCTGGATCCCGTTGAGCAGGATGAAGGCGCCATGCCAAGCGAGCGGAACCCAAAGGGGCTGGGCTTCCGCTTTGAGAGCGAAGAGCACGGCGAGTACGCTGCCGGCGAGGAAAAATTTTCGCAAAAGGTGGATGCTCGGACAAAGCAGCCCGAGGAACATAAAAAAATACGCGAACTGCGCCACATTGGCCCAGAAACCAGACATGCTTTCTTTTCGGTAATTTGCCTGGGGGAATTTAGCCCTATGGGGCGATGGTATGCCGTTTCCGTGTTGGGGAAATTTACATGATATCAACGGCCTTTAGTCTGCGGACGAAGTTCCGGCTTCGCGCGGTCCTTTGGACGGTGCCAGGATGTCTTCCCTCCTCTACGATTCGCCTGGACCTTTTTAACTCAAATTTTGGAGGGTTTTTATGAAACGGCATTTTGCTAGTTTTTTTCTTTTACTGGGAGCTTTCTCCTGGACGTTAGATATCCCCAAAGCGAACGCGGTGCCGCCTTCGGCGGAAGAGTTTGCGGATGCAACTGTGGTCAATGATGAGAGCGCTGTTACCGACGATCGTTCGGAATCCGAAGCTGTTTCCGGTGAAAGCACCGATGCGAGTATTCCCTCCCCAGTGACACCTGATCTTCAGGCTCGTGGCGGGGGCGGCGGTCACGGTGGAGGCGGTGGCCACGGCGGAGGTGGCGGTCATGGGGGCGGTGGCTTCGGTGGCCACGGTGGAGGCGGCCATGGCGGTGGTGGCGGTCACGGTTGGGGCGGCGGCCATGGCGGTGGCGGCGGACGCGGCTGGGGCGGCGGCCATGGCGGTGGCGGCGGTCACGGTTGGGGCGGCGGCCATGGCGGTGGCGGTCGGCACGGCGGAGGCGGCGGACATGGCTGGAATGGAGGCGGCCGACACGGTGGTGGCGGTGGACGACATGGACATGGCGGAAACGGCCATCGTCATGGCGGACACAATGACCACGGCCATCGCGGCCACAACGGACGCTGGCATAACCACGGCGGCTGGTACCACGGGCCGATCTTCTACGTAGGCTGGTACGGCGGAGACTATTACTGGAGCGACTACGATGGCGGCGCTGGTACCTGCTACGCCAGAGACGGGAACGGCGACATCTTCGAAGCTTATGGTTATGCCTGGGGCGCAGCTCAGCGCCGCGCTGTGTACTATTGCGAGAATGAGAGCGCCATCCCAGGCTCCTGCCGTGCTGTGGGTTGCAGCTATTAAATAATATTTATTAAATAGAAAAAATAAAAAGCACGCTCCTTGGGGAGCGTGCTTTTTTGCACTTAGCGGCGCAGGGGGGGGCGAAGGTCCACGCAGCCGCGGGTCATCGGCAGGCGGTCGAAGTCGGGCACGCGGCTGGTGAGATAGCCGGGAGGCACCACCAGCACGCCCGAGCGGTATTTTTCAATATCCGTCCACTGCGGGCCGAAGCCGTCTTTGTCGCCGACGCCCGGATTGAATTTGCTGATTTCCAGGTTGTCGCGCGAGCTCAGCTTGCGCACGCTATGCGCTTCGATAATGCTCCCATAGAAACCGGGAAACACATGGTAGCCGGCATGCGCCGTTCCGACGAAGAAGGGCAGATCCGTGAACGCCTTCGGAGGTTCGTCCTGGAAACCGACGAGCAGCTTTTTGTCGTCGATCGGAATCGGGATCTCGGACCCCATGGTGTAGAGGTTTTTTTCGTTAACGCTCCTCCAGCGCATGGCATGTGCCCCCCAGGTGCCCATCCACACTTTGTCGGGCACTCCGTCCTTATGCTCGGGGATCGGATTGATCTTCTGGTCGTCGAGATCCCAGGCCGCGTTCTGCGTGGGATCAGGGTTCCAGTAGAGGGAGCGCCAGCCGACGTCGAGCAGCGCTTTCTGCATCTCCGCACCGCTCACGCCGTTCAGGAGCACTTCGCGGTCCACCTTATCCCAGATGCTCTTGATCCCCGCGGCTTCAAAGCCGGCGCGCAGGCAGCGCCTCGCCATGTCCACGCAGCTGATGTCCTGGAGCAACGGCTTGTCGTTGGGACGCAGGTTCGAGCCACCCGTTCCTTTTTCCGTATGCGGCTCGGCCTCGGACATGCGTTCCAGATTGAAGGAGGGCTTCTTGGCCAGGTAGTCGCGGTAGAGGTGGGGGTTGTGCGCCTGGATGAATTTCTCGACGTCAGTGATGTCGGGGCGGATGTCGTTTCCGGAGATCCCGTCGCTGTTTTCAGGATGGGGGGCATCGAATTCCTTATTGAACTGTTCCATGGCTTCTGGCGTGAGCAGGTCGGGCCAGGCCACCTGAAGCAGAATTGCCTTCTGGCGCTTCTTGGGAGTGTCGAGGTCGCGGTTGCGGTTCCCGAAGTATTTCGAAAAATGATATTTATCGTAGAAGCGGACGTGTGTGTCCCAGTAGGCCTGGAGGCAGGCGGTTGCTGCCTTCGACACCGCTTCGCGCTTCTGGTACATCAGGCGCACATCGTCTCTGCTGAAGCAGGCGTTGGAGGACCGGGCCTGCGCCTGGTTTTCGCTGAATCCTGACAGGAGAGAAATCACGGCGAAGATCGGGATGAAGCGGATCATGGGGCGTCCTTCCGAAAAACGTATAGATACTCTTTATTTATTCGGATTTTTGCCCACGGCCCCTTAGTGCTTCCTGAACCTGCTGCAAGGTAGACAAACTTTCAGACAGCCGTATACGAGTTTCGAGTATCCGAGGAGAGACACCCGGGGGTGGAATCCAGTTATTCCAGCCACTTAAGCCAGTGCGGCCTGTTGGTAACGCCCTTGCAATCCCTTGAAGAAGTTCCACACGCCCCAGCATGGAGTGCTTATGAATTTCTTTCGCTTCGGTTCGATCTCCCTCCTTCTTCTTCTCGCTGTCTCTACGGCCCAAGCCGAGGAGCTCAAACGATTCGTATTGAGAGGCGGGCTGCAAACGGAACGCCTGCACCAGCGCGCGAGGCACTTCCGGGCGAGAGACCTGCACCACCTGGAAAATACCGACGCGGATGTCGTGGAGATGACAGCTTCCGACGCCAAAGCCCTCCGCAAAGAGTTCGGGCGCGGGTTCTCGATTGAAGAAGACGCCAAGGTGGAAGCCCTGGGACGCCCACACGGCCAGGCCTGGTGGAACAACCCTTTTCTCGATGAGGCAAGAGCTCGCCAGCAGGCGATCAGCCAGCCCGCGGAAGTGCTCCCCTGGGGCATCGCTGCCGTGCAAGCCCCCGAGGCCTGGCAATATAGCCGTGGCGCAGGGATCAAAGTCTGCGTGGTCGATACGGGCATTCAAAAGGACCATCCCGATCTGGCCGCGAACATCGCCGGCGGCCGTAACTTTGTCAGAATGGGTGGTTCCGTTGACAAGACCAAATGGAATGACGACAACGGCCACGGCACGCACGTATCTGGCACGATCGCCGCGATCGACAACTCGATCGGTGTGGTCGGAGTAGCCCCGCTCGCGAAAATTTATGCAGTGAAGGTGCTCGACCGGAACGGTTCCGGCTATCTCTCCGACGTGGCCGCGGGCATTCGTGAGTGCGTGATCGCCGGAGCCCATGTGATCAGCATGAGTCTCGGCAGCTCGGGCGATTCTTCCGTGCTCCATGACGCTGTAATCTACGCCAAGAATGCCGGTAAGGTGATCGTGGCTGCCGCGGGTAACGAAAGCGGGCCCGTGCTCTATCCCGCAAAGTATTCTGAGGTTTGGGCGATCTCCGCCGTGGACAAGAACCTCAAATTCGCCTCCTTCAGCAACTTCGGACCCGAGGTGGATTTCGCCGCGCCCGGCGTTACGGTGTATTCGACCGTGAAGGGCAGCGGCTACGCCTACTTTAGCGGCACCTCCATGGCCACGCCCCATGTGGCAGGAATTGTCGCTCTGGCCCTCTCCGCGCAGACCAACCATGTGGTTTCGCAGACGATTAACGGCCTCAGTACGGACCAGCAGGGCTATGGCTTCGCCAACGCCTACCTAAGCGTTAAGCCCTAACACGCCGCACTAGGCGTTGTTCTCCTAACCCTCCCCTGCTAGCCTTTTTGGCGAGACAAGGGAGGGTTTATGTCTTTCATCCAATCGCTTTTGTTTTTGTTCGTTTCGCTGCCTGCATTCGCACAGCCACCTGAAGACGTCGTGAAGATGGTGAACGACTCGCTCCGTCGCGGGATCTCCTATAAGGCAGGTGAGCCCACGCACGGATTCGACGGCTGCGTGCTAACCCCGGTGGAGATCACCGGTGCCGATCCGGTCACTGGCAATCCCCGCAAAGTGAAAGCCGTGATCTACGAGCCCAATCGTCGCGAAGCCACCCACACTGTGCTGCTGATGCCGCCCACGGGTGGCGAGAACTTCATGGACCGGGGTTATGCCGACACCATGTGCGGCAAGGATTTCCGTGTGGCGATCCTGCAGCGCTGGGACTTCGATACGCAGCGTGACCTCGATCTTGGCACCTTCGACCGGGCCGCGCTGCGCACCCTGGCCGCAGCCGAGCACCTTCTGGAGTACCTCCGTCCCACGAAGCCGGTGGGAATTCTCGGCACGAGCCTCGGAGCGCTAGGCGCGAGCTTCATCATGAGCTTCGATCCCCGCGTGCAGGCCGGAGTTCTGATCGTCGGTGGCGACAATCTCGACGAGATCATCGCCCATTCCGATGAGAGCGGCGTCGCCCAGCTGCGCCAGAAACAAATGGAGAAGAACGGATTCCGCTCGGTAGACGAATACCAGCAAGCGATGAAATCAGCGATCCGCCTTCACCCCTCCACCTTCGCGGGCTATTCCGGCCCCAAGAACGTGAAGATGTATATGGGGATGGCTGATACCACGGTGCCCACCAAGAACCAGATCGATCTGCAAAGAGCGCTTGGGAATCCTTCGGTGGTCAAGTTCGACGGCAGCCATGGCGCGACGATCTTCAATACCTATATGTTCGAAGTCGATGGCGTGGTGAGTTTCCTGCAGCAGAGTCTCTAGAAGGTCTTCATCCACTCGAAGAGACTATAGTGCTCGCCATTCATTCCTAACTTTTCGTATACGCCTTGGGCGTTGCGGTTCGTTTTCTCGACATACAAGCGGAGGCCGCGCACCTTGGAGTCGGCTTCCGCCATCTTTTTCACGTACGCATACATTCCCGAGAAGAGCTTTTGTCCCCGGAACTCAGGTTTGACGTAGACGCTGTGGATCCACCAGACGTTGCCGTTGCGCCAGTCGCTCCACTCTTTTAATAGGAGCAGCGACCCCGCGACCTCGCCGTCCACGCAACAAACATGGTACGAGCCGATTTCGGGGCTATTGAATACGGCACCCACTCCCTCTTTCAGGGTGGCTTCGTTGAGCTTCAGCTTTTCCGTTTCCCAGGCCATGGCGAGCTGGAAGCTCTGGATGGCGGGCGCGTCTTCTTTTTCAGCTTTTCGGTAGGTGACCTGCATTCGACTGAATTACGACGGACGGGCAGTACTGGCAAGGGCGCCGCCATCCATATTACAATTTTCCTGTGCCCCTGACCAAAAGCCAGCTCATCGCCCTCTCCGCTCTCGCGCTTTTTCTTCTTCTGGCGCTGGCGCGCCTTTCCTATCCGGGACTCTACTTCGATGAGCTGCACTTCGTGAACGCCGCCCTGGGCGATCTCGATGGATCCTTCGTGGAGAAAAAGCTATTCGGAATTCCGATTTTTCTCGTGCCTTATATCGGCGCGCTCAAGGCCTGGCTTTATGCGCCGATTTTCTATGTGTTTCCGGTGAATGCCTGGAGTGTGCGGCTGCCGATGATCCTGCTGGGTGCATTGGGGCTATGGTTTTTCTTCCGCTTGGTGGAGCGCATAGCAGGCCTGCGGGCGGCGGGCATGGCGATTTTTCTGCTCGTGCTCAACCCGGCATTTGTCTGGGCGGTGAGAGTGGATTTCGGTCCGGTGGCGATCGAATTTTTTCTACAGGTGCTGGGGACCTGGCTCTTTTTCACAGGGGCGGGGCCGGTGGCGCTCGGGGCAGTTTTTTTACTGGGCCTTTTCAACCGCGTGACTTTTGCTTGGTGGATGGGGGGATTCTGTCTCGCTGGTTTAATCAGTTTTCCGAAAGAGAAGAGGCGGATCCTGCTGGCGTTGTTGCCGGCGGCGCTTTTTGCTTTAGTGTGGGCGATGTTATTTCCTCGCGATGCGGGCTCTGCTTTTGGGGCATTTTCCCTAAGGGAGCATTGGCATGTTGCCGGTGACTCTATCGGGGGTTTGATCGACGGTTCGATGTTCTACCGACATGCTTTGGGCGAACCGTTCGTTGACTCCTTTCTCTCCATTCTTTGGGCGGGAGCTTTCATTTTCTGCCTCCTTCGTATGCGCAAGGATGCAAAAGCGCATCGTCACGCCGTTTTTTTTCTTGGTCAGATGGGATTTACTTTGGTGGCCATTCTCCTAACCCCACGCGCGATTTCTTACTGGCACTTCTTCCATCTGCTGCCTTGGTTGATCTTGCTCCTGGCTTGGGGACTTTCGAAGAACGGACGGGGCGGGGCGGTGGTATTCGCTCTTCTCCTGCTGCAGCAGGCAGTAGCTCAGATCTACTATCTGAAAAAAACAAACGAAATCCCGATGAAAGCCGCCTGGTCCCCCGCGATCTATGAGCTGATGGACTACTGCCGCCAGGACAACCGAACTTGTGCTTCGGTGGAGTGGGGGACGCATACCCAGATTCTCGGAGCCGTCCGTGATGCGAAACGGGCCTGGCCGTTTTACTTACGACCGGAACTGGCGCCCGGCACCTCCTATATAATGTATGCCTACGACCGCCAGCCCGGCGCCCGCGAGTTCCGGGAAAATTTTCTGCGCAAGGTGCGGGAGGCGAAGGCCACGCTCAAGCTGGAGCGGACGATTGACCAGGACGGCCGCCCCATCTTCGAACTCTACCAGCTGGAGCCCCGGCCATTCGGCAATAAAGACAAGTAAAATCAATAATATAACTACAATAAGCCATTGCCTCCTTAAATGTTGATTAATTTACTCAACAATGTACAATACGGGCGCCCAAAATAGGAGAGACCCCATGCGCCCGTCGTTCCCCCTGTTGCCATTGCTCTTCATCACTCTCGCTTCCGCCTGCAGCCAAAACCCGCACGTGGACGAAGCCACTCCTACCGCTGTGACGGCCGCTGCCGCTGTGCAGACTCCCGTCACCCCCGATGATCCTCAAGATATCGTAGCCGACCGCGACCACGACGGCGTATTGGACCCGGCCGACGAATGCCCTGACGTGGCCGGCCCCGCCGAGAACAACGGCTGCCCCTACAATAACGACGAAGACTACGACGGCGACGGCGTGATCGATACTGACGACGAATGCCCGGTCGTGCCCGGCCCCATCACCAACGACGGTTGCCCCGACTTCGGCTCCGACCGCGACGGCGACTTCGTTCCCGATGCAAACGACTTCTGCCCGAATCTCCCCGGCCAAGTCTATTACGACGGTTGCCCCTTCGACATCGACCGTGAAGATAGAGACCGTGACGGGGTGCTGGACCGT
Organism: Bdellovibrionota bacterium; assembly: GCA_036559405.1. Classification (GTDB taxonomy): domain Bacteria; phylum Bdellovibrionota; class UBA1018; order CAIPTA01; family CAIPTA01; genus JAKFYM01. The sequence goes on from DATBTF010000119.1 coordinate 16,674, forward strand.
TTCGACGAATGTCCCTATCTACCGGGCCCGCGCTTCAACAAAGGCTGCCCCGTGCAAGGCCGCGACCGCGACCACGACGGCACTCCCGATTACCGCGACGATTGCCCGCTGGTTCCCGGCCCGCACAGCCACCGCGGCTGCCCGTATCCCCGCAAGGAAGAACGCAAGGTATTGCTCGAGGTGAAGGAGTCGCTCAAGTTCGACTTCGACAAAGCCACCATCAAGGAAAGCTCTTTCCCCGCGCTGGAACGCCTTGTGGCTTTCATGAAGAAGTATCCTGGATCGCAACTGAAGATGGTGGGCCATACCGACGAAGTGGGCACCACCCAGTACAACCAGGATCTCTCCGAAGCCCGCGTATATTCCGTGAAGCGCTACTTGACGGCGCACGGGATCTCCGCCGGACGCATCGAAGTTCATGCTAAGGGTGAGACCCAGCCTCTCGTTCGTACCGACGGCCTCAGAGGCAATGCTCTCGCTGCTGCGCAGGCGAAGAACCGCCGCGTGGACATGAGCATCCGCTACGTAACCGCCGAGTAATACTTCACAGCACACGGATCGCATTCCGTTGGCATAAGGCATAACTTGCCCTAAGCTAATGGAATGCGATTTCTTTTTTTGTTCGTAGGTCTCGCTTACACGCTTCAGGCTTCCGCCGATTCCGTGAACGTGCAGCTCTTCAAGAGCCCGTTCAACCTCAACTATGGAATGGTCGAGAGCAGCATCCACGACGGACTTCCTTGGGACGAAGCGGCTCCCCGCCCCAAATATTTCGCCTCCGCCGATTACCACTACGTGAAGGATCCTCTCGTGGTGATCAATACGACCACGAACACCCGCATCCGCGCCCTCGTGAACAATGTACACACGATGGATCTCGCGGGCGGCTACTTCTTCAGCCCCGCCACGTCGGTCTATCTGCAGATGCCGCTGAACTACGCTAACCTGCCAGGAGGCACCAACCAGTTCGGCCTGGGAGACTCACGTGCCGCCGGTAAGTTCACGCTGAGTGAAACCGCGGGCGGCCTCAGCTTTTCCGTGATGCCGGAACTCGTGCTTCCCACCGGCGACAAGGCGCGCTTTCTTTCCGACGACGGGCTCGGTGCGGGCGTGCTGCTTATCGCCGAGCAGAATTTTGGAACTTTCCGGCTCACCGGCAACGCCGGCTATCTGCGCTCGGGCCGTGCGTCCTATCCGGGCATCGACTATCGCAACCGGGTGCCGCTCGGCTTGGGCGCTGCGATTCCCGTGGCGCGCCAGTGGGCGATCAACCTCGAGGGAAAAGGCGCGATCGCGATTCCGGCCTCGCAGCGGCAGAATGCGAGCGAGTTCTACGCCGGGCTGAACTACCATCCCGTGAAGCATGTGGCCGCTATTCTCGGAGGCTCCTTGGGCGCTTTCGACAAGGCCGGCAGCTCCGACTACCGGGTGCAGGCTGCCGTGCGTGTGTATTTCGACGAAGGAAGGCATGAACGTCCCGCGCCTATCGAGGAGCCTCCGCCTCCGCCCAAACCGGCGCCCAAGGCCCGGATGGTCGAGGACAAGATCGAGATCCTGGAAGAGATCCAGTTCGAGCATAATAAAGACCGGCTCATGAGCCATTCCAAAAAGGTTCTCGACGAGGTGGCGGATATCATTCGCGCCCATGCCGACGGCATCAAATATGTGGAAGTGGAGGGGCATACGAGCCATCCCGGAACGGATGCGTACAATCTCAAGCTGTCGATGCGCAGGGCCCGGGCAGTGGTTTCCTATCTCACGATCGAGCAGAAGATCCCGGCCAGGATGCTGAAGGCGAAGGGCTACGGAGAGAGCCGTCCCAAGTTCAAACCAGGAAAAGCAACACCCGCTCAGCTCGAATTGAACCGGCGGGTGGAATTCAACGTGATCCGCAACAAGCCCTAGGGCTTAGTAACCGCAGAGGCTGAGCGAGAGCGCCATGCGCTTGCTCTGGGCGCAGCTGTGGTTCATCCACTCATTGTGCAGGAACGAGCAGATCTGGCTACGCACGTACTGGGGATCGTTCCCCGACGCCCGACGCAGCTCGGTGGTGCAGCCGGTAGTGGAGTCCCAGAACTGGTAGTTCGCATAGTAGTAGCTCCAGCCACCCTGGATGTTGGTCCAGGTGTCGTTGGGTACAGGTTGGCCGGGATAGGTCGGGTAGTAGGGCAGGGTGTTGATCGGCTGCGCGACGGGTGCGGCGGAAGCTTCATCGTTCTTCTTTCCGCAGGCAGCGAGAGTGAGCAGCAGCGGAAGGATCATAAGCAAGATGGGTTTCTTCATGGCGGGTCTCCTTATCTAAGGCCTTTTAGCGCCGCCCCCAGAAACCCCTGAGCACTCAAAAAGCGGAGGCGAATATACCACTGTCTGGGCATTAATAAATCAAAATAGTTGGGTAATTTTCGACAATAAGTGCTTAATTTTAATCATGTTTTATTGAGGATCCCAAGGAATACCACTGCCCCGCCTTCTCCCGCTAGAATGGAAAGGATGCTCGCAGCGCTCCTCATTTTTCTATCTATGGTGATCGTGTCTCCAGCTTCTGCCCTCACCCTCGGCGTCGACCGTCCCGAAGTCTATCGGACATGGCTGCAGGGCAAACGGATCGGGCTCGTGGTGAACCAGGCCTCCGTTAGCAAGGACGTGCATACGATCGATAAGCTCCAGGCCGACGGATTCCGGATCGTGAAACTCTATGCGCTCGAACATGGCGTGCGCGGAGAAGGCGGGGCCGGAGAGCAGATCGGCGACTCTGTGGATGAGAAGACCGGGCTGCCGATTCTCTCCTTGTATGGCAAAGAAAAAAAGCCATCGACCCAGAAGCTCGCCGGTGTGGACGTGATCGTCTTCGATATCCAGGACGTGGGCGTGCGTTTCTACACGTACATCTCTTCGCTGGGCCTCATCATGGAAGCCGCGGCTGAGCAGCATATTCCTGTGGTTGTGTTTGATCGCCCGAATCCGAACGGCGACTACGTGGACGGCCCGCTTCTCAAGAAGGAAAACAAATCTTTCGTCGGCGCCTTTCCGATTCCCCTGGTGCACGGGCTCACTGTGGGAGAGCTCGCGGGAATGATCTTCGGAGAACATTGGCAGCATACAGAGGGGCTCGTGCTCCACGTGGCCGCGATGAAGGACTACGCCCATCAGACCGTGGTGGCGCCGGAGGTGCGGCCGAGCCCGGGCCTGCGCTCGCTCCACGCCATTCGCATCTACCCCAGCATCGCGCTCTTCGAGACGGCGGCCGTGAGTCTCGGCCGGGGAACGGAGCATCCCTACGAGCAGTACGGGGTTCCTGACCGGCTGCTGAAGAAAAAGGGAGAACGCATCGGTGCTCATACATTTGTGCCTCACGGGACCGGTAAGCCGGCGCTTTACGAGGGCGAAAGCTGCCAGGGCGAGGAGTTCTATTCCGGCGACGCGCTAGGACTTCCCCGCTTCACCACGGATCTTTTCACCAAGGCTCTCCGCCTTTCGAAAGCGGACGTCACGGACCGCCGCTTCCTGGAGCTGCTCGTCGGGGACAAGCGGGTCGTCGAGCAGATGCTGAAGGGGCTGAGCTACGAAGAAATTCGCCGGGGATTTGCGTCCGAGTTAAAAATTTTTTCAGGAAAGCGCGAGAAGTATTTACTCTACTGAGGGCTATGTCCGACGATTAGAGTTTTCGCTCGTGCGGCCACGAAGTGCTGGCCAATGCCCCATAAGTTGTTAAGCTCTTGCCCTGGAGACACTATGATTTTTTCCGGCATCTTCGCGCTTTCGATTTGGAAACTTGTACTCGCGACTCTCGTACTTACTCACATCACGATCGCGTCCGTCACAATTTTTCTTCACCGGCACCAAAGCCATAAAGCCCTTCAGCTGCATCCGCTCGTGAGCCACTTTTTCCGTTTCTGGCTCTGGCTCACCACGGGCATGGTCACGAAGGAATGGGTGGCTGTGCACCGCAAGCACCATTCGAAGTGCGAGACTCCCGAAGATCCCCACAGCCCGGTGATCCACGGCATCCTGCGGGTGCTTTTTCTCGGCGTGGTTCTTTACTCGAAAGAAACCCACAACCAGGAAACGATGGAGAAGTACGGGCACGGCACTCCCGACGACTGGATCGAGCGCCATCTGTATACGCCTTACAACTTTCTCGGCGTGGTCGTGATGGGGCTGATCGACCTTGCATGCTTCGGCCTGGTTCCGGGCGCGGTGATCTTCGTGGTACAGATGATTTGGATCCCGTTCTGGGCCGCGGGCGTGATCAACGGCGTGGGCCACTGGTGGGGCTATCGCACGCATAAGCAGCTGCGCGATGTAAGCCGCAATATTTTCCCCTGGGGGATCCTGATCGGGGGCGAGGAGCTCCACAACAACCACCACGCGGATCCCACCTCGGCCAAACTCTGCCATCGCTGGTTCGAGCTCGACATCGGCTGGATTTACATCAGGATGCTCGCGTTTCTCCGGCTGGCGAGAGTGAACTAGCCCTTCGCCGCTTTTTCCAGAAAGGCTTTCAGCTTCTCCACCTCATTGGTGATGATCCCCGTGGCTCCGATGTCCACAAGACGCTCGAAATCCTCTGTATTGTTTGCTGTGTAAGGGAAAAGCGCGATCCCGAGAGCGCGGATCTCGCGCGCCTGCTCGCGGCTCAGGCCTTCATGGTTCGGATGGTAGGAAAAGGGGCCGATCCCCTCCGCCTCTTCCCAGCGGAGACCTTTGTGCGGTTCGTGGTTGAGCAAGCCGAGCCGCACTAGCGCGTTCTTTTTCCGCATTACCTTCAGCACGGGCCAGTGGAAGCTCGAGACCACGGCGCTTTCCTCGGTCCCGTACTTCTTGATCAGCGCCAGCACCTTCGTGGCCATGGCGTCCATGGCGGCCTCCGAGGTGATCGTTTCTTCTTTGATCTCGATATTCAGCGAAGCCTTATCCCGCGCAGCCACGAACACCTGTTCAAGCACGGGAAAGCGCTCGTCGCGGAATTTGAAGTCGAACCAGGAGCCGGCATTCAAGCGCCTCAGCTCTTCGCTCGTATACTTGTCGAGATTGCCTTTGCCGTTCGAGCAGCGCCCTAGCACGAAGTCATGGGTCACCAGCAGTTCGCCGTCTTTCGTGAGATGTACGTCAAGCTCTAGCAGCTGCGCGCCCGCATCGATCGCGCCCTTGAAGGCGGCGAGAGTGTTTTCGGGAAATTTCGCGCTGTAACCGCGGTGAGCGATGATGAAGGGTTTATTTTTCATGTTCGATCAGCCCCCTCACAAACCAGCGTTGCATCAGCACCACAACCAGCACGGGCGGGAGCATCACCAGCAGCGCGCCGGCCATGGCCACGTTCCATTGCGGCGCCTGCTCGGCCTTGGGGATCAGCGCTTGGATGCCCACCACTGCCATCCGCATATCGCTTTCCGTGGTCACGAGAAGCGGCCAGAGGTATTGGTTCCAGCCGGTGACGAAAAGAATCACGAAGAGCGCCGCGATATTCGTCTTCGAGAGCGGCAGCAGCACTTTCCAGAAGAACTGCAGGGGCCCAGCCCCATCGATCTTCGCGGCCTCGCAGAGTTCCTCGGGAACCGTGAGGAAAAACTGGCGGAACAGAAACGTGGCGGTGGCCGAAGCCACGAGCGGAAGGATGAGTCCCGGATAGCTGTTCAGCAGGGAAAGTTTCAGCTCGATCTCGACGTGAAAGAGGCGAAGGATCGCGGCCACGGGAGAGAAAAGGTTCGCGGCCACCTCGTAGGTAGGAAGGATGCGAACCTCCACGGGCAGCATGAGGGTCATGAAGATCATCCAGAAGGCGGGCATGCGGAAGCGGAACGGGAAGTAGACGATGGCGTAGGCGGAGATGATGGAGATCGTGATCTTCCCGAGCGCCACTCCCATGGCCACGAGGAAGGAGTTCCACAGCTGCCGGGAGAGATGCCCTTTCTCGAGAGCCAGGCCGAAGTTCTCAAAAAGATGCCCTCCCGGCGTGAGCGGCATCGGCATGCGGAGCACATCTTCTAGGGGCAAAGTGGCGGCTACGACACAGTAAAAGATGGGAAAGGCCACGGCCGCCACCCCCAATGTCAGGAGGAGATAGGAGAGAAAGTCGAGAAACGGGGTGCGCTCTACCACTATCTGCCTCCCGAATAGTGCACGCGTTTCTCCGCGTAACGAAACTGCACGAAGGTGAGCGCGATCGTGATCACCATCAGAACCACGCTCTGCGCCGCCGAGCCGCCGAGATCGAGGCCCACGAAGCCGTCGGAATAGACCTTATAGACCAGGGTCGACGTGGCGCCGCCTGGCCCGCCTTCGGTGGTGGAATGGATCACGCCGAAGGTTTCGAAGAAGGCGTAGACAAAGTTCATCACCAACAGGAAAAAAAGCGTGGGGGAGAGGAGCGGGAGGGTGATCACAAAAAATCGCCGGGCGGGGCCTGCTCCGTCGATACAAGCCGCTTCGATCAAAGAACGGGGCACCGACTGCAAGGCGCCCAGGAAGAATACGAAGTTGTAGCTGATCTGCTTCCACGACGACGCCACCACCACCAGCACCATGGCATGTGTAGCATTCAGAGTAGGGTTCCAATCGAATGCCTCATGCAGGTGCCTTCCTATCGCGCCATAGGATGGATGAAAGAGGAACATCCAGAGGATCCCGGCAATCGCCGGAGCCACGGCATACGGCCAGATGATCATGGTGCTGAAGAATTTGCGTAGCTTGAATGCGCGGTTGGCGAGCACGGCGAGCAGCAAGCCGGCGCCCATGGAGAGCAGGGTGACGAGCAGCGAGAACCAGAGCGTGCGCAGGAAGATCACTTTGTATTCGGGTACGGAAAAGACGGTGGCGAAGTTCTCGAACCAGACGAAGCGCGATTTCTGCCCGAAGGCATCGCTGATCAGGAACGCCTGCATGAGGGCCGCGCCGGCGGGCCAGAAAAAGAAAACCACTGTGACCAGGATCTGGGGGAAGATCAGGAGGTAGGGCAGAACCGGGTTGCGGAAGTGGGCGCGCTTGATCATCACTGAATGGATTTGGCGAACTGGCGGAGCACGCGATTTCCGCGCTCCACGGCGGTGTTCATCGCCTCCTGGGCATTACTTTTGCCCGCCCAGATTTTCTCCATCTCCTCGTCCATGATTTCGCGCACCTGGGTGAAGCCGCCGAGCCGGATTCCGCGGCTGTTGGCAACGGGTTCGGAGCGGGTCAGCTGCACAATGGCCACTTCCTGCTCGGGATTCTGCTTGTAGTAGCCATCCTGTTTCAATTTTTTATAAGCGGTTTTCGTGATTGGCAGGTAGCCGGTGGCCTTATGCCATTGCTCCTGGGCCGGCACCTGTCCCAGAAAACGGATGAAGTCCGCAACACCCTTGTTTTCCTCGGCGCTATGTCCCTTGAACACCCAGAGAGTGGCGCCCCCGATGATGCTGTTCTTCGGTTTGGTGCCTTGGTTGTAGGGAAGCGGAGCCGCTCCCCAAGGAAATTTGTTCGCGGCCTTCAGTGTCGAGATATTCCCCGACGAGTCCATATAGAAGGCGCAGTGCCCGGCGCTGAAGGAAATCTGCGAGGGATCGCTGCGCCGTCCTTCGTAGACGAAGGACTTGTTCTTCGTCATGGACTGGAGCGTCTCGAGATTCTTCACGACCTCCGGTGTATTGAATTTCAATTCGGCCGCGGCGCCGCCATAGCCGTTGTCGAGGGAGGCGAAGGGAATGTTGTGGATGGCGGAGAAGTTTTCCACCAGCACCCAGGGCTGCCAGCCGACCACGAGGCCGCAGGGCGCGCCAGCCTTCACTGCCTGATCGGCGTACTTGTAGAGGTCCTGCCAGGTTTTCGGCGGCGCTTTGATGCCGGCCTTCTTCATCCAGTCTTTGTTGAAGTAAAGAATGGGCGAGCTGGAGTTGAAGGGCATCGACATCAACTTGCCTTCCTTGCTTTTGTAGTAAGACAGCACGGGCGCCACGAAATCACCCCAGTTGATCTTCACCCCGCTCTGGGTGACCAGGTCCTGAACGGGGATGATGGCGTCGGAGCTCATCATGGTCTGCGTTCCCACTTCAAAAACCTGCACGAGGTGGGGATGCTTGTTGCCGCGGTAGGCGGCGATCGCGGCATTGAGCGTTTCGGTATAGTTGCCCTTGAACACGGGCTTCACCTCCACCTTGTCCTGCGATTTGTTGTACTGGGCCACAAGCTCATTGAGCGACTTCTCGAGATCGCCGGACATCGCATGCCAGAAGCTGATTTCCGTTTTTGCCTGGGCCTGGGCGGCGAGCAGAAGGGCGAGAAGGGGAAGGAATTTCATAGGGCGTCTCCGGTCTGTTTGTCAAAAAATCTCTGGTTGTTGGAATCCACGAACAGTTCGATGCGGTCACCGGGCCGTACAGAGGCGCCGCCTTCCAGGCGGGCGATTACCTTTTGGTCCTGCAGAAGGGCGTGCACGAGGGTTTCTCCCCCGAGGGATTCCACGAGGTCTACGGTGGCAGGATACTTTCTGGCGTCGCGCAGGCCGGCGGAGGATAGGCGCAGGTGTTCGGGGCGCATGCCAGTCTGCTTGCCGTTTATTTCGACGAAGTTCATGGGCGGGCTGCCGATGAAGCCGGCGACGAAGGTATTGGCCGGGCGCTCGTAAATCTCCAGTGGAGCGTCCATCTGCTGGATGCGGCCGTCCTTCATCACGACGATTCGGTCGGCGAGCGTCATCGCTTCCACCTGGTCGTGAGTCACATAGACGATGGTCGTCTTCATCAGCATGTGCAGCTTCTTGATCTCGGCGCGCATCTGCCCCCGCAGTTTGGCGTCGAGGTTGGAGAGCGGCTCGTCGAAAAGGAACACTTTCGGCTGGCGCACGATCGCCCGCCCCATGGCCACGCGCTGCCGCTGCCCGCCCGAAAGCTCGCCGGGACGCCGGTCAAGCAGGGCTCCGAGCCCCAGGATTCCCGCCACCTCTTCCACGCGCTTGGCGATAGCGTCGGGGGATTGCTTGCGCAGCCGGAGAGCGAAGCTGAGGTTTTCGCGCACGCTCATGTGCGGATAGAGGGCGTAGTTCTGGAAGACCATGGCGATGTCGCGGTCTTTGGGCGCGGTCTCATTCATGCGCTTTCCGCCGATCAGCAGTTCGCCCGACGAAATTTCCTCGAGACCCGCGATCATCCGCAGCGTCGTGCTCTTGCCGCAGCCTGAAGGGCCCACGAGCACGACAAACTCACCGCTCTCGATTTCCAGATCGAGTGCGTGCACCACCGGGAGCGCGCCATAGTTCTTGGCGAGCCGCTTGAGCTGGATTTGCGCCATGGGAAAATTATAAGGGAGGCGGGCGAGGCTCTAAATTAGATTCTCGTCCATCCTGCTGACGCCGGGCGCATTACGGTGGAGTGTAACGGTCTAAGGGCGGTTTTCTTTGATCTTGCCGGTGTTCTTCAGCTCGACCATCTGAGCTGTGAGTTGTTTCTCACCTTGGCGGAAGCGGCTCACGTTGAAGCCGAAGTTGCGCCGGCCGTAGTCGAGGCCGAACACCTTGTAGCTCTGGCCGTTCTGGCGCACGCACTGGCGGAATTCAGTCTTGCCATCGGCCGTGGGCGCGAGGGTCACGATGCTGATGTGGGCGATGGAGGCTGTGTCGCCGCTGGGGCCGTAGTACGCGTTGTACATCACATAGCCGCCTTTGCCGTCGCTGCGCACAAGAACGCTATAGTCGTCACGGAGGTCCTGCACGATGCCGCCGCCCGTGTGGATGCCGCGGGAGAAGTAGTTGCCGGGACCCCAGCGCTCGGTGAGGATGTCGTGCCGATTGGAAAAAACAGTGTCCATGGGATAGGTATCGCCTTCCCGCTTGCCGATGGGTTTGCCCCAGGTGAACAGCTTCGTTTCCAGGGCCACGGCGATCGGAACATCGAGTACACCGTATGCTTCGAAACCCACGGTATTGCCTTCCTCGATCTCTCCAGCTTGCTCGAGCTCGATGGTTTCACGCAGGGGGCGATCCACGGTCACATAAAGCTTGTCGGGGTCGGTATACACGGCAGCCGGGAGCGCGGTGCGCAGCTGTTCGTCATACCAGTCCATCATCTTGACGTAGAACGGGCTCACGTTCGAGCCGACATTCGAGAGCCAGCCGAGGTAGGTGGCGCGGGTGAGTTCCGCCGGAGGACTCAGGGCTGAATCGGCATGAGCCGGAACGTTGAACAGGTAAGATGCAACCAAAGCGAATGCGTAAATCATTTTGCGGTTCATAGTGTCTCCCAGCATGATGGAAAACCTTTCGGCTTTGTCCTGGCTTTCTTTACCAAAGCCTAACAGGACGGAGTCTGCTTTATGTTGTCACGGATTGCCTCAGCGGCTTGTAAGCATTGAATATGTTGCAGTCGCTTGAAAAACAATGGAAAGAATTTACGCAGAATCGGAGATTGGAAAAAGCTTCATCCTGAAGGTCCTCCATATATGGAATATTTTTACGCACAATGCGGTGCATTTCCAGTCTAAGGGAGCGTGTAGGAGTGGCGATTTTTACCGTCGAGAAACACCTGGGAAAGATTACATACCCGGTGGCGGGTTTTCCTTGAAGTGTTTTTCGCTCACTGGATTCCGTAGCTTGCGAGGTCAGCGGCGGTCACGGCGGCATTTGTTTCACCCAGATCGATCACATAGAGCAGGGCCCGGATCGACGGTTCGCTAGAGAACCCCGACTGCAGTCCCTGCGCATGCATCAGCGCATCGAGCATTTTTCTTTGATCAATAAAATTTGTGGAATCATACTCCATCTCCCGCTGAGCGATACAACCCGAGGTGGGAATGAAGGGGAAATAGGGCAGCGAGGGCTGCTCATTTCTCTGGCCTGTTCCATGGATCCGCAGCTCGCGCCGGCCAACATCGCGGGCAATGGAAGCTTCCTTCCACCAGGACGAATCGTGGCTCGAAGCGGGCAGAAGTCGCATGAATTCAGACTCACCCGGCGAGTCCGGAGGGAACTCCAGAACGAGGCGGCGGTACCGGCCGTAGGAGTAGGGATCATTCGCTTCGGGCATCACTCCGTTCACGAGGTGCACGCCCTGGGGCGTATGCCCGGAACGTTCATTGAACGGTTTGTTATGCCCGCTCAGTGCGAGGGCCGGCTGAGTCCATAGCCGTCCGCTGCTATAGCGCAAGGGCTTGTCGTCCTTGTCGCGCATTGTGAACAGACAAGAATACCGGCGATTGTGGCGGCAAAAGAGAAAGAGACGTGGCTTGCCTGCATAGGCGCCGTTCTGGAAGCCGGGGACGTCAGGATAGGTGGAGTAGAGTGCGCGGACTTCGGCGCCTGACGGCGGCGTGAACGGGGCGGTGGCATTTTCGTAGATCTTGGCGGATTCCGGAAGCTCCGATCCCATCCGGAATACAAGTCCGCGGCCGGCCGGGCTTTTCCATTTTTGATGAAGCAGCTCATACAGCAGGCCGGGGGTCGCATCGGCATGACTGAGGCTGTCCACAAGATCCGCCTCGTCCGCAATGCCTCCCAGCCGGAACCAGCGCGCCTGCTCTTTGGGCGGTAGCCCGCGCCAGGAGCCGAAGGGAAGGATACTGCGGAGATCGAGCTCCTTGCCGGAGGCCAGGACGTCTTCGATTGCGTCGAGGGCAAGGGAGAGGTACCGGTCGGAGGTGAAACCGGGAACAAGCCGAAGGTGTGCATCTCCCTCCAGCGTGCGCTTGTAGCTCAAATAGATGCGCTCGTCGCCTGCAGGATCGGCGGCGTGCGTGAGCGCAGACGAAAAAAACGCGAGTAGCAGAACCAAGAGCTTCCAGTCCATGCATCCCTCCGTGGCGGCACTGCTGATTCCTAAAGTTTAAGCGGAGGTGGGAGGGGTGGGCAGGAAAATCTAAGGAGCGATGCTTTTCACCGTGTAAGATCGCGTAAATTCTTCATCCCTTACATGTCCCGGCCTCACGTGCTCGCAGAAGCTTTATTTTCCTGGCTTTACCGCTAACAGGTTTTCTGTACCCGCTCGCGTCTTTAGAATTACGTCAGGGGGAAATTTCAATGAAGAAATTTGCGGCTTTGGCTTTCTTGTTCCTGGTTCAAACAGCACATGCGGACGTGCTGGCAATCGGTGCCACCAACAGAAAATATCCCGACGTAAAAGCCTTCGTGCAGAAGCTTGCTGGGGATTACCGCGACTCGGTGACACTTCTCAATCTTGGTGTGACCGACAGTAAAGAGGATCTCATTGCGCTGAAGATCGGCACTGGCGCCATCCACAATATCGTGGTTTCCACCCACCACGGCAATGAGTATGGCTCCACCGAGCTGGCTCTCGCTTTCGCCGAAAGCGTGGCGAGGCAGCCGATCCAGGGACAGACCATCTATATTGTTCCCGTGCTGAATATCACCGGCTACAACTCGCGTTCACGGGAGGAGCGTGGGGGCAATGGTGTTTCCTACGACCCCAACCGTAACTATCCGAGCCCCTGCGGCACGGAAGGCCCTTTTACTTTGAAATCGACGAAGCTGGTGGCGGACCTGATCGAGAGGGAAAAAATCGTGGCATCCGCCACCCTGCATACTTTCTCGCCGGCGGTGATGTATCCTTGGGGAATTTCCACCCGCGATTTAGACACCGGCTATACCCCTGAGTTCAAGAAGATCGTGGCCGATGCAACGGTGGAGAGCCGCTATCCCTCCGGTAACTCGACGGAGTTGCTCTATCCCGCCGACGGTACCTTTGAGGACTATGCCTTCATGAAGCACGGGATCTGGTCGATCCTTTTCGAGCTCGGCTACTCGCATTCTCCGAACGATGATGCGATCAAGAAGATGATCGAGGTAAACGTTCCCGGCCTGCGCCGTATGTTCGAAAACGCGCCCAAGACGAACGCCGCCAATCATTCCTTCCATGGCAAATGTGATGGGATGGCGCGCAGCCTAGACAGGCATGACGAGTAAAAACC
>DATBTF010000120.1:0-8556 GCA_036559405.1 Bdellovibrionota bacterium
ATGGCCACGCCTTGCTCCGTAAACACGTTAGGCAGCTTCCGTCTCCCACCCCAACCGTCGAAACTTGAAGTGCCAATTTGGTACTTCAAGATTGCAACCTCTTGATTCGTAAGCTGAAACATAAAATCTTCCGGGAAGCGATCTCGATTCCTTTTCACAGCTCTATTGAACGCCTTGGTTTCCACTTCGTAGAGCTGCGCTAAATCGCTATCGAGCATTACTTGCTGTCCGCGAATGAAATAGATTTTCTGGCTAAGCTGATTAGAGGGAGTTCTCATACCGGCGCGAGAGCAAAATGCGCGCCGAGCCTCCTATGGTTCACTGGCGCACCAATGGCGGTCGCCAATCCCCGCAAATCGAATCATCTGTTCTCAACTTCCCTCCGTAGCCATGCCGCCACTCTCGCCCCTATAACCCCGGCTTATGTTTCCCATAAGGGCCAAAGAAACGCGGGAAACACGAATCATGATATTCGTGAACCAGGTCAAACGTCGCAAAGGAGCTTTCATGAAACGCCTCACCCACTTCCTGCTCACCTCCACCCTCCTGCTCTCCGTCTCTGTTCTGGCAGCGATTCCCACCCTCAAAGAAAATATGGGCGCGCTCGGCAAGCTCTCCAAGGCCATCTCCCAGACCGTGAACGACCCCAGCAAAAACGCTGCTTCGGCCGCGCAGGCCGATCAGATGGTGAAGCTCTTTGTTGCTGTTAGAGACCAAGTGCCAGATACGATCACCCAGCTGCCGCCCGACCGTCGGCCGGCGGCGATCGCGGAATACAAGTCTATCATCCAGAGAGAAATCGATGGCGCCACGGCACTTGCCGCCGCTTTCCGCGCCAACGACAACGTACGGGCCTCGACGATACTGCATGAGATGCTGAACGACCGGCAGACCGGTCATGAAAAGTTCAAGGCGCGCTAAAAGGGCATTTCCTTCTCGACGCTCTCGAACATCCTAATGGGCTCGGAACCTTCAGGGCCGCGATAGAGAAATTCCGTCGCCGGCGCCACGATATGCTGGCGGTTATTGTAGATTGCCATGCGCACGTCGTAGTCGTTTGGATTTTCCGAAAGATAAATGCTGGCCACACAGCTGCGGCTCAGAACGCGACCATTGAGGTTTCTTTCCGTCCTCTCCAGGAAACGAAAGAGCACAGCCCCCGTGGGCACGAGACGTTTTTCCGCCTCGCCACCTACTGATTCGCGGGAAATCGTCTGCACCGAAAATTGCGTTCCAGCTTTGGAGAAGAGCGAAACGGCAAGACCCGAGAACCGCTCCTGTCGCCCATTGGACCCATTCACGATCGCATCCGGAGCACGGATCACCTCGGGATCGCGGAAAAGGGCGATCCCGGCATTAGCAAAGGCGATTTCGGTCGCCACTTTCAGGCGAGGAATGAGGTCCCACTGCATGAAATCCAGATCGCAGGCCGGGGTTCGGGCGTGGGCCGGCTGCGAGGTAAGAAAGATCGATAGAGCCAGTAAAGTAAGCTTCATTGCGCCCCTTACTTTTCCATCATCTCCCGATAAAAGGAAAGCTGGAGTTCGCGGGCCCGGTCTAAATCTAGCTTGAGGGGAGAGGGATGGGCCTGTGGGCAGCGCGCTTCGCCCCCGTTTTTATAATATCCCTTCAAGCAAGCGATACTTTTCAGCCTCCAATCTTCGATCTCATCATAGCGAAAGCGGAAAATGCTGCTACCTACCGTAATCGCACAGAAGACCCAAAGCAGGCCCAGAACGGCATTCCGGGCAATGATCCGTTCACGCAAAGCCGAAGCCCAAAGATAGACCGACCAGGGAATCAGGAAAAACGCCACCTCCACATAGCGCTCAATCACCGGGTCGTAGTCGATATAGCCACGTCCATATACGATAGCGCCTAACTCGCTCAAGGTGGTTGCGACGCAAAGAATCAGGATCCAGAAACGCGCATCGCGCTCCCGCCATTGAGTCAGGAGAATCCACGCCAAAGGAATCAGGATCGCCACGCAGAACAGAACGAAGCCGGGGTACGGAGAGGGGGTGGTTAGCCCAAAGCCCCAGCCGACCATGCGGAAGAAGAGCAGCCAGAAACGTCCTTGCCCGGGATGAATGAAGGCGGGAAGGCGGATGATTTGCCAGCTCCACCAGTAAGCCAGGGCTCCACCGACAATCGTGGCTGCGCATAGCAGCTGCAAAAGCTGGCGCCTCCGATCGATACCGCTGGAGCGCCAGACCGTGGGTAGCTTGTAGGCCAGGTATACCGGAAGCACGACTAGGCAAGCCGCGGCTCCCGCCGAATAGGAGGCGAGTGACGCCGCCAGCAGCAAGGCCCCACCTACCGCGGGCTTCCATCCTTGCGAGGGGTGAAATAGGACAAGAATACTGAGAAGCTTGAAGAGCGGAGCGAAGTGGTACTGGGACTGGAATCCCCAGAGATGGGTTTCCGCTGGCGCTGTATTCAAAAGAAAAATCACAAAAGCAAGCACTGCCCAAAGAGGAAGCCCGGGATCGATCCGCCGTGCAACTCTCACCACCGTTGCAAGCAGTAGCCCGAAAATCCCGAAGTTCAGCAGGATCTCGAAGCGCAGATTCCAGCCAGCCAGATGGAAGAGCGCCCAGTTCTCGACCTTCGTTGGGATAATCAGATGCTCGTAGTGAGGCGTTAGGAGCCAGCGAAGCGTATGGGATTCCATGCCCCCGCTCCGGAACAGTTCCCACTCATCGTAAAAAGGTACGTTTACGGCATACTTCCAGACCAAATAGAAATGAAAGAAGTAAAGGAGGAGGAAAAGTCCCACGCTCCAGAAAGAAAGGCTGCGAAAGTTCATCTATAGGAAAGATTTAAGCACAACCGCCGCTCCGGCGGAATGCCTCCTAGCGAATGATCGCCGAGCTGCGCTGGTAGCGGTTGAAGCCCTGGGATCCGCGCAGGAGACGTTCACCCAATACGCTGGCGCCAATGGCGAAAGCCACGCAACCCTGCAGCAGGATCAAAACAAGGGCCCAAACTGGCTTAAAGAGGACCACGGGTTCGGTCATACCTTTCTTTTAGCAAATCGGAGGCTGCCCAAGTTTCAGGAATCCGTGGGGATTCCGGCTGCATTACGTCAAGGGAAAGGGATCGCCCCCGATGCTTACCGCCTGCTTAGCCGCGTATAGACCACGCATGGGAGAGAAGGCCGCTGCGAGCGAAAGCTTGCCGCGCACGGTCTCCGCATCCTCGTAAAAAGCGAAGCTCAGCTCCTGGCGGCGGATGGCTTCGAGGATCGCGTCCTGGCTTTTTTCGCAGCGGAGCGCGGATTTCCAAGAGGTCATCTGCTTGGGATGGTGAAGGTCGCTGCTGGCGATCATCGGCAGGCCGCTATGGAGAACCTCGTCGAAGAGATGGGGCCCGCTCGCCACTTCCCACGCATCAAAATAGGGCCGAAGCTCTTCCCTGCGGTCCCAGAGATGGAACGTCTGCTTCTCGAGCTTGCGGGTGGAGACAGGATGGGCGGCGATGGTCACGCCTCCAAAGCCCCTCACCTGTTTGCAGATATCGATGATATCGAGGTTCGGATCCACATATTGGTCGGTGCCTAATGCCAGCATATGGGCCGAGCGGTGGTTGGAGATGGAGTTCTTGGTAATTTCGAAGCCAGGGATCACCAGCATCCCGTACTGCTTCCAGGCGCGCGCGCCCTCTTTCTTGATGTTCGCCATATGCTCGGCGAAGTTCTCCTCGGTGAGGCTGCATTTGAGGTAGCGCGATGCCCTGCCGAGCACGGAGCGGTTTTCGCAGAGATGGTCGGTGATAGCCACGGCACCTAAGCCGCGTGAGCCGAATAGATCCACCACGTCGGGGAGGGGCATCTTCCCGTCGCTCATATTCGTATGCACGTGGAAGTCGGCGAGGAACATGTCTCTATTATCGGGAAAATAAAGATTCTATGGGTCAGCTTCCTGATCAAGATTCGTTAGGAATGGGTTCGTGTGCCGCATTATAAAATGGGGTTTGTTTAGGACGTTCCGTCAGGAATTTGTTAAGGGAGCTGGAAATTCTCGAGAATCTCCCCACTTGGCGGGAGCGTCTTCTGATGGGCCTGCACGATGCGTTTATAGAGATGCGCCGCCGGCCGTGGGCTCCGAACGAAGGTCTGGTAGTCCACGTGGTAGAGGCCGAAACGGGGCCCGAACCCCTCCACCCACTCAAAATTATCGAGAAGCGACCAGTAGTAATAACCCCGCAGATCGAGTCCGTGTTTTGCCACCTTGGCCAGGGCCTGCAGATGCGAAAGCAGATAGCTGCTGCGGATTCTGTCCTCGCGGTCAGCCAAACCGTTTTCCGTGACGTAAATCGGCAGGCCGTAAGCAGCCGCCTCCTGCAGAACTCTTTCGAAACCCCGTGGGTGCACCGCCCATCCCAGATCCGACTGCTCCTCCTTCCTCCTGGCAAAAGAAATGCCCACCGGCATCTGCGGAAGAGCCTCCTTGCCGCTATCCTTCGGCCGCCACTTCACATAGGCCTTGGTGTAGTAGTTCACGCCGAGAAAATCGAGCCACTGCTTTCCGCGGGCCTCCTTCACGGTCTTTGCGGAAGGAAGAATGAAGGGCACTCCGAAATGCTGGCGCTGGCCGGTAAGGGCATTCAACCAAGAGCGGTTATAGAAGCGGCGGATGGTGAAGCTTAGGATCTGCTCCAGCGGATGCCACCAATGATCCGGCAGGAAATCGAGCATATTGTGCGCTACGCCCACCTGCAGCGGCTGGTCTTTCCAGGGCCCGGAGCGTGTTTTGATCAGGCCGTGGATCGCCTCATAGCATTCGAGATGCGCTTTCAGAATATTTTCGCATCCCCTTGCGAATAGCTCAGGTGCAAAGAGCGCCGGCGGCATGAAGCGGCCCACATAGGAGCCGAGCAGGAGCACCATTGGCTCATTGAAAGTGCACCAGAGAGGAATCCGGCCGCCCATCCTCTCGACTACCTTTTTGGCGTAGCGGGAAAACTTTCCCACGCTCTCCGGATTGCTGAAACCGCCCTTTGCGGCCAGCCACTGTGGCAGAGTGAAGTGATGGAGGGTGGCCATAGGCAGGAGGCCTTGGGCTTCGCAGGAGTCAAGGAGCGCGCAGTACCAGTCGAGGGCGCTTTCGTCCCAAACGCCTTCTTCCGGCTCGATTTTTGCCCACTCGATGGAAAACCGATAGCTGTTCAAGCCGAGGTCCGAAGCGAGCAGGAGATCCGTCGAAGGCCGCGACCAATGATCGCAGGCGGCGCCGGAGCTCACCCCTCCCGCAATATGGCCCTCGGCCTCCCATTGCCACCAGTCACTGTGTCGATTGTAGCCCTCAATCTGGTGCGCACTGGTAGCCGCTCCCCAGAGGAAAGGAGATTGCCGCATTCTTGGCCCCTCACCACGATTTTACCACCGTAGGCGAGAAAAAGAGTGCTCCCACGCCATTGCACGGAATTTCCGGCGGCGATGGTAAGCCAGAGCGGGAGCGAGAGCAGCTCGCGCGTGATCCAGGCCAGAGGGGCCCAGAGGTAGCGCCGTCCGGAGAACTTGCGCATCAGGAATAAATCACAGGTCATCCAAATGAAGAGATTGAGCAGCAGCGCCTGCGGGAAGGCCAACCATTTGGACAAGGCCGCCGCGGCAACTCCACTGGAGATGATTGGCGTAAAGAGCGGCTCAGCCAGAAAGGCCCAGGGTGCATGAGCTTTACGGATCCGTCCCCAGCGCACATGCCGGTCCCAGAAGGAGCGGAGCGAATACTTTCCGACGTACTGAGAGATCGCGTCGTCCATCAGCACCACCTTGAGGCCCAGCATACGCATCTCCTCGCCCAAGGCGTAGTCCTCGGCCAGATAGCCGCCCAGTGCCCGGATGCCTCCGAAGCGTTCGGCCACTGAGCGGCGGAAGAGCATCGACTTGCCGATCACGCAGGGATTTCCCGAGGCAAAAGCCAGGCTCATCCCGCGGGCATAAAAGGTATTCAGATAGATCGTCTCCAGCCAGCCGCCGAAGCCGCTCGGCTCGATCCCCGCCACGGTGGCGGTGACCACGCCCACGTCTTCCCTCATTGGGGAAAGCTTTTTCTGGAGGTAGTCCGGCGCCACGCGGATGTTGCTGTCGCTAATAAGCAGAAGATCGAAGACAGCTTCACGATAGGAGCGGGTGAGATTGTTCACCTTCGGATTCAGGCCCACGGCCTCCGCGCCCACCAGGAGGCGGGAGCGCACAAAGGGATACTTTGCCTGGAGGTGGCGAACATGGGTGGCGGCCGGGTCGTTGGCATCGGCCACGGAAAAGATCAGCTCGAAGAGCGGGTAGCGTATCTGAAAGAAGGATTCGAGGTTTTTCTCAAGTCCTGGGTCCACTCCTTTGAGCGGCTTGAGCACCGAGATCCCTTGGAATCTTTCCTCAGGACTTTTGCGGCTTGCCCGCTCGATTTTCCGCCAGGCCAGCCAGGTTCCCGCGAGCACAAAAAACAGGGTCAGTGTCCAAAACATCCAAGCCATGGAGCCCCCCTTTCCATTCATGATGAAGGAAGGCGGGAGCAAATTCCGTCAGGGATGCGTCAGAGTTTTATTCGAGATTGAAGCTCGATAAAGGAGCGCTTTGCGCGGGTGAAGGCATCGGAACGCCATGCCGGCGATCGACGATATGGCTGGCAAACGCGACAACGAACATCAGGATCAGCAGCACGAGCTGGGTGATCCTTACTAAACGGAGATTGAGAATGTTCTCCACGGTTTCCATGAGTCCATTTTACTGCAGAGAATATGGGCGCTTTGTCAGGATTTCATGGGGAATACGGCGCCACCGTATCCCCCGGGAAACAGCCTTTACACGGAAATTACGGCTGAAATTCTCCCCTCCTCGGCCGATAAGCGAAGGAACCACGGAGACCCATACATGTTTACCTCCAAATCCCTCCTTTTTACCGCAACCCTTCTTCTGCTCGCCTGCCCCCTGAGCGCAAGTGCCGGCACCTCTGGCAAGGGAGGCATGGAAACCTTCAGCGTCGACTCCGACGGAAAGGTGGAAATCAACGGACAGGCATTTGTCGAAGGCGCAAAGGAAAAAACCGAAGTACGCGCCGAAGTGGTGAAGGCGGTCGACGGCCCGGAGGGCAGCGTAGTGCTCTATCTGCGACCGCTCGAAGCCTCGAAAGTGAATAGCCATGGCAAAGTGGAAAAACTCACCGTCTCCGCCGAACCCCGGCCCTTCGTTGCAGAGCAGGCCTGGAAATATTTCGACGCTGAAATGCAGCCCACCAGCGACGCCCACTTCGCCGCGAAGGTGGTAATGACCTATCCCGTTGGCATTGATGCCGCGGCATTCGAGGTAAGCTGGAACGAGTGCGAAGGCCTGGTGACTGCGAACTATGAGGGAATTCCCTGCAACAGGAACCGCGGCCTGTCCGACGAGTACGTTCTCTTCCTGAAGCAGAACTTCCTGGGCTGCGTGAACCAGGGCCTCTCGGCCGCGGGCCTGCCCTCAGCAGTGAAAGCACATATCGAACATGACGGCACGGTCGCCGACCAGAACCACAGCCGCGGCAGCCTCCATGCCGCCGGCCGGGCCGTGGACATCCAAAGCGTGCAAACCACTTCCTCCCTTGGAGGCACCAACTCCTTCGACTTCCGCAATACGAATACCAATCACGTACTGAGCAGCCGCTGTGCCCCGGCCGGCACCGCAAACTGCAAGTTCTACGAAGGCCTGCGCTCCTGCTGGAACAAGATCCATGTCGGACGCCGCTGCCCGAGCCGTAGCAGCGGCCCCATAGGAACGATTGGCTGGGAAGACAAGAAGCATATTGCCCACCATCTCCACACCTCGATGCCGTTCTGCCCCAGTAGCAACGGCTACTTCATCACAGAATCGAAGTAGCGCACTCCTGCTAACTGATTCTAACCTAGGCCGCGCCGATGAAGCGTGGCCTCGCCAAAATTGACTGCAAAGAATATTTCCTGGCTGAAATTCATTACTGAGAGCGGCAAATATTCTCATTTTTAGAATATAGACGTCAAAGCTAGTGAATATTGACCTGAGATTAAGTGTCCGAAAGTGTGGACGAATCAATATTTATGCTCTAGGGTGCCGACTCTTTCTATGAAGTTGATCTATGAAAAAACCTGCGTCTGGATGGCCGCAGGATGTGCTGCTGCTAGTTTCCTGATCGGAACCAGCGTTCTGGTGCTTTGGCACATCGGCCCGGCCTTCCTTTTGCGCTCCTCCGGAGGCGATCCCGTAATGGTGCCCAATTCGGCACTCGCGGTGAGCATCTCCTCAGGCGCGCTACTGCTCATTCAGGCTTTTAGAAGCCCCCCGTTTCGTCGCACGGTAGCCGTGGCGGCGGGATTCCTGGTTTTCCTTCTGGGCGCCGCCTGCCTGATCGAAAACATCCTCCACACGCCTTTATGGATCAATCACGCCTACTTTGATCTGCTGCTGCCCGAATACTCCTCTTTCACCTGGCGGATGAACATCCCCTCCCCCCTGGCGGGCGTCTCTTTCCTGTTGCTGGGTCTGGCCCTGTTGAACCTCAACGACCGCTTCTGGCTGACCCAGGTGTTCCTTTTCCTTCT
>DATBTF010000121.1:0-6651 GCA_036559405.1 Bdellovibrionota bacterium
TGCTTCGTGCCTTGGAACTCGAGGGCCAGCTGGTGGCGGCACTTGCCCACGAACTTGCCCACCAGCAGCTCGCCCACCAACTGATAGCCTGGCGCCGCAAAGTGAATGCAACCCGCGGGCAGAGCTATCTTCTGGATTTCAGGGGAGAGTGGAAGGACAATTTTCTGGGAGAGAGGGGGGCGCTTTTTCTGGAGTGCGCCATGGAAGAAGAAGCTGACAAGCTGGCACCCATGCTCGTATACAAGGCGGGATTCGATCCGCGGTTATACTCGTCCTACTTGCAGCTGCTGCGCAAGGAAGAGCTGGCTCAGCCCAGCCGCCTGGCCGCTCTCCTGAGCTTGCACCCTCCGCTGGTGGACCGAATCGAATGGGCTAGAGAGGGGCTGATCAAGCTGCCTCCGCGCAAGGATCCCAACCTTTCTTCGCCCACGTTTCAGCAGATCAAAGGTATTCTGAGAGAAGCCGCGAAAAAGGCGGGCAAGGCTCCCCAGAAAGGTGCTCCATGAGCGAAGCGATTCTTCAGGAAGCTCACCGCATCATCTGCTCTGGGGCGGAGGCGGAAGGGAAAATGCGGGTGAAAAAACTCGCGGGCGACGCCTCCTTGCGCCGCTACTTCCGGGTTTGGAGCAGCAAGGATTCCTATGTTCTGCTGCTGACGGAAGCTTTCGATCCCGCCAAATACGACTTCCTGCTTGTGCGTGCACACCTGGAAAAATGCGGCGTGCCTGTGCCCAAGGTGCTGGCGATTGGCGGGGAGAAGGGGGCGATCCTACTCGAAGATCTCGGCGACCGCACGATGCTGCACAGGCTGGGCGAGCTTCGCGACCTCGACGAGGAAGAGGAGCTTTTCACCGAATCTCTCAAGCTGCTCGCAGATTTCCACTCCAAGACGAGGGCAAAAGCGGGCACCAAGCCCGTGCCGGGCTACGGGCTTGCCTTCGACGAGGAAAAGCTGATGTGGGAGGTGGATTTCACGCTGGAGCACCTGTTTGGAAGCTACCTGAAGCGGAAAATTCCGGAGAAGGAATTCGGGCTGATGCGAGCGACTTTCGTGGACCTTTGCCAACGGCTGGCGGCGGAGCCGCGGGTGTTCACTCACCGGGACTACCACAGCCGCAATATCATGATCGCCCCCAATGGCAACATGGTGTGCATCGACTTCCAGGATGCACGCATGGGATTGCGCGCCTATGACCTCGCGTCGATCCTGCGGGATTCGTACTACCAGCTCTCCGAGGGCACGGTGTACCGCCTCGTCGACCGCTATCTGAGGTTCGCCGAGGCCGACGGGCCGATCGAACGGACTCATTTCCAGAAGATGTTCGATTTGATGAGCATCCAGAGGAACTTCAAGGCGATCGGAAGTTTCACCTCCTTTTACGGCAAGCGAAACGACGCGATGTATATTCGCTTCGTCGGAAACACTTTTGAGAACATCCGCCGTAACCTGAGAAAGTTTCCGGAATACAGGCAGCTGCGCGAGCTGCTGTTCCACTACTACTACTTCTAGGGGGCCTCATGCGTGCGCTTGTGATGGCAGCTGGGCTTGGAACCAGGCTCCGGCCGCTGACGGACCATACACCCAAACCGCTGGTGCAGGTCGGCGGGCGCGCGATGGTGGAGTACGTACTGGAAAACCTGGCGAGCGCCGGGATCTCCGAGGCCGTCATCAACATCCATTACCTGCCCGAGAAAATGCGCGAGTTCGTCGACGACTGGAACCTCCGCGGCGGTGTACCGCAGCTTAAGGCGCAGGACGAGAGCGCCGAGATTCTCGGATCCGGCGGCGCGATTTCCCTGGCAGCACCCTGGTTGTTTGAGAGCGAAAGCACGGCGCTGGTATGTAATTCCGATGTCTTGGCCTCCCCCGACCTGCAGTCTCTCGTAGCCGAGCACAAGCGGTTGAATGCGGCACACGGTGTGGAGTGCACGCTTGCGCTGGTTAGGGACCCGGGGGCCGGCACGAAGTACACCGGATTGCGGGAAGACAAAGGTTTGATCGTCGGGTTTGAGAAATCTGAAAAACGCGATCCAGCTTTGTGGCATTTCCCTGGTTACTACGTTTTGGAGAAGAGCACTGTACTGCGGCTGCCCCGGGCGGGACAAGTCTGCTCGGTGATGGATGAGCTGTGGCGTCCACTGGTGAACGAAGGGAAACTGGGGGCCTGGATTTACCGCGGTTCCTATCGCGACGTCGGCAGCGTGGACGATTTACGAAAGGCCGAGACCGAGCTGGCTAAAAGCCGGCACCGCTGATCGCATCGCGCTGTCCTGACGGCTTGCGATCGTCCAGGGCGGGGAGAGCTTTTCGGAGTGCGCCGTAGCCGTTTCCTGTAGTTAGAAAGTACGTTCTTCCCTCCGGAACAATGCTTTCGCGCAGATTCGTGCCGGGCCGGTACTTTCCCGAAAAGGTGACGAGATTCAGGATCGGAAAGCTTGCCGTGAACGGATTCTGGCTATGCAGGCGCTCCGAGCGAAGCAGCAGGAGCTCCTGCCGGGCTTCCGAAAGCTGGCGGTCGGCCCTTGCGGAAGCCGGGGCGCGATTTGCGCCGAAGTCGCTCTGCCCGAAGAGTTGCCCATTGAGGTTCACCCACCCGCGGATTTCTTTGCGGGACAAGAGGCCGGAGTTGATATCGAGGGTGCGGTGGAGGATGGCGCTAGCGCTCCCGGAGCTGATCAGCACGAACTCACCCCGCTCGATCCGTTTCATCAGGGCAAGGTGCAGCTCCTCCGCCTGGTCTTCGATGCGGGGGAAGGGGCTCACGGGCAGCTCTTCCACGGCATAGCCCAAGGTGCGGAGTTCTTTCACGCTATTGCTTTGATCATAGTTGCGCCTCTCCAGCTCGGAGCGGGCCAGAAAGCGGGTGAATGGATCCACCACCCAGACGATCGAAACGGAGCGGTCATCAGCGGGGGGCGTGCGAGGGGGCTCCTCCATCGCGAAAACTGTCTTCAGAAAGGCATCCTGGGTGGCGGGGCCGAACCACTCGCCCACGACCTGCCATTCGAGGGGGCTGAGCTTGCGGGCTTTCGGGAAACTGTCCGCGAGGAAGCTGAGGGCAAGCTTGTCGAAGGCCGGGGCCTTTTTCTTGTCTTTCCCTTTCAGGATTCGATCGGGGGCCTGCCGCTCCCAGGGGCTCAGCTTCTCCCCATCCATCCGACCCACGGCCTGGAAGTCGATCCTGGCTTGGGTGAGCTGGGCCGAGACTTTCTGCAGTGCGGCCTGTTTTTCGTCGTCCTCCATGTCGCTGCGGGCACTGAGGAGATTCTCCTCTTCTTCGAGGCGGCGCACCTTACTGTGCGCCTGGAAGGCGTCGCGGAAGCTGGTGGAGGCACACCAGGCGTTGTTACTCCCCAGGGCGAGGAGAAAGAGGAAGATCCGTAAGCCCTTCATGCTTATCTTTTCGGATTAATTTTGGATAATTTTAGTCAATTATTGGGGGGAAAGCCTAGTAATAATTGCTAGTTAGAATTCTAGTTCTGGGAAGAAGAGCTTTTTTTGGAGCGGCTCGCCTTAGGGCGGGGCTTGCTTTCGAACGAAAGCCGCGAATTCTTGGCTGCTCGTTGACCCAGCCAAACAGCGCGAGAAGGGAGGTCTTGGTCGTTCTCCATGGCGGCCACGCGCTTGGCCTGTTGCAGGGCGCGCGAAAAGGTTTCCTCGGCCGGCTGCACGGGGCTAGCCAGGGCCGCGAGAGCCGCGAGCTGGGAAAGGGTGATGGTGAAAAAAATCTTCATAAGGTTCTCTGCCATGGAAGTTGGGAAACTCCCTCTTCCTATATTGTCACACGCTAGCCATTTTGACGCAAATTGGCGGCGCTGTTATAGAGCACGGATGGAAAAGCGCAAAGCGCCATTTTGGGAGCGGGAAAGTTTCTCCGTTCGAAGGAAGAACCTGGAGCAGCGCGCCCGCATTGTCCGAGCAATCCGATCTTTTTTCGACGTGAGCGGGTTTGTTGAGGTGCAAACTCCGGCATTACAGGTCTCGCCCGGCCTTGAGCCCCACCTTCAGGCTTTCTCGACGGATCTTCTCGATCCCAATGGCAATCGCCGGGAACGCCGCTACCTGCACACGTCACCGGAATTCGCGATGAAGAAAATCCTGGCCGCGGGTATGGAGCGGATCTATCAAATATCGCTTGTTTACCGGAACCGGGAGCGCTCTGCCACCCATCATCCGGAGTTTTCCATGCTGGAGTGGTATCGGGCGGGAGCGCCCTACACGGTACTTATGGACGACTGCGAAGCGCTCCTGCGGGCGTGTACAAAGGCCGCCGGAGGAGGGAAGTTGCTCACCTGGAAAGGGGTTACGGCGGATCCGGAACTGCCCTTTGAACGAATCAGCGTGCAGGAAGCGTTTTTGAAATACGCGGAGACGGATATTCTGGCGTCGATCCGCGACCCGCTTCAACCAACACCTGAGGGTTTGCGCAGAGCTTGCAGAAACCTGGGTATTTCCTGCGCACCTGACGACAGCTGGGAAGACCTCTTTTTCCGCATCTTTCTCGAGAAGATAGAGCCGAACCTGGGAGCTGGGCGGCCCACTATCCTCTACGACTACCCCATCTCCATGGCCGCGCTCTCCCGCCCAAAGGCAGAGGCCACTCACCTGGCGGAACGTTTCGAACTCTATGTTTGCGGGCTCGAACTGGCCAATGCCTTCGGCGAACTCACGGATCCACGTGCGCAGAGGGTCCGCTTCGAAGCCGATATGCAAAAGAAACAGCGGCTGTATGGAGAGCGGTATCCCCTGGACGAGGACTTCCTCGCGGCGCTCGCATTTATGCCGGAGAGCTCCGGCATTGCGCTGGGCGTGGATCGCCTGGCCATGCTGATCACGGGGGCGGGGCAGATCGAAGATGTGCTCTGGGCGCCAGTAGCCGAGCCTGGGGGCACCTAAGCTCGAGGTTCGTGGAAGTTCAAGGCGCGGAAGTCTTCCGGTAGCGGAGTGGTGAAAGTCTTCCCGAGGAGTCGCAGTTTCCAGGCGTGCAGCATCACCCTGGGCGCCCCGGAATAGCTCACGCCGTAGGTGCGGTCGCCGAGAATGGGCAGATTGTTCTCTCCCAGATGCACGCGAATCTGATGGGTGCGGCCGGTTTTCGGCGAGGCCTCCACCAGAGTAACAGGCCTCCCGTCGAGCTCATGGCATTCGAGCGAACGGATCGCGGTCTCCGCATACTTGCCGCCTCTGCTCACGCTGCAGATGATCCGCCGGTTGCGCGCGCTTTCGCCGAGATGCGACTTGATCACCCTTGGCTGGTCGAGCTTGCCCATGGAAAGGGCCAAGTAAGTTTTTTCCACGGTACGGTTCTGAAACGCCTGGGCCACAGGAGCGTTGGCTTCTTTTTGTTTCGTGAACAGCAGAACACCCGAAGTTTCCAGGTCGAGCCGGTGGTGAATGCCCAGATACACCTTCTGAGGAGCCACCTTGTCGCGCGCACCAAGAAAAATTTGCAGCGAGCGAACCAGATTGTGCCGGCTGGTATCGATGGTCTCGTGAGTGGGGAGGCCCGGCGGTTTATCGACGACGATCAGGTCGTTGTCCTCGAAGAGGATCCGCTCCGCTGTGAATTGAAATTCTTCTCTCTCCTTTTCGGCCGCCAGCATTACGCGCACCTTGTCGCCGACTCGGAGGAGCTTTCCATTCATCTGGCAGCGCTTTTTGTTCAGGTAGACGGCTCCGCCCTCGATCAGACGGCGTGCCGCCGAGCGCGAGAGATCCTTGACATGAAGCGGAATGAGCTTGTCGAGGCGCGGGTCTTCCGGAAGCACGGTCACCACGAATTCAGAGAATTTCATGCCCCGGTCTTACCGCTGTGTCCCAATTTGCGCCAGAGGGAAACCTCTGGGGGCTTGTAGTGCCTGCCAAGGGGAATTAAGATCGCTCGATGGTGGAAGCTTTAGAAAGTGTGACGATTCTCGGGTCGGGTCCGGCCGGCCTGACGGCGGCCATTTATGCGGCCAGGGCCAATCTCAAGCCGCTTCTGATCCATGGTTCCCAGCCGGGGGGGCAACTCACGACCACCACCGAAGTGGAAAATTATCCGGGCTTCAAGGACGGCATCCAAGGACCCGAGCTGATGGAGATCTGCACCCGCCAGGCCGAGCGCTTCGGCACCCGCGTGTTGCTCGCCACGGTAACGAAGGTGGATCTTTCCAAGCGTCCGTTCACCGTGACTCTCGATGATGGTCAAACCTTCCAAACAAAAACCCTCATTGCCGCCACGGGGGCAACGGCCAAGTACCTCGGCCTTCCCGAAGAGATGAAGCTGATTGGCAAAGGCGTTTCCGCCTGCGCTACCTGTGACGGTTTTTTCTTCCGCAACCACGACATCGCCGTGGTGGGCGGAGGGGATACCGCCGGCGAGGAAGCAACGTTCCTCACCCGTTTTGCGAACGTTGTGTACCTGATCCACCGCCGCGACGAGCTGCGCGCGTCGAAGGCGATGCAAATGCGGGTATTCAATAACCCCAAGATCAAGCCGATCTGGGACACGGTGGTGGAGCGCATCGAGGGCGAGGGCGAAGTGAAGGGCCTCCAGCTGAAAAATATTAAAACCAACGCCAAGAGCAAGCTCGCTGTGACCGGCCTTTTCGTGGCGATCGGTCACAAGCCCAATTCCGAACTATTCAAGGGCTATGTCGACATGGACG
>DATBTF010000122.1:0-13508 GCA_036559405.1 Bdellovibrionota bacterium
TCCGTGCCCGCCCTGGTGGCCACCACCACCGGCACTCCGGCCATGTTCGCGGCCAAGAAATTTGAAAAAGTATACGTAGGCTCCTTCGTAAACTTTTCCGCCCTGGTGGCCGCGCTCTCCAGCTACGAAGGCGCCATCACCCTCATCCCCGCCGCCGTACCCGATTGGGAGCATGTAGAGGACGAAATCGCCTGCCAGACCGTGGCCACCGCCCTGGAAGGCTTTTCGAACATGCCCGAGTTCGTGCGCGAATGCGCCGAGAGCGGCAAAGCCCGGATCCTCGCCTCCCCCCGTCCTAGTATTCTGGCGGGCAAGCTCGTAACAGGAGTCGAGGACGTAGAAATCGCCCTCGAGATCGACCGTGTCTCCCAGGTGCTTTCGCTCCGCTTCGACGAT
The DNA here is from genome assembly GCA_036559405.1 of Bdellovibrionota bacterium. GTDB lineage: Bacteria > Bdellovibrionota > UBA1018 > CAIPTA01 > CAIPTA01 > JAKFYM01. Next base: position 397 of record DATBTF010000122.1, read on the forward strand.
TCCGTGCTGGCGGAAGTCAAAAAAGAGAATTAAGAAAAACCCATGAACCACTGGTTGATGAAATGCGAGCCCGATGTCTATTCGATCGCGGACCTCAAGAAAGACAAGCGCACCGGCTGGGAAGGCGTGCGCAACTACCAGGCCCGCAATTTCATGCGCGACGGGATGAAGGTGGGCGATTTTGCTTTCTTCTACCACTCCAATGCCGAGCCCAGCGGCGTGGCCGGGATAGCCAGGATTGTGAAGACCGGCCTCGCCGACCCCACCCAGTTCGACAGAAAATCGGAATATTTCGATCCCAAATCCACGAAAGAAAAGCCGACCTGGATCATGGTGGAAATCGAGTTCGTGGAGGAATTCCCTTATCTCCTTCCCTTGGAAAAGCTGCGGAATGAAAAAGCCTTAACGAAGATGGCGCTTTTGCAGAAAGGCAGCCGGCTTTCGGTGCAGCCGGTGACGAAGCCTGAGTGGGATTGTGTGGTCGGGCTCGGCCACAAAGCTTAAGCATTTTGCCTAGTCTTTTCACTGCTTTGTGCTATAACCCCGCCCATGCTCAGCGTAAAAGACATCGCCCTTACTTTCGGGCAAAAGAAACTTTTTGAGAACGTGTCCATCGCCTTCACCCCCGGCTGCCGCTACGGCATCATCGGCGCGAACGGCACGGGCAAATCCACGTTCCTGAAAATCCTCTCCAAAGAGCAGAGCGCCGACCGCGGCACGATCTTCCTCGACCCCAAAGCCAAGATGGGCTGGCTCCGCCAAGACCACTACCGCTACGACAACGAAACTGTTCTGAACGCCGTTTACCAGGGCGATGCCAAGCTCTGGAAGATCATGAAGGAACGCGAGGATCTCTACGCCAAGGGCGATCTCAACGACAAAGAAGCCAACCGCCTCGGTGAGCTTGAAGGCGAATTCATGGAAATCGACGGCTACTCCGCCGAATCCAAGGCCGCCGAATTCCTCGTGGGCCTCGGCATCCCGGCCGAGCTGCACAACTCGCTGATGAAAGAGATCCCGACTCAGTACAAGTTCCGCGTGCTGCTCGCGCAGATTCTCTTCCAAAAACCGGAAGTGATGCTGCTCGACGAACCGACGAACAACCTCGACATCAAAACGATCTCCTGGCTCGAAGAGTATTTGAACGAGTACGACGGCACGATCCTGATCGTGTCCCACGACCGCCACTTTCTAAACTCGGTTTGCACCCATATCGCCGACATCGATTTTTCCGAGATGCGCATCTATACGGGCGATTATGACTATTACCAGTCGGCATCCGGCATCGCCCGCGACCAGAAGTTGACAGAGCAGGCGAAGAAAGAAAAACGCGCCGCCGAGTTGAAGAGCTTCATCGCGCGCTTCGGCGCCAATAAATCCAAGGCCCGTCAGGCAACTTCCCGCCAAAAGCAGCTCGACAATATGGAGATGGAAGACATCCGTCCGTCTTCCCGGGTCTATCCCCGCATCTACTTCAAGCCCAAGCGTGAGCTCGGCAAAGATGTAGTGCGCCTCGAGGACGTGACGGCCTCTTACGATAAGGGCAAGACGACTGTGCTGAAGAAGATGAACCTCTTCTTCTCAGGTGGCGAGAAGATCGCCATCATCGGCCCTTCGGGCGTGGGTAAGACCACCTTCATGCGCATTCTCTCCGGTGAATTGAAGCCGCAAACGGGCCAGGTGCACTGGGGCGTGACCACTACGCGCTCCTACTGCCCACAGGACATCAAGCAGATCCTGCCCAAAAACTTATCCCTATTTCAGTACCTGCACGACGCCCATCCTGAGATGGACATGGGTTCGATCCGCGGCGTGCTCGGCCGCATGCTCTTCGCCGGCGAAGACGGTGACAAGAAGACAGAAGTATTGTCGGGGGGCGAAAGTGTGCGCGTGTCTTTGTCGAAGATGATGCTCGACGAGCCCAACGTTTTGCTGCTCGACGAACCGACGAACCACCTGGATCTCGAGAGTATTCATGCTCTCAACGAATCCCTCCAGCAGTTCGAGGGCACGGCCTTCTTCGTTTCCCACGACCGGCAGTTCGTTTCGACTATCGCGAACCGGATTATCGAGATCTTCCCAGGCGGTGAGATCCAGGACTTCTCCGGAAATTACGAAGACTATCTCAACTGGAGCGCCAAACAGAAGCGCTAGTGCTATGCTTTGGGCATGGCGATCTTCGATCCACCGGATGGCAGTGTAGATCCGAGACCAAGATGCACGGGACATTGCTGCAAAGGTTTTTCCCTGGAGCATCCCCTGTCGGTGGTGAAGGAAGAGTACGCGCGCTGGCAGAAGGACCCTTCCTCGGCCACGCTGATCCCCGATATTGATGTGATCGCGACAATGCTGATCCCGCTCGGCAAGTTTCGCGGGCAGGAGCTCTTCACGTGCAAGCACCTAAGTGAAGGTGGGAATTGCACGATCTACGAAATGCGCCCGCAGATGTGCCGAGATTTCCCGGGGCCTAATCCTTGCCCCTATCGCAACTGCGCTTCGCACGGCGAACAGCCCAAATGGAAGCAGGCGTGGAATTGGGTAAGAGAATAGGCTTCGTCAGGAAGCGGGCTATTTAATCCAGTTTTTCGTGGTTATCGCTTCTCTCACGAACGAGCGGATACGTGCGGTTGGCCGACGTATTGCTGCGATCGTAGAGGTCGAACTGGAAGCGGGCGCCACTTTCGTTGTCCTGGATGCGCGAGAAGAAGTGGGGCTGAATTAAGAAGTTTTCCATACCCGGATTGATCACATGGTTGCGGCGCATATAGCCTTCTTCGTTCAGCACGATCAGGTAGGTGGTGCCGTTCGAAGCCTGGTCCACGCAGTCCATGGTGCGCTGTTGGCTCAAGCCGGGCTCGGTACGATCGCCGCCAAGGCCGAAGTTCGGGCGTCCTGCTAAGCCTTCGGCGTAGTATTTTTTCAGCTCTTCATAAGACATTGTCAGAATCTTCTCTCTCCAAACGATCGCCTCGAGCGTGCGCACAGCCACGCGTAGGTCGACGTTGCGCTCACAAGCCGCGGCGCCGGCATTGCACGAGCTGGAGGAGCGAGCCTTTTCCACCGCCTGACGTACGATATCCAGGTGCTGGCGGGTAACGGTGAAGGGAATCTTGATAGGGCAGCCGGTGCCGGAGCAAATGCGGATGCGGTACCCATCGTTCAGACGCTGGGGAACCATGCGTTTCTCGTAGTAGTCACCGCGGTCCATTTTGCCGTAGTACCAGCGGGTGATGCGGCTCATGTCGAAGTTCACGTTGCGGAGATCGGAATAGTTAAAGGATGGAACGTTCGCGAAAGCGGCATTAGCCATGACCATGGCGGCGGAAAGAACGAGAATGACCTTCATATAGAACCTCAAAAGGAAGTTTCCGATTAATTTGGTACGTTATTTAGCACCTCGCGCGCCGACCCGCAAGAAGTGAAAAGATTATTAAATTTCACGAGTTGGGAATTTCAAAGACTAAAACGGAACCGTAACGTTAGCCGTGATCGGGGGCGCGAAGGGCGTTTCCTTGCCTTGCGACCGCTGCAGAGTCCAATAGGCGATCAATCCGTCGATCACGTTCACCCAGAAGTGGGCGGCGATGGCGGGCTCGATATTGCCGTCGAAGTGGTTGGTCATCATCCCGAAATAAATCCCGCTCAGGAAGCCGCTCGCCCGCAGTTCGGAAGGATGCACGAGAGTAAACATGGCGCTCTGAATGGCCAGGGCTGCCACGGCGGAACCCGTATTGGCGCGCATCTCCCGCATCACAAAGCCGCGAAAGAGCGGCTCTTCGCCAATCGCGCCAGTGATCGGAATCACGGCCATCTGTTGGAAGCCATAGAGTGCCTCCGCGTCCCGCGAAACGCGGAATCCGAAGCGCTTCACCTCGGTATTCTGGTACTCGTAAATCAGATAGGCCGCGCTTGCCGTGATCAGCGGGAACACCCAAATTGAGCTGAGATTCTTCCACTGGAAGGGAGCGCCCAGCATATCTTTCCAACTGCCGTAATAGAGCGGCTGCTTCTTGTTTCGCTCGCTCTCGGTGTCCTGCGCGTCGATTGCCGCCTGCTGGTAGTGGTAAAACGTATTGTGGAAGTGGTACTTGAGGCCGAACTCCTGAAGCGATTGTCCGATCACCGGGCTGAGCATATTCCGCGAGGTCGGAACCTTCACGGAGCCGTCGATCGTGAAGCCCCCTTCGCGTACCCCATAGGTACCGCCGAAGTAGGTGCCGAGTTCGAGACCGGCCTCGGTGAGGCCTTGTCTGGGATAACCACGCAAGGTGGCGCCCAATCCCGGCACCACGAGATTTCCCCAGCCCACGGCCGAAGGATTGAGCAGCGCGTGGGCCCGCGTCGGCATCGCCAGCACCTGCAGAAGAACCAGAATTGTGATCAACAAGGTCTTCATCAGTAGTTACTGAACTCCGTCAGGAGCACCAGCTCGATCGCATGGTCTTCCATATTGTAGTCGGTGTAATCATCCTGCCTGAGCGGGCTGAAGGTACGCGTGTATTCGTAGAATGCGTTGAGATCGAAATCCCGCCACAAAGGGATCGTTACACCGGGCTTGGCGTCGATCGTCACATCATTGCGCCGCTTGCGCAGGCGAACTCCCGACTGCCGGCCTGTATATTCCGACGGCAAGCTGTCGAGGCGAAAAGAAGCGGAAAAGTCGAACTCGTAGGTGATTCCTTGCCCCATCAGCTGCAATCCAAACAGTCCGCCCAGATCCGTATGCGAGTGCTTGATGTCGGTGCCATTGTCGAAATCGTTCACGGCGCGCAGATGCTCCATGAAGGCCTGGAAACGGTAGGTCCAGCGGGAAGGGAAAAACTCCCAGTTATAGTCGAAGCGGAGGTGGGTGCCTTCCTCGGCATTGAACTCCGGAAAGAAAAGATTGTTCGTGAAGATCGAGCCCTGCACGCTCTGCTTGTATTCCGGGCGATAGGCCACACCGAGGATACCGAAGCCCATCTTCTGCTCGAAAGAACGGCTGCCAGCGTAGCTGAGGCCAGCGAAGGGACGGAATACAATGTCTTCGTAAGCCCCCAGGCGGAAGGTGATCGGCACTTCCAGCTGGTTGCCAAACATGCTTAGCTCCGGCGATTTCGAATAGCGCACATAGCTTCCTTCGTAGTTCGCCGCGTACGATCCGAACGAAACCCAGCGCTGCACGCCCCCGTTGGCCTTGAAGGTGCCGTAGCTTTGAGGGCGCTTACCGCCGCCTGGGTTCCCGGCGTACGGAAAGACAGGATTCGACTCATAGCCGCCTCCCAGCCGGAATTTACCTTGATAGCTCCAAGGGCTTAGGTGAAGGATTTCGTCCTTCTCCACCTCACCCTCGAGATATCGCTTGGCCATGCTCTTGAGGTAGGTGTTGCGCGCATGCTTCAGCACATTTTCCCAGAGGGGGCGCGCTTTCTCTTTGCTGCGCTTCCAAACATACTTGGCGTGGAGCACCATGATGAGATCGCCGGTGGGATCGCGCTTCTCCGCTTCGCGAAAAAGTTTTTCGTGATCCTGGCCGCGGGGTTCACAGAACGCCACGATGGCCAAAATATTCGGGCGTAGCAGGGAATAGCTGCTTGGCTTGGCGGCATCACGCACCAGGTCGCACCTTTCCGAGTTAAAAAATTCGACGATCTGCCATTGAAAGTCGCGGCTGGATTGTTTGGCGTTGGGTTCGGGTGGAGGAACGGCGTCGTCTGCATGCGCCGAAAAAGAAAGGCAGGCAAGAAGGACGGCAAGTCCAAAAAAGCGGGCAGCAATCATCCTTACAAACAACACCAACAGCCCCAACCCCAGCGAGTAGATTCGCTAAAAGGGTATCTTGCCTGTGTTATTTGGCAAAGAAATTTAGTTTGGGAAAATTCTCTAACGCGCCTTGCCCGTGCCCACGATCGCCTCGATCTCGGCGATCTCTTTCGGAGCTTCGCTCGTCATCACTTCCGAGCCCGAGGCCGTCACCAGCACATCGTCTTCGATGCGGATGCCGATACCGCGGTATTCGGCCGGAACATCGGTGCGGTCCGACGAAATATACAGGCCCGGTTCGATGGTGAGGATGTTTCCGACCTCGAGCGGAATCGAGCTTTGGTCGGGCAGAAAATAGTCTCCGCAGTCATGCACATCCATGCCCAGCCAGTGGCTGGTGTTGTGCGGATAGAAGGAGCCGTAGTTTTTGCGGTCCTTCACGATCTCCTCGAGCTTTCCCTTGAGCAGCCCGAGCTTGAGAAGGCCCTCCACCAGCACGTCCACCGTGAGCTTGTGGATGTCAGCAAAGCGCACTCCGGGCTTTACCGCCGCGATCGCCGCCTTCTGCGCCTTGAGCACGATCTCGTACAATTCTTTCTGCGGTTTGCTGAACTTCCCGTTCACCGGGTAGGTGCGGGTGATGTCACTCGCGTAGAGGTCCATCTCACCCCCGGCGTCGATCAACAGCAGATCCCCGTCCTTGAACTGCTCACGGTTCGTCTTGTAGTGCAACACCGTGGCGTTGTTCCCGCCTGCCACAATGGAAGCATAGGCCAGATCGTCTGCCCCGCCATAGCGGAACCAGAACTCGATCTCCGCCTCCACCTGGTACTCGAACTGCCCGGGCTTGGTGAGCTCCATCGCCTTGCGATGCGCGATCGCCGAATTCCTGCAATTTTTGCGGATCAAATCGAGCTCTGCGGCGGCCTTCACCTTGCGCATCGGATTGAGGACCTCCTGCGCTCTTTCCAGTCGCAGGAACTTCCTCTCTCCACGGCGGGGATTCGGCTTGTGCTCTTTCAGCACACGGAACACGAGGTCGTCCTGCTCGGAATGGTTGCCCAGCACGTGATAGAGGGTGTCAGCTTGTTTGAGCTGCTCGCGGAACTCTTTCTCCAGCTCGGCGATCGGAAAGGTCGCATCCGCCTGGAAAACGCGTTTGCCGTCGTCCACTCCCACCCGCTTTCCTTCCCACATCTCCATCTCCGGATTCTTGGGCATCAGAAAGAGGCGGTAGGGTTTGTCGGAATCGCGCAGAAAGATCGCGGCGGCCTCCTGCTCACGCACTCCGGTCAGGTAGTAGAAGTAGCTGCAGGTGCGGTATTCATAGTGAACATCGTCGTTGCGCTTGGCATGGGGGGCAGCGAAAAGAATGGCCATCGAGCCCGGACGGAGCCTTTCGAGAAAAGCTTTGCGGCGAAGGGCGAAAATTTCCTGGTTCATACAGACGCTCCCTAGGTACAATTTAGCAAAATCACGCTTCCGGAGCCAGTACGTATGCGTCTAGGAAAAACCCTGCTCTTACTTCCCCTTGCACTCATTCCTGCCGCCGCAGCCTGGTACGGCTATGGCGCCTGGCTGGAGTACCGGATGCCCCGGGTGGAGATCCGTGAGGTAACGCCCTCGACGGCGCAGGCCGATCGCGCCCTGCCATTTTTCGAGCTGATGAGCCCGCTCCCCACCGCGAATGGCGGCCGTATCCTGCCCAAATTAGAATACAAAAAGGGACCGCCGGACCGCTACATTGAACGGATCACAGTACTGCTACAGCCGGAGGAAACGAGCGGTTCCGCGCCCGCCAAAGAGCGGATCGTCTACCATGGCCGGCGCTCGCGCAGCGACCTGCCGGGGCTATTCGCGTTTCCCGAAGAACCCGCACGGGAAGCCCACTATATCGAAACCGCCCTGCGACTTTCCCAGGGAGAAGATGTCGCGACCCCGTCGGGATTCACTCTTTTCCTTCTGAAACCCCTCCTGCTGAGAGAAGCAGCCTCCTGGCTCGATGGCGTGGAAAGCGTGGCCGTGATGGATCAGACCGGCACTCCGGCCTTTCTATTCCATTCCCCCCCGACGGAAAACGGCCGCACCCGCGCTACAGCCCTCTTCATCCGCCGCAACAGCTTTTATCGAGTGGACTATTGGGGCGACCGGGGCTTTTCCCTCCTGGAGCCGGAGGCCCTCTTCCGGAAAACGTTCCTGACGGAAAAACGGGAGGACGCCATGGCCTATGTGGCCCGACAGCTCTCGGAAGTGCATATGGATCCGGAGCAGAAAACGAGCCTGAGAATCCGCGACATCGCCTGGCCGGTGCTCCTCCTGGCCGCAAACGTCTCCGTGGATCCATCCTCCCTGGACTCCTACTTTCACTTCGCAGGCATCAACGCCCTCCTCTATCGCACCGAAGCCGGCCAATCCGCTGACCTCGAAATCTCGGACGCCCTCCGGAACAATGTATTGGCCTCTGACCTCTACGCCCGCGACGTGGCTCCTAACGCCTCGAAAACAGCGGAAATTAGCCGTTTGGCACGCATCCTTACACGGAATTTTGATTAATAAATTCGATTAGTTAAACCCTATTGCCCACCCCTATTTTGGCCGATAAACTAACTATAGGGGGGACAAGATGTCGCCGCGCGTTTTTCCAATCTTTTTCAGCTTTTGCCTTGTTGGGCTTGCCGCTGGCTGTAAGGCCAATCTAGGCACAGGCGTGAAGACTCTCGGAACCAAGAGTTCGGGCGGCACGGGCAGCTCGGTCACCGATTCCGACTCTCTCTCCATCACCATGGCCTACCGCAGCCCTGCTGCCGATAGCGGCACTCCAAGCCGGATCGTGAACCTGCAGGGCGTGCGTGCCCTGCCTTCCGCCAACCTCGTAAATGAGTGCGGTGCCACAGGCTCTACCTGCACCTGCGAGTTTTATATCTCCACCTCCGACAGCAGCCCAAAGCTGGCCGCCACGGTGGGCATCAGCAGCCAGAACAACTCCTTCAGCTGCACCATTCCCGCCTCGATCACGGACGCGCAGATCCAGGCCTCCACGGGCAACGACAACACAAAAAAGATTTATGTGAAACTCAAGCGCACGGATGACGCCACCAAAAACACCGGCCTCATCGAGCTGAAAACCACGTTGTCGCTTGAGGACATCCTCGGCACGAGCCTTGTGAAGACGAAGGTGCGCGGCATCTTCCGCTATAACTGCAACCGCACCTTTTTCGAAGGCGAGGGCGTTTCCGCCAGCCAGATCACCTGCGTGGCCAGCCAGCGCCTGGGCGTAATCACCGCCACCTATAACTTTTATACCTACCGGAGCGGGGTCGACAGCAATTCCGGGATGACCGACTCTCCCTTCCCTGGCGACATCTGCAAGCGCAATACGTTTCTAAAAATCCAGTGCACTCCCGGAGCCGCACTGCTGCGCTACGGCTTTTATGCCGAAGCGGCTGATCCCTTCATCGTGGGCATCCAGATGACCCGCGCTCCCGAAGGCGACAACCTCCAGGCAAACTACGGCTACGCCGCGCTGCCCGACAGCTCCGGCAACTGCCCCATCGGACTCGTCAAGGTGCGCCCCTATGTGGCGCAGCCTGCTTCGATTATCCAGGGAAGCCTTGGCAACAACAACCCGCCTTCGAGCTTCATCAATACGAACAATTCGCTGAACAATACAGTTGTGGAAGAAAGCGCTCCCTCCCCGAACTTCACTGTCACGCGCTCGCCCAATGCCGTCGCCTGCGATCCGGCCGGCCCGACCACGGGCGACTGCACCAACGCCACCTTCGCCGGCAGCACGGATGTGCAAAGTGTTTCCTATACTGCGCTGACACCGGTGGTCTGTGCCATTCCCAAAGACCTTTTGGGAGGGTTGTTCTAGGTTTTCCAAGGAGTAACGGATGAGCAGAATCAGGACGATTCCTCGAATAAACCGGACCCTTTTTCTAGGGGCGCTGCTCGCCCTCGTGATGCCCGGCTGCCTGGGCAATGAAGTAAAGGTCAAGGGCCGCAACGGCAAGATCGACTTCAGCTCCGTGGACGGAGGAACGCAGTCGTCGTTCAAGTTCAACTTCGCGTACCACGCCACCGTTTCTGACACGACCTTTTATATGCAAGGCACCTCCAACTCGAAGAGCGGCTCGATCGGCACCTGCAATCTGGCGGGAACTGGATGCGTCTGCGAATTCCTGGACAGCAACAGTGCCGTTCTTTACACCACGTCGTCCTCGCAGATTTCCTACGACGAACGCGGCAACTACTACCGCTGCACCTACGCCGGGTCCAGCGCCATTGCGAACGTAAGCACTGTGCGGATCAAGAATAATTCCGGCACGGTAACCAGCGAAAAGATGAGCGTATACCTCCCCAGCACGCTCTCCCTCCCGGTGCTGATGGGCACCGAGGTCGACATCAATCGCGTGCGTAGCATTGCCCGCTATGCGTGCGTCTTCAACTTCCTGCAGAAGTACGGCACCACGACCCAGGGTTTTGACTGCACGAGCCAGCCGGTTTCCTGCGACCCGGACGGGACTGTCACGAAAAACTTCTGCCTGCTTCAGGCGAGCTTCCCCTACTACTTATACTCCGACTACTACGCGACTAATTTCTGGGAGAAGCTCGCCGACAAGGTCTATAACGGAGGAGGCACCGACAAGATCTGCGGACTGCAGATCAAGCAGGTCGACTGCACCGGCGCAGGCGGAACGCCTTCTGTAAAATTCGGCCTCTATGGCGAGCAAACGGGGATGTGGGACACATCCGTATCCCTGGCTTCCGGCCCCGACCAGCTCGCCACGAACTACGGCTATGCCGCCCGCACCAGCGCCAGCACGACGGAATGCCCTCCGGGTCTCGAGAAGCGGGTTTTCTTCAAGACCACAGTGGTCACCTCGGATATCACTCCCGGCCACAATTTCACCTCCGGCCTGATCGCCACAGAGGTGAACGTGAGCACCGTGACCCCCGCCGCATTTCCCATCGACAAATACGGCGGCGGCGGCTGCACCGGCACCGCCGGCTGCACCCTGCCTAACTCCTATGCTGGCCTGGCGAAAGCCAGCCAAGCGTATAGCAGCGCCGGGCAGACTGAGTTCTGCGTGATTCCGAGCACGTATCTTCAATAAGCAAAAATAAAAAAGCCTCGGTGGCGTAAAAATAAAAAGTGCTGAGCTATCACGCTCAGCACTTTTTATTTTTACTGAAGTAAGAGGCTCTTTAGGAGAGCTGTATTTGTTCTCTTTCGCTCTCTTCTCTTGGTACTTCTTCACCATTTCGTCCTGCACGTTGCGCGGAACAGCCTGGTACTGAGCGAATTCCATCGTGAACTCGCCCTTACCTTGCGTAGCGGAGCGCAGATCCGTGGAGTAGCCAAACATTTCCACCAGCGGTACCAACGCCTCGATCGTCACATAGCCTTCCATGGTGGAAGAGCCCTGGATCACGCCGCGGCGCTGGTTCACCTGGCCCATTACCGAGCCTTGGAATTCTTCCGGAGCCTGCACCTCGAGCTTCATGATCGGCTCGAGAATGGCGGGCCTGGCGCTCATATACACTTCGCGGATCGCGGCCATGGCGGCGATACGGAAGGCGATGTCGGAGGAGTCCACGTCGTGGTACTGGCCGTCTTGGATCTTCATCCGCACGCCCACCACGGGAGCTCCGATCAGCATGCCCTTCTTAAGCTGTTCCTGGAAACCTTTGTCGCAGCTCGGGATGTATTCGCGAGGGATCGTACCGCCCACCACTTCATCCACGAACTCGTAAGGCTTCTCGAGATTGAGCGGAACGATGGGCTCCATCTCACCTTGAACTTTAGCGAACTGACCGCTACCACCCGTTTGCTTTTTGTGGGTGTAGCTGAAGGGAACCAGGGCGGAAATCGTTTCCCGGAAGGCCACCTGCGGCTTACCGGCGATCACTTCGCATGCGTATTCACGCTTCATCCGTTCGATATAGATCTCGAGGTGGAGTTCGCCCATGCCGCTGAGAATCGTCTCGGCACTCTCCTCGTCACGATGCACGCGGAGGGTGGGGTCTTCTTTCGTGAAGCGGTTGAGCGCTTTCGAGAAGTTCGCCTGGCCCGACTTATCTTTCGGAGCCACGGCTAGCGAGATCACCGCGGAAGGGATGAACATCGAGGTCATCGTCACGCGGGTCTTGCCTTCGGTGAAGGTGTCGCCCGAGGCGCATTCCACGCCGAAAAAGGCGCAGATGTCACCGGCGCGGGCTTCTTCCACGTCGACCATGTTGTTCGAGTGCATGCGCACGATGCGCGGAATTTTAATCTTCTTGTCCCCTTGGGAGATGTTGAAGATCATGTCGCCTTTTTTCACGGTACCGGAGTACACGCGCATATAGGTGAGCTGTCCGTAGCGGCCGTCTTCGAGCTTGAAGGCCAGCGCCACGAGCGGCGCGCTCGTATCGGAGGGGATCACGACTTTTTGTTCGGCCTTGTTTTGGTCGAGGGCTTCGTTCTTCACTTCCGTAGGATTCGGGAGATAAGAGGAAACGCCGTCGAGCAGGGGCTGTACGCCCTTGTTCTTATAGGCTGAGCCCATGAACACAGGCACGAACTTCAGCGCGATGGTCGCGCGGCGGATGCCGGCCATCAGAGTCGCGGCGTCGATCGCCTCTTCCATCAGGAATTTTTCGCCGATCGTGTCATCGACGTCGGCGAGCTTCGAAATAAGCTCAGCGCGTTTTTCGTCGGCCTGGGCCTTAATCTCCGCGGGAATTTCTTCCACGCGCACGTTTTCGCCGTTTTCGCCGTCAAAGAAATAAGCTTTCATCGCCACGAGATCGACCACGCCTTTGTGCTGGTCTTCGAGACCGATCGGGATCTGCACGGCGGCAGCATTGAGGAAAAGCTTTTCGCGGATCGCCTGGATCACGCGGAACGGGTTGGCGCCGGCACGGTCGAGCTTGTTGATAAAAGCCAAACGCGGAACGTTGTAGCGCTTCATCTGGCGGTCTACGGTGATCGACTGCGACTGCACGCCGGAAACCCCGCAAAGCACCATAATCGCGCCGTCAAGAACGCGGAGCGAGCGCTCCACTTCCACGGTGAAGTCCACGTGGCCGGGGGTATCGATGAGGTTGATGTTGATGTCTTTCCACTCGCAGAAAGTGGCCGCGGATTGGATCGTAATCCCCTTCTCGCGCTCGAGGTCCATCGAGTCCATCACGGCGCCCACGCCGTCTTTCCCTTTTACCTCGTGGATCGCATGGATCTTGCCCGTATAGAACAGGATGCGCTCCGAAAGGGTGGTTTTACCGGAGTCGATATGCGCCGAGATTCCGATATTGCGTACGTTGTCGAGAGGGTAGGAGGTAGCCATTAGCCGTCCTTAAAAGGTTGAAAAAGGGTTGAATCGGAA
>DATBTF010000123.1:0-17982 GCA_036559405.1 Bdellovibrionota bacterium
CAAATAGCAGAGATATCCCATGAGCCCCGCAATGGATCGATAGCCTGCCAGCCAGCTTGAGACGCCAGCGAAACTCCCGATCGTGGGAGACACTAATCCGATCCGCTCTAGCACAGTGGCAATCAAGGTTTGCCACTGCCCCCCAGCCACCACAAAAAGCAGATGCAAAACTCCATAAACAGCCGGAATCGCTACAATCTCGGGCCGCCAGCGCCGGGGACGTGAACTCAAATCTTTAAGAAAGAAGGCAGCTAAAAGGAAAAAAAACAACCAGTCGGTAAAAACGCCGGCTACAATTACCGAACCATTCAGAATGCGAAAGGATTTTTCCTTCCTCCACTTTTCGCTCACACACTCCAAAACGAGCAAAAGCATGAAAGGCAGCAGGCCCGCCACATCCGCCCACCAGGCGAAAGGAAAATAGAAAAAAGCACTCGGGCTAAAAATAAAAACCGTACTGCAAAGGGTGCCCAATCCGAAAGCTGCCCAGAAAAATGCTCCCAGGTTGAATGCCGTCAGAAAAACGAATGTCGCCGCAAGGATCGCAGTGAAAAGTTGAAATAGCGATCCCAACCGGTTGATGTCTTCGAGCTGAGGTGAACTCCCATTCCATCGGGCCACCATCAAGGGAATCAGCACGAAGGCGGGAGGGTAGGAAACATAAGCGGCTCCGAAATCACGTGGAATTACGGTATGTGATTCCGCGCGCATCAGCATTCCGGTACTCGCAATTCCAAAGTCGTACCAGCTACGTGTAAATCCCAGAGCCATAGCTGAATTCACTCGCCACAGTCCGTCGCCCGGTCCGGGAAAGCGGCCGTAAAGGCTGCTGCGCTGGCCGTCGACGCGCAGAAAAAAGGCGCCGATCAGCAGCACCAGAGCCAGCAAGGCGTGGAAAGATCGGGACGAGGGTCGCATTCGCCCCTAATGGTAGCACTCTCTCAGGGCAGCGAATAGCCGCTGCCAAAAAGGCGGTCAAAGGTGAGAAGCTTGAGCCTTTCGCGTTCGGCGGATTCGGCTCGCTTCGAAACGCAAAATTCCTTCAGGTAGCGGAAGTAAGGAGAATTTGCCTCCGCGATTCCCTGAAGCCCGAGCAGGAGGGGCGCCAGACAATACATCCCCCGGGGTTCGAGTCCGGCATACAGGCCTTTGTCCCCTCCGACCACGATAGCCTCCGTGCGATACAGCGAACGCTCTCCCGTGACTGGTGAAGGAAAGTCCGGCATGAACTCCGGTTGGTGGTCTCCGAAAAGAAGAACCACTGGCTGGGGACCGTCGAGTTTTTTCAAACCCACAAAATAATCCTCCAGCCTTCCGTCGAGCTGACGAATTTTATCGGAATAAGAGCGGATCTTTTCCTCCAGATTCGGCCCAAAACGCGAACCGCTGATCCATTGCTTCGAACCAGGTTCGGTCACATAAGGCCCATGGGTCTCAAAGGTCACGAGAAAATGGAACTGCGGGGTTTTCGGATCCTGCTGGAGCAGCTCCAGGCTTTTGCGGAAGATCTCATCGTCGCCCTTGGACGCCACTAGATCTTCCCGGGAAAAAAACCGGTCGAAGCCGAGTAAGGGATAGGCCTCCTGGCGGTTCCAAAAACTTCGGATGTTGTTGTGGATCGCGAAACTGCGCCATCCGAATTTCTTCAGCCACCATGGAACGGAGGAGATGCGATGCTTGAGGTACTGCACATAGGGAATGCTTGCGCCAGGAAGCACACTCACGGGAATCCCGGTCAGCACTTCAAATTCGGGGTTCGCCGTGCCTCCTCCGAGCACGGGGGAGAGAGTGGGCAGAGATCGTGCCGACTTTTTCAGCCGGTGGTAGAAGGGAATGGGATCTTCCTGGAAGCGCAGGCCCCAGCCAAAGGGATCCGCGAAGGACTCGAGCAGGATCACGATTATATGCCGACGCACGGAACCCGGCTCGCTCTCCTTTGCAGGAAGAAAACTCCGGATCGCCTGCTCCACTTCAGTCTTGGAATACCGGGGAGGAGGATCGACCTTCCAGATATCGGAATTGAGCAGGGCATTCAGAAAAAATCCGTATTTCCCCATCGCCTCGGCCTGCGGATAATCACCTGGAAAGCGCTCCAGAACCTCACGCCGGGGAAACTTTCCTTCCGTGCCGATGAAGGCCAGGAAGAATGCCAGGCCGAGTGCAACCACGACGAATATTGAGGGCAGGGGATATTTCTGTTTTTCCGGAGTGGTTTTCTGTCGATTCCACCAGAGAAAAAAACCGGCCAGCACAATCGCGAGCGCCGCCAGCAAAAGAATAATTTCACTCCACTCGAGAAACTGCAGAACCAGAGGGGAAAATTTCAATTTGAAGAGATCGCTAGGCGCAAGCGGATCGCCCATATGGGACATCTTGAGGCGGTTCACAAAGGATAGCAGGAGCGTTCCGAAAAACGCGCCCACGGCAAGCGGGCGCCGGCCCACGACAGACCGTAGGAGGCCGAGGGGAAAGGACAGCAAAAGCAGATTCCAGGCCAGGGTCTCCAGGCTGAGGCTGAATACGCGGCCCAGCTGCATCACTATTAGAAACAGCAGAGAGAGCATCAGAAGAAAACCGAATTCCTGGAGAGCGCCCTTCAGAAAAACATATAGGCGCATTCTTAATGCCCGTGGTGGGGATCATCGTAGATCCGCCGGCGGTAACAGCGGCCGTAGACTTCGAGAGTCTTCTGCAGCCGCACGTTCTTGGAATGCCGCTCGATCACGTAGGCGCGCCCCTTCTGGCGCATCTCCTCGCGCATGGTGGGGCTATTGCGCAGAAGGATGATCTTGCGAGCCAGGTCGTAGGCGTCCTGCGGACGAACCAGCTCGGCCCCGCTCCCCGCGGCCATTTCTTCCGCACTACCGCCTCGGCCAAGGATGCAGGGCACGCCCATCGCCATCGCCTCGAGGGCGACCAGCCCGAACGCCTCGCTCCAAGACGGCATCACGAAGAGATCGAGCGCCGCCATCACCTCCGGAACTTCCTTGCGCGCCCCATGCAAGAGAATGCAATTTTCCAGGTGCAGCTGCCGGATGCTTTCCTGCAGCTCTTTGAGATAGCGCCCTTCCAGCCCAGGCGTCTCATTACCCACCATCACTCCGTAGACGTCGGCGTAACTCTTCTTGGCCTGGGCTACCGCCTTGACCATGAGGTCCTGGCCCTTCATCGGATCCAGTCGCCCCACCAGGCCCACGAGAAAGGCGTCCTGGGGGATGCCCCAGAGCTCGCGCATCTGGTGGCGGTCGACGGTATTGGGATTGAAACGCTCGAGATCAATGGCGAGGTTCACGATCCGCAGCTTCTTCTCCGGAAGCGGAAAGGTGGAGGCGAGGTTGCGCCGCATGGTCTGGGAGAGCACGAGCATATAGTCCACTCGCCGGTAGAGCAGGGCGTGAAAGGGATCCTTTTTGTTGTGGCTGTTGAGGATGTGGCGGCTCACCACGAGGGCTACGTGTGGCCGGCGCACCAGAGCGGGCACCACGGCGCCCAGGATCGAAGTCTGGTGGCAATGCACGAGGTTGATGCCCTCGTCGTCGATCAGGTGGCGGAGCTGACGCCAGAGGCCGCCGTCGAAATAGTTGCGCACATTCTCGGGGCAGTACACCAGCTTGATCTGCGGGCTCTCCATCTTCACCGCGTGATCGATCGGGCTGTTCTCGTGCACGAGCAGGGAAACATGGAATCCCGACTGCATCAGCAGGCGCACATCGGCAAGGGCGGTCTGCTCGAGCCCGCCCCAGGCACGGGAGATCATGATCACTAGCACATGGAGCTCGCCCGACAGGCGGTCGCGTATCTCTTCCAGGGTTTCGTTCGTCAGCGACATAGCAGCTCAGCTTCCCGGTATACGGCCTCTGGAGACAGATCCAGCATGCAGCGGAAGTGGGTGCGCGGGCACTGGTCATGCCCGTGCAGACCGCAGGGACGGCACTCCAGCCCCGCGAGCTCCGCCACCTTCGCCTTGCCCTCCGGGGCCAGCGGAAAAAAGCCCAACTCACGCGTGGTCGGTCCGAACACTCCCAGCACGGAAACACCCATGGCGATTCCCATGTGCAGAGGGGCACTGTCATTGGCCACCACCAGCTTCGCCCGCGACAATACCGACTTCAGCCCTCCCAGGCCAGTTTTTCCCGTCAGGTCGAGCGGAAGGGGCGCGACCTTTTCCGCTCCTTCCCTGTAGGCCACCAGGAGTTTCATCGCGGCTTCACGATCCGCCGGCTCATTCCCGCCCACGATTACCGAACGGAGACCGTGCCTCTCCCAGAGGAGCTGCGCCAGCCCGGCAAAACGTTCAGGCGGCCAGCGTTTTGTGGCCCAGACCGAGCCCGGTGCCAGCGCAACGAAACCCTGCAATCCGCCAAGGAGGGTATCGCCTTCGGCCGTGTCCTTGTCGCTTACACTCAAGATAGGGAACAACGCCTGCTGAAGTGCACGCTCGCCCGCCCAGGCCGCCAGCAGCGCCTGGTTTTTTTCCGCCTCGAAACGTCCCTTAGCTCGAGCCACTCGCCCGGTGAACAATACAGAGCCGACGCCTTCACTAAAACCCCAAACCTCGCCGCCGCTCACCTTTGCCAAGAGCGTGGAGCGAAGTGAGCGGTGCAGGCAGAAGACCAGCTCCGGAGCGAAGCCTCTCAGCTCGCGCGCCATGCGCAGGAAACCGCCAGGGCCGCTGTCATTCCCGCGCTTATCGTAGGAAATCACCTTCACTCCGAATGTATTCGGAGAAAGCAGCCGCGCTCCCGCGGGAGTGGTGAGGAAGCGAATCTCGGCGGACGGTTGCAATGCACGCAGGTTGGCCAGGAAGGCCGTGGCAAGCACGATGTCGCCCAAGAAGGCAGTCTGGATGACGAGAATCCTACGGAGCTGCGCTGGCGCTGGTGACGGGCTTGCCGCCATACGAGAGCTCCCGCAGGTAGGCGATCACGCTGCCTACTTTAATTTTGGCGTCGATCTTGAGGATCCTGCGCTGGGCATCATCGCTAACCCACATGAAGCTTTCGCCGTGGGACTGCATCACCCCGTCGAGCACCACCTCCGGCTTCACCACGATGGAGGGAAATTCCCCGGCCTTGGTTTTCAGATCTTCCTTGCGCACAGGGGTCACGCGCACGGTGCGCAGCTTGCCGTTATTGACCACGGGAAACTCGTAGACCTTCCCGATCTCCAGCGGCAGGGTACGCACGAAGAAAAAGGAAGACAAGCCGTCCTGGGTGAAGGGCACGAGCTCGATCTCGCTCTGTTCCTTGACCATGTCTTTATCGGGGCGCTCGAGTTTGCTCCAGTAGTAGGCCTTGCGCTTCTCCTGGTCGTAGAGCTCGAGCACGTCGCGCTGCTGCCGGCTCTCATCGAGCTTGATGGAAAATTTGTGGGAGAAGAGCCCCTCGGAATCCATGAAGCTCTCGGCCACGTCGTTCACGCGGTAAAAGAGCGAGAAAATCGAGGTGGTGCTGGCCACCGCGCGGAAGTGGAAGGTGGTGCGTTCCGCGACCACCTTGGGTGGCATAATTTCGAGCTCGAGCTGCCCGGCTGTGGCTCCGAAGTAGGTGATGTCGAATACCGTGCGCTCGCCGGTCTGAAAAACGGGGGGCATCGTCCACCGATTGATATACACGTTCGTTCTCGTTTCCGCCCCGTTGGGCTTCGCTTCCGCCTTCTGCATCCCTTTTTTCTTGGATTTTTTCACGGACTTTTCCGCCGCCTTTCCTTTTTCCTTGGGAATTGGCGGAGCAATGGGAATGGCCGCAGGTGCCGCGGCGGGCCCCGCCTCTCTCACGGCGAACTGGTCGGCCAGCTTGGCGGGCACGGCGAAATCTTTTTCGGAAATCGCCTGGGGCGCCGGCTGATGCCCGGCACAGGCCGAAAGCAGAAAGATCAGGATCCAGAGGTTTCTCATAGCGCTTCTCATTTGTGCTACTTTAGCATTTCCCCTTCCACTTGAGGAGGCAAAGGGGAAAGATCCCCCTTCCACCGACGATGAATCCACAGCCACTGCTCGGGATAGCTCCGCACCCAGGCTTCGGTATGGCGCACGAATAAGGCCGTATTGGCGAGAATGGTCGCCTCTTTGTCGCCTCTCGCCTCCAGCTTCAGCTCCGGCTCGAAGCGAACCAGGTACCGGCCGTCGGGCTTACGCACCGAAAAGGCTGGGATCACGGGCGCGCCGGTACGCAAAGCCAGAGACGCCAATGCCGTGTGGCTACCCACTGGAAGCCCGAAAAAAGGCACGCGCGCACCCACGGGGGCACCGGCATACTGGTCCATCACGAAACCCACCAGCTCGTTTTTCTTAAGAGCCCGCAGGATCCCCTGCATGGTGCGCGGCTCAACGGCCATCGTAGTACCGAGCAGCGAACGGGTGACTTCCACCACCCGGTGCAGCCAGCGTGGCTTGAGCTCTTTCGTGACCATATTGCTTTTGATTCCCACAAGTCCGTAGCCGGAGGCGGTCATAACTTCCCAGTTTCCCAGGTGGGCCGTCATGACGAAGGCACCCTTGCCCTTCTCCAGGGCGGCGTGCACATGCTCGCCCCCCTCGAGATCGCAGTAGCGGTCGAGAAAACGGTCGAAGCGGTAGAACATGCGCAGCAACTCAAGCCAAAGCACGCCCTGTTCACGGTAGGTGGCATTGAGCAGCACCTCTCGCTCCGCCTCCGTCTTGTCCGGAAAGGCCAGCGCCAGATTGCCGCGCGCGATGGAAGCGCGAAAGCCGGCGAGCCGCAGCAGGTTTCCCAGCCCATACCCCAGGAAAAGGAATGCCTTTCTCGGAAGAAGCGAGAGGAGAAAAGCGATGGTCTTGAAAAAAATCAGGGCAAGGTAAAACATCCTGCCCCTTTCTTGACCTCCTCCAGCACGGCCTCCAGCTCCTCCGGCCCGCGGCCCCGGAATGCGAAACGAACCTGGATCACCAGAGCCGGCACTCCCGCGGCGAAAAGCTCGCGCCAGCGTCCCCAATCCTTCTCGGTGACGAGGAGAGAGCCACTCCGCAGCTGCGCTAGCGCCTTGCGGATCTGGGTGATCTCACCGGAGCTGAGCCGGTGGTGGTCGGGGAAGTAGAGCTCTTCCCGCACCTGAAGTCCCATCCTTTTCACCACCGACCGCAGGTGATCAGGCTTGGCGATGCCGGAGACGAGAAGGTACTCGCAGCTGCGGTCGGGCTGCCTGGGCTCGCCGGTGGCCGCGTCACGGAAGCCCATGCACTCGTAGTCGGCCGCCGCTATTCGGATTTTCTGGCCGGTGGCTCTTTTCCAAATCGGCTGTGATCTCGGGAGAGACGCGGCACTCAGCCTTTCTTCCAGGCGTTCGAGGGCCTCCGGGCTCACGGCCCCGGCATGCGTGATCACTACGAGATCGGCCCGCCGCAAGGCCATGATGCTTTCGCGCAGCCTTCCAAAAGGCAAAGTCTTCTGCTCGAGGGACTCGGTAGCGTCGACCATCACCACGTCGATGTTTCGGGCACTTCTCCAGTGCTGGAAGGCATCGTCGAGCAGCACGAGGCGCGGGCTGCCGAGCTCCGCCCAGTGGCGTTCCGCCATCCGCGCGCGGTCGGCATGTACCAGCAGGCCCACAGACGGGACCCGGTTCTTGATCATCCAGGGCTCATCGCCGATCTCGGCTGCGTCGGGCAGCGCCTCTCCGGGACCGAGGATGCGCATGTCGCTGGTTTTGCGTTTGTAGCCGCGGGAAAGCACCACGGTGGGGATCCTGCGCTCGGCTGCCCATTCCGCGAGCCACATCACGAAGGCGCTCTTGCCCGTGCCTCCGAGACTGAGATTGCCCACGCTAACCACGAAGGCCTGCAGCTCCACCGGCTTGACCAGCTTTTTCTTATAGGCCCACTCCCGCAAGCCCGAGAGTACGATCATGCGCGGGCCTCCAGAAAGCTCCGGATGGCGTGCGCGGCCCGGTCCAAGGGAAGGCCACCTTGGGTGCCACCCTGAAGAATGGATCTTGTACTGGCCAATCTGCTTTTCATCCTGCTCCAGTTCGGCTCAAGCAGCACCCCCCGCATGGCTTCGGCCAAAGGTACGGCGCTCACCTGGTCCTGCAGCAGTTCGGGCACGGTCCGTTCTGTTCCGCCCAGGCCTCCCTGGATCAGGTTCACCATGGCCACCGGCCCGCCATATCTCACGAAATGCTTGAAGACAAAGGCCGTGACTGCGCTCACCTTGTAGGCCACCACCATGGGCACGCCCACCACGCCGGCCTCCAGGGTGGCGGTTCCCGAGGCGATCCAGGCTGCCTTGGCGCCGCGAAGCACATGGTGGGCCGGCTCCTCCACCACGGAAAAACTTCCGCCCAGCGCCCGCAGCTCCGGCGCGAAGGGTCCGTCGGGAGAGAGACATTCCAGCACGAAGGCATTACCTCTGAGGGGCTCCGCCAGAGGAAGACGGAATTCGAGGCCACGATTTTCGCGGTACAAAATCGCGGCCGCACCGATCATCGGGCCGAAGAGAGTGCGCCATTCGCTTTCCCGGGATCCCGGCAGAATCGCCAGCCGGTTCGGCTGCGGCTGATAGGGCAGATCCGGAATCTCCTCCAGTACCGGATGCCCCACGTACTCGACACGCAGTTTTTCCGGCGCGTTCCGCCGGTACCAGTCCGACTCGAAGGGAAGGATGGACAGCAGCAGGTCGATGCATTCCGACATGCCGTGCACCCTTCCCGAGCGCCAGGCCCAGACCTGAGGGGAGATGTAGTAGATCACGGGGATGCCCATGGCGTGGAGTTTGGGCGCAAGGCGAAGGTTGAAGTCCGGAAGATCCAGCAGCAGGGCGGCGTCGGGGCGTTCGTCCCCGGCCAGCTTCTCGAGGCTCGCGATCAGGCGCAAGGTCTGGGGAATCTTGCGGACAGCTTCGGTGAGCCCCACGACCGCCATCTCGCGCGCGTGCTTTACAGGAGCCAATCCCTGCTCCACCAGCCGATCGCCCCCCACCCCGATCAGCGTGACCGGGCCGCTCCGCTTCAAGCGCGCCACGAGATGGCCGGCATGCAGGTCGGCGGAGGCTTCGCCCGCCACAACTAGCAGTTTCATTCAATCCGCGTGGGCAAGATCTGCATAGGAACTTCCTCCCAGCCCGCCGCTCCAGAAAGATACAGGAATAGCTTCAACGCGAACGGCAAAATGACCATCAGGGGCAGGTTCATCCAGAAGCGCAGCACCCATTGCGGCCGTAACACCGTGATCCCGTAAAAAAGCGGAATGCACAAAGCATAGACCACGCGGTCCGCGGCCCAATAGGCTCCGATCGAGAAGAAACGATGAATCGCGTCGTTATCGAAATACCAGTAGACGAAGCGGTAGCGGATCGCGAAGTAGAGAAGGGCGGCGAAAAGGTAAGGCAGCAGAAGGAGCCAGCGGTCGGCCAGGGCGCCGGCCCGGTAGAGCTGAAGCGCGCCCCAGAGCGACAAGATGACAAGCACGCCCCAAAAAATCAGGGAAATCATGAAACCTACCGCCAACATCCTCTTCTCCTTCCCTACTGCGCCCGGCCCAGCTTCTCGAGGCGGCGGCGGGCATCGGTCACCACCTGTTCCGCCACTTCCAGCGCGCGTAGACCATCACGGCCCGAGACCAGGGGCGGACGTGAATCTCGTACCGCTCGCACGAAGTCCCGCACCTCTTCCAGCAGGGCGTCCTTCACGCCGAAGTCACCCGACTTCACCGCGATCGCCTTCGCCAGATCCTTCTCCTGCGGGTCACGCACATAGCTTTCAAAAGTGCCGGCGCCCAGATCGAGCGAGACGTAGGAATCCCCGGAGAAGATGCGGAATTTGCGGGTGCGCGACATCGAGATCCGCGAAGCCGTAAGGTTCACCACGCATCCGCTTTCGAATTCGAAACGGCAGTTGGCGATGTCGATCTGGGGCGTGAGCACGGGAAAGCCCGCGCTGTGCACGGCCTTGAGCGGGCTGTTCACGATCGCCAGCATCAGGTCGATATCGTGGATCATCAGATCCAGCACCACGTCGATATCAGTGGAGCGGGCGGGAAACGGGCTCAGGCGGTGGCACTCGATGAAGAGCGGCTGGGCATGAATGGTCTTCAGAGCCTCCACCACCAGATGCCTTTGTACGTGACCGGTGGCCAGAACAAGCTTCTTCTTCTCGGCCAGCTCCACGAGCCGGCGGGCTTCGGCCACGGAAGAAGCGAGCGGTTTCTCGACCAGAAGGTGCACACCCCTCTCCAAGAGCTGCTCGCCAATGGTGAGGTGATGGCTGGTGGTGGCGGCTACCGAGGCGAGGTCGGGCTTTTGGGCCTTACCGGCACTGCAAGCGGCAAAATATTCCTCGAGAGAGCGGAACACAGGCACGCCTGGAGCGGTTTTTTCCGCCTTGGCTTTGATTTCCTCCGCTCGTGGGTCGACGAGAGCCACCAGCTCCACGCCTTCCTCGCCCAGCTGCGTGTATTTCTGGGCATGAAAAACGCCTAGATGGCCAAAACCCACTACCGCGGCACGTAGTTTCGCCAAGGCACTCTCCTAACGGCTGATCCCGTTCTTGCTCTTGCGGATGAAATCCGTGAAATAGCGCACGTCGGCCTGGTCGCCGAACCTGCGGCTCAACTCCGCCAGCGCCTGTTCTTTCTCCAGGCCGCTATCGAAATAAATTTTGCAGGCTTCCACCACGGCTTCGAAGCGCTCGCCCTCGAATCCGCGGCGCTTGAGACCCACGCGGTTCACGCCTCTCACCTCGTTCGGTTCGTCGCCCACGATAATCACGTAAGGAGCCACGTCCTTGCGGATGGCGGTAAGGCCACCCACAAACGCGTGCTTGCCGATGGTATTGTTCTGAGTCACTCCGCACATTCCCGAGAGGATCGCCCAGTCCTCGATCGTAACGTGGCCGGAAAGCCCGGTATAGTTGGCCATGATCACGTGGTCGCCGATGATGCAGTCGTGGGCGATATGGCAATAGGCCATGACCAGGCAATCGCTGCCCACTTTCGTGAGGCCGCCTCCGGTCACGGTGCCGAGGTTCACGGTCACGCTCTCGCGGAACTGGTTGCGGTGGCCGATTTCCACGCGGGTGGGCTCGCCCTTGTATTTCAAGTCCTGGGGCTTGCCGCCGATCACTGAGAAGGAGCCGATCTCGTTGTCATCGCCTATGGTGGAATGCCCTTCCACACAGGCGTGGTGGAGTAGCTTGGTGCCCTTGCCGATCCTGGCGAACTCGCCCACGTAGGCGAAGGGACCCACTTCCACGTCGTCGCCGAGCTCGGCCTTGGGGTGCACGAATGCGGTAGGATGAATCGTCCTTGCCATCTAGTCCTCCACCACCGCACTGGCCAGAACATCGGCCTCGACCACGGGCTGGCCATCCACTTCTCCGTGGCATTTGAAACCCCAGATGGGCCCGCGCTGTTTGGTCACGTCAATCGTGATCTTGAGACACTCACCGGGAGAGAAAGGCCGGCGGAACCGGGTGTTGTCCACTCCCGCGAGCCGGAGATCGAACTTGCTCAAGATGCGCATGTCTTTGTCGACCTTGAGCCAGGGCATGATCGCGAAGCTCGAGATCTGCGCCATGGTTTCGATGATCACCACGCCGGGAGTGATCGGCAGTTTGGGGAAGTGACCGGTGAAATAGGGCTCGTTGATGGTGGCGTTTTTGATCCCCACCACCCTGGTGCCGACCTGCTGGAGCTTGCCGTCCGGACTGTAGGGAACTTCGACGCTGATGATCCTGTCCACAAAGAGGAAAGGATAGCGATGCGGAAGAAAGCTCATTATCTGAAGATGGTCGTAGGGACCGTATTTTTTTACGTCTTTGCTCATGCTTCCTCACTTGTCTCCGGCCGCCTTCTCGCGGCCTTGCCTTTTTCGCCTAAAATTTCTGGGAGCACTCGGAACAGCCTTTGCGTGCGCAGCCAGTCACGGTGGGGCATGCCGGGGATGCCGCCCCACGTAACACCCTCAGGAACATGTCCCTGGATGGCGGAGTAGGCCGCAATGCGCGCACCGCGACCAATCGTCATCTTGTTCGCCACGCCCACGAAACCCGCGAGCACGGCATACTTCCCAACGTGCACGGAGCCAGCGAGGCCCGTGCAGCCGCAGATGATCACGCCCTCTTCGAGGTGGCAGTTGTGGCCGATCTGCACCTGGTTGTCGATGATGCAGCCGCGCTCGATGATCGTGTCTTCGAGGGTGCCGCGATCAATGGTGGAACTCGCCCCGATCTCCACATCATCGCCGATCCGTACGCCCCCGAGATGGTGGATCTTCACATGCTTCACGCCCGTAGGAGTTTTCTCCTGAACGTAGCCGAAGCCGTCGGCCCCGATCACGGAATTGGCATGAATGCGCACCCGCGCGCCGATCTTGCAGTCCTGGTAGATCACCACACCCGGGAAGATCACGGAGTCGGCGCCGATATGTGCGCGCGCGCCGATCTCCGCGCTCGCATGCACCACCACGCCGTTCTCGAGCTCCGCTTCTTCGTTGATCACCGCGTGCGGGCCCACCGTGACTCCCGCGCCCAGGCGGGCGGAAGGATGCACGAAGGCGGTGGAGTGCACGCCGTTCTCGAGCACGGTTTCCGTCTTGAAAAAAACGCTAGCCTTGGCGAAGGCAAGCATGGCGTCTTTCGTTTTCAGTAAAGGGAATTTCAGTCCGAGATCGTAAGCGCGTGCGTACAGATTTTCGCTCACAACGGCCACCGAAGGGTGCGCGCTCTTGAGTTGCGCCAGCGCGCTATCGGCCGCGACGAAAACAAGATCGCCCTCGCGAGCCTTTTCCACCGGAGCGATCCGCCGGATCTCGAGAGAGCGATGCTTTTCGCCTTCGCCGCCTAAGCCCAAAGCCGGGAGAAGGTCTCCCAACAGGACTTTATTTTTTCGAGTCATACCTTTTGATTACTTCGTCCGTAATGTCGTCCTGGGTTTCGGCGTAAACCACCGAGCCGGTGTCGATCACAAGGTTGTAGCCCTTCTCTTTCGATACGGTGGCCACGATGGAGCGCAGCTTCTTGATGATGGGTTCGGAGATTTCCTGGTCGCGCTTCTGGAACTCCTGCTGCGAGCGCATCTTGGATTCCTCGAACGCCATCACCTGCTTCTGGATCGCGGCTTCTTTCTCGCCGCGGCTCTTCTCGTCCATCACCATGCCCTGCTTGCGCAGCTCTTCCATGGCGGTGCGGATCTTCTGGCCTTCCGACTCCAGCTTCTTCTGGCGGTCTTCGATTTCTTTCTTGAGAGCTTTTTCAGCGGATTTGCCGTCTTTGGTGTCTTTGATCGCGTCCTGCATGCGGATGAGGGCCACGCGGGTGGAGGTTCCTTCCGGTTTGCCGCTTTGCGCCGCAGCCAAAGCGAAACCAGGGATCAAAAGACTCGCGAAAACCAAGCTTTTCTTCATGGAAAACTCCTTCAGTATTGGCCTTCACTATAGTGGAGACCCTTGCCCAGGGAAAGGCTTTCTTACATCCTAAGAGGATGAAAATCTTTCGTTTCTCCCTGCTAATTCTCTTCCTCCATCCCGCTATTTCGCGGAGCGAAACAACCTATGGCGAAGGCTTTCCTCCTCCACCCGAGCAATCCGATGGCTGGGTGGCGCTGCCACATTCGCGCCCCTTTCCAAGCCTGCTCTCCGACCCTCGCGATCTCCGCCTGGGTCTGCGCAAAAACAATAAGGAAGAGCTCGAGGCCGATGTCGGAGGTTACCGCTCCCTCGCGGGCTGGAAGGGCGACTGCCATGGGGAAAGCCTGGTTTTTCATACGGGAATCGAGGGCAATGGTTATTTCGTGATGCGCCAAGAGGGCTCCAGATTCCCTCTGCTTTCGAGCGACGGGCTGATCGGGCTTTATGGCGAAGCCGCACGCGGTCTCTGGATGTACCAGCTACGCTACACCCATATTTCGGCCCATCTGAGTGATGGCCTCACCAGCAAACGCAGCGCCATCACCTACACCCGCGAGACGCTCTCGCTACGAGCCGCGCGCCAGCTCGGCCCCTGGCGCGCCTATGCCGGCTACCATCTGCTTACCCACACCATGCCGTCCCTGCCCCGGCATGCACTCCAGCTCGGCGCCTACGGCATCCTGCCGTTGCATTGGGGGATCGCTCACCCCTACTTCGGGGGCGACCTCCGCATCCGAAATGCTGCAGAAGGAACCACCTTCCAGCTGGCGGCGGGAACGGCTCTCGTGCCCAGCGCAGGCGGCATACCTGTGCGCATCACCGCGAGCTACCTCAAAGGGCACGATCTGCGCGGGCAGTTCTATAGCGAAAAAACGGAGAAGTGGACCTTCGGCCTCGACCTAGATCTCTAGAGTCTGAGCCGATCGCGGAAATAGCGATCGAGGGGGAAAAGCTCTCGGTGAAAGCCCAGATCGAGCGCCTCTTTGTAGGCTGCCGCCGCTGTCCAGCCCCTATTCTCCGCCTTGAAGAGGCCCACCAGCATTCCGGTGCGGTCTTCCCCATGCTTGCAGTGCAAAAAGAGCGGACGCAGCTGCGGATTGCGGACTGCTTCAAGCGCGCTGTTTACGGTCTGGTCGTTGATCGTCCACATGGGATTGATAGGAAGGAGAATCACCTTCATTCCAAGCGATTCCGCAAACCGGCGCTCGTCCTCGTTTTCAGACGTATTGTTGTCTAGGCTCACAATGGTGCGTATGCCCAGGTTCTTTAGATACGTCACGCCCTCGCGTCCGGGCCGGCCGCCGCGGTAAAGGCCTTCTTCGACGGGAAGAAACTTAGGAATCGGCTGGGAGGGGTTGGTGGGTTCGTGCCCGCCGCGGTCCGCGAAAACGACAGAGGGCGAGATGCTCAGAGCCAAAATGAGAACAAATGCGTAGCGAAAAATGCGTCCCTGCATAAGAAATCCTCCGTGGATTGCCTAAATCTTATGATGCAAACGAAAGGGGTAAAGAGAAAAACGATTTGGTCGGCTAGAAGGGCGGACCAATCATAAAGTTAAACTGATTGTCCCCGCCACGAAGCGGATAGCCCCACTCGAAACGCAACGGCCCCAAAGGCGAGAACCAGCGGATTCCCCAGCCCCAGTCCTGCTTCATGTCCGGCGGGTAATTCTTGAAGGCGTCCCCAGCATCGTAGAACAGCACGAACTTGAGGCCGATCTCGTTCGCGATAGGATACTCCAGCTCCCACATCGTAAAGAGCTCGTTCGTGCCCCCTTCGACGAAGTTGAATACGTTCCGCGGGCCCACGCTATAGCCCTCATAACCCCTGAGGCTGTTCGGACCGCCCAGGCGGAACTTCTCGCTGATCTGCACGGCACCGTTGGGCCAGAAAGACGCGATATTGCCCGCCTCAATTTTGGCGCGCCAGGTGAGATCTCCCCAGATCTTACGGTAGATTCGCGCATCGCCGATGGTCTGCGCAAACTTGCGGTTACCGCCCAGGCCGGCGAGCTCCTCTGAGGCCGAAAGATAATGCCCGCCCGTAGTGACCATCCGATCGTTACGCTTGTCATTGGCCACGGTAACGGACACAGACGACGAGGTTCCCGCCTCGAAGCTCATATTCCGGTCAATAAAGGGATCGTGGTTATCAAGCAGCTGGATCTCTTCCAGCCGGTAACCCACCCACAAGCGCGTATAGTCGCCGATCGGGTGGCCCAAGGTAATCTGGCCGCCACGGCGGAACTCCACATAGCTTCCGGCACTATTGCGTTCGTAGGAGACCGAGCCGCCCATGCTCCAAAGCGTGTCGAAGGCATAGGGGTCGGTGAAGCTCGTGCGGAAGCTCTGGTTGTTCTTGTCCTTCGTCAGCTGGGTGGAGAAGCGGAGATCCTGCCCTTTGCCTAGGAAGTTCGACTCCGAAACCTGGGTGGTGAAGAACATCCCTGTCGTGGTGGCGTACCCAGCGCCGAGCTGGAACTGGCCGGTCGGGCGCTCCTTCACATTGATCTCGACGTCCATGATGTCGGGACGTCCGGGCGGGCTCTTGGTCTGGAACTGCACCGACTCCTGATCGAAGAATCCGAGTCGCTCCACGTTTTCCTTCGACACGCGCATGCCGGAGCCGGAATACAGCTCGCCCTCGCGGATCTTCAGCTCACGGCGGATCACCTTGTCGCGCGTCTTGGTATTACCCTTCACCGTGATGCGGCCGAAGTGCACCAGGGTGCCCTTCTCGAAGTCGTAGTTCATGCTCACGCTGAGATCGTTGTCGTGGATCTGCAGATCCGGGATCACGTTCACGTTGGCATAGCCGAGGTCCTGGTACTTTTCCGTGAGCGCAAGGATGTCTTTGTTGCGCTTGATGATGGAGAAGGTGTCGCCTGTTTTGAGCGAAAGGGTGTCGTAGAGCTCCTCTTTGGGGAAGAGCAGGTCGCCGCCGAAGTCCACGGGGCCCATTTTGTATTTCTTGCCTTCGTCCACCTTGATGGTGATGAAGACCCATTTCTTGTCCTCACTCACCGTTACGATGGGCGGCTCGTGGCGGAAGCGCACATGGCCTTCGTTGAGATACCAGACCTGCAGCATCTGCAGGTCGTTCTTGAAGTCGAGCTCCTTGAAGTTGCCGCTGCTCGTGGCCCAGGAGAAAAAGCCGCCTTCCTGGGTGTTCCGGAGTACGCGGCGGAGCTGGTCGTCGGTGAAGGCCGAGTTGTTGAGGAAGGTCACCTTCTTGATCTTGACTTTGTCGTACTCGCGGATCTTGAAAAGGATCTCCACCATGTCCTTTTCCTTGGCGGGGCGCACGGAATAGTCGACCTTGGCGAGGTAATAGCCTTTGTCCTCGTAATGCTTCTGGAGCTTGCGCACACTCTCGCGCACGAGGTTTTCGTCGTAGATGTCGTAGGTCTTCACCGTGAGCACGCCCTTGAGGTCGTCGGTGGAGATCTGGTCGTTGCCGAAAAAGATGACGCGGTTAATGGCCGGGCGCTCTTTCACGGTGAAAACGAGGGTGCCGCCCTCGAAGTCCACTTTGATTTCGTCGAAGTAGCCGAGCTTGTGGATGGAGACGATGTCTTTACGCACCTGATCTTCGTCGAGCGGCTGGTCTTTCTTGGAGCCGACTTTTTCCAGGATGGCTTCGCGGTCGATCTTCTGGTTGCCGCGCACATCGATTTTGGTGATGGTTTCGCCCCCAGGAATGGCGGAGGCGGAATTTTTGGGTTTGGACTTGGATCTGGGAGCGGCATCGGTGGTGAGCGGAATCGCGAGCAGGGCAAACACCCCCCCTACCGCCACCAGCCACTTCCGCATCCGCATCAAGGTTGAATCCTCAAGAGTTCGACGTGATTAGGATTGGTACCTAGTCCCGACTTAGCTTGTCAATTTGAAACCCCTTAACGCGGAGAGTAAGAAGGAAGATCTTTGTGTTGTGGAGGCGCACAAAAGCAGGGACCATGAGGCATGCGTAAACTTGTTTGCACTCGATCCTGGGTGCCGTTTCTCGTCGGTATATTCGCTTCTTCCTGCGCAGTGACCGCCAAACTTCCGATGAACCGGTTTGAGTCGCCTGAGGCGAGCGGGAAGGCCTTCGGCGGCGAAGTGCAGCTCGCCTACCAGGGACGCAATGAGGTGGAGCTGACGCCCGCATATGAAACGCGGGCTCCCAACCTCAATGATCCCTCGGTGCAGAAGCCCGGCCATCGCGTGATCAGCCAGACCTCCGTGGGCTTGATGGAGAGAATGGAAATCAGCCTGACCCTCCTTCAGCCGCGACTCGGCTTGAAGTACCAATTTCTCGGTGACACTCGACCCAAGGCGAGCAAGGGCAATTTCTCGATGGCCCTGAGCGCGGGAGCCGCCGGAAGCAGCGAGAAAGAATACTCAGCTGGAACCTCGGTCACCCCCGCCACCTCTTACGAACTCGAGGAAACATTCGTGGATGGAGCCCTCATCCTGGGCTGGCGTTTGGGCACGGACGCGCTGCTTTACGGTGGTCCCTTCTGGGTTTCGGACTATCTCAAAACCATCTACACCTCCGGCACCGGAACTCCAGCCGTGAATTCCTCGGGCAGAATCGATTCCTACGGGATGAACTTCGGCGTGCAGGCCCATGTGGAAGAGAA
>DATBTF010000124.1:0-45943 GCA_036559405.1 Bdellovibrionota bacterium
CCTAAACGTGGAAGCCGCCGAGTCCGATGCATTCGATGCCGACGACCTCTATGTGATGGAAAGCATCGGTGCGCAGGTGTCCCTGGCACTTTCGAACGCGCAGCTCTACAACCAGGTGGCTGATTTCAACAAAGAACTCAAAAAGATCGTCGAAGACAAGACGCAGGAACTGCGCAGCGCCAATGAGCGCATCCTCGAGCAGCAGAAGGTCGTGCAGAAGGAAAACCGCGTCCTGAAAACGATCGTGAACCGCGCCGCGCCCGGGCGCGAGCTCGTGGGCCAAAGCCCCGCGATCGGCTCGCTCCTGAGCATGGTCGACAAAATCGCACCTACCAGAGTTAGTGTGCTCATCCAGGGTGAAAGCGGCACCGGGAAAGAGCTCATCGCTCATCGCATTCACAGGCAGAGCGATCGCCTCGATAAACCTTTTGTGACCATCAACTGCGGCGCCCTCCAGGAGTCGCTGCTCGAGAGCGAGCTCTTCGGCCACGAGAAAGGCGCCTTCACTGGCGCCGTGGCACAGAAGATCGGTCTCACGGAAACCGCTGATGGCGGAACCTTGTTCCTCGATGAAATCGGCGAAATGAGCCTCAACATCCAGGCCAAGCTTCTGCGCTTCCTGCAGGAAGGCGAGATGTATCGCATCGGCGGCAAGCAACCCATCCGTGTGGATGTGCGCGTGCTCTCCGCTACCAACCGCGACCTCGAAAATGAGGTGAAGAACGGCCGTTTCCGCGAAGATCTCTTCTACCGCCTGAACACGATCACGCTGCGCGTGCCCCCTCTGCGCAAGCGGCCTGAAGACGTGGCCTTGCTCGTACGCCACTTCCTCGATCATTCGCGTTACGGAGCTTCGCGCTCCCTGAACGTGGATGCCAAGGCTATGGTCGCGCTCAAGAATTACGGCTGGCCTGGAAACATCCGCGAGCTGCAAAACACGATCGAGCAGCTCCGTATCCTCGTCGAGGGCGCGGAAATTCGCCTGGAAGACTTGCCCTTCAACATCCGCATGGCGCAGTCCGCCGCGATGCAAGTGGGCCAAAACTCTGGAAACGGAGCGGGAACCCCCTTGATCGCCATGAGCCTCGAGGATCTCGAGCGCAACCACATCCTGCAGATGCTCGCCTATCAGCACGGCAACAAGACCAAGACGGCCAAAGTGCTGGGCATCACGATCAAGACGCTTTACAATAAGCTTCACCGCTACGGGATGCTGGAGAGCAATAGCGCGCCCACGGTGGCTCCCGAAACGAGCCCGACCCAGCACTAGGCTGGGTTACGTTAGCGACGAAAATTAAGAGCAGATAAGCACCAAGAGGAGAGCGACGATGGAACAGGAAATCGATTTCACTAACGAAGCGAACGCCAAAGCTGCTGCCAACGCCGGCGGCATTCCCAAGAACTTCCGCCAGCAGGCCGATATGGAAGCCTTTTACCGGTTCGTGCATGAGAACGACCTGCGCGAACCCGCGCTCGAGATCCTCGACAAAGTGCGCGCCCAGCGCGCGGTGGCGAAAGCCGCCCGCAAGCCCAAGAACTAGTTTTCGTTTTTTGGCTTAGCGTGACCCCGCTCCTGAGAAGGATGCGGGGTTTTGCTTTTCAAGCTGGCGAGCCAGTACTGCACGTGGTCCGTGGCCAGGTCCACTTCCCGGACATAGGCGTCGGGATTCAAGTGGTCGTCGTTCTCCCAGAGGAATCGTTGTTTTTCCGCCGCCGGAAGATCGCGGAAGGCGGTATCGATGCGGAAGTCGAGCTTGGCAGTGATCAGGCAGGCCATGATGGTCTCTTCGCCGGCGCCCAGGCGGAAAAAACCCAGCAGCGGAATTTTTTCCTTCGCCACCAGGCTTGCCACCTCTTGGAAGCCCTGGCAAAGAGCGCATGTCCTCTTCGCAGAGCAGGCAGCGCGATCTTCCAGGCGCGCCCGCTCCCCCACAAACCACAGAATCCCCTGCGGACGGTAAGCCTGAATGAGAGCAGGCAATCGCTCCGACTGCCGTAGCGGTCCGGCCTCTCTCAGGCCCGCATTGATAAAGTAAGCATCCGGAATCCGGGATCCCAGAAGCGCCGGAATGCTTTTTTCTTTCTCGGCCCACCAGCCTTCCACGTCGCCGTCGCCGATCACCAGAATGCGGAGGGGATTTTCCAGGATCGCGTGGTTCGGCTTGTCGCGCAAACCGAGCTCGTTGGTCTTCAGAACCACTTCGGCCTCAGGCGTGGCCATCATTCCGGTGCAATTCGGGCGAAAGCGAGGCCCCTGAGCCCCGTCCAATTCCAGGCAAGGCACCTCTCTCTTGCTCCAGTGGGGTTGCACGAATACTCGCTCAAGCCCGAACAACAGGAGAGCGCCCAGGAGCGCGCCCACGAGAAGCGTGGCACCGCTGACAAGGCCAATTCCAAACCGAGCTAACATGCCATTACTCTAGCATTACTGCGCCGCAATAATCCTCAAATGCCATTGGAGGAACATCCCTCTTCCTATATGATCCCTGTCGTCTTCATCATCCTTCACCCCCGAGGTTTCCCATGGCTAAAGCCAAGCTTCTGATCACGGACGGTCTTTCCAACGATGGGCTCGAGACGCTCGAAAAATCCGGCCTCTTTGAAGTTTCCTTTCACAAGAGCGTGGAAAAAGACGCCCTGAAGACCATGCTGCCGAACTACGAGGCCATCGTAATCCGCTCCGCCACAAAGATGACGAAAGAGCTGATCGATGCCGGGCCGAAATTGAAGGTGATCATGCGCGCCGGTGCGGGCGTGGACAACGTGGACGTGACCCATTGCACCTCTAAAAAAATACTCGTGCTCAACTGCCCCGGCGTGAACAACAATGCCGTGGCCGAACTTACTTTGGGATTCTTATTTTCGCTGATGCGCGAACTTCCGCGGGCCACTGCCGGGATGAAAGCCAACCTCTGGGAGAAGAAAGAGCTCGTGGGCAATGAAGTAGCCGGACGCACGATCGGGCTTCTCGGGGTAGGCGCCATCGGTGCTCTCGTGGGCAAAGCCTGCGGCGCCTTGGGCATGAAAGTGCTGGCCTATGATCCCCGCAGCGAAGAATTGAAATCAAAGCCAGAGTTTTCTTTCGTGAAAGGCTGGGCCACGAGCCCGGATCTGGTGTTCGGTGACTGCGATGTCGTCTCCCTGCATTTGCCGCTCATGGACTCCACCAAGAACTCCATTAGTCGCCGCCAGTTCGATCTGATGAAAAAAGGCTCCTACTTCATCAACTGCGCCCGCGGCGGCATCGTCGACGAAACCGCGCTTCTGGCCGCATTGGATAACGGCACTTTGGCCGGTGCCGCCCTGGATGTGTTCGAGAAGGAGCCCACTCCTCCGGACTATCCCTTGGTGAAACACCCCAAAGTCATCTGCGCTCCCCATATCGGCGCCGCCACGAAAGAGGCGCAGCACAAAGTGGGCATCGCGGCCGCGAAGTATTTGATCGATTTCTACAAAGAAGGGCGCGCCACTACGGCGGTGAACAAGGTTTAAGTTTCATGTCGAACGTCGCAGTAATCGGGGCCCAGTGGGGCGATGAAGGCAAGGGTAAGGTGGTCGACGTCTACGGCCGCCATGCCGAAATCGTCGTTCGCTATCAAGGCGGGAACAATGCCGGCCACACTCTCGTGGTCGACGGCAAAAAGGTGGTGCTCCACCTCATTCCCGCCGCCGCCCTCCACGAAGGCAAGAGCTGCGTGATCGCCAATGGCGTGGTGGTCGACGTGGAGATTTTCCTGCAGGAGCTCCGGGGGCTGCGCGAGCAGGGATATTTGAAATCGTCCAAGGTTCTGCTAGGCGATCGCGCCCACGTGATCATGCCCTACCACAAGGCGCTCGATCAGGACCGCGAGAAGAGCGCCAGCGGCACCAATATCGGAACCACCGGCCGCGGCATTGGTCCCGCCTATTCCGACAAAACTTCGCGTCTCGGGATCCGGATCGGCGACCTGCTGAATCCCGCCTATCTGAAGACCCGGATCGAAGAGAGCCTCGTCGAGAAGAATGTGCTTTTCAAAAACCTCTACAAACACGAAGGCTTTGATGCGAACGAATTGGCCGATAAATTCGCCAAGTTGGGCGAGCAGATCCGCGAATTCGTGGTGGATTGCAACACCACCGTGCACGAGGCCATTGCCGCAAAGAAATGCATCATGTTCGAGGGAGCGCAGGGCGCTCTTTTGGATATCGATCAAGGCACCTACCCTTTCGTGACCAGCTCGAACACCACGAGCGGGGGCGCCTGCACGGGCACCGGTATCCCTCCCTCGTCGATCCACGAAGTGATCGCGATCATGAAGGCTTACACCACAAGGGTGGGCAGCGGCCCCTTCCCGACCGAGCTCAACGACGAAATCGGCGAACACCTGCAGCGCGTGGGTGCCGAGTTCGGCGCCACCACGGGCCGCCGCCGGCGCTGCGGATGGCTCGACCTTGCGGCATTGCGGCACTCACGGAACATCAATGGGTTCACGGGCCTGGCCATTACCAAGCTCGATGTGCTGAGCGGCCTCAAAGAGATCCAGGCCTGTGTGGGCTATGAGTACAAGGGCAAGACCTTCAAAACGGTGCCCAGCGACCTCACGGCCTTCAGCAACGCCAAGCCCATTTATAAGACCTTCAAGGGCTGGAGTGAGACGGTGACCGAGCTGACCAGTCTTAGCCAGCTCCCTAGGACCCTGAGCGATTATGTGAAGTTCATCGAGGACGAGCTTGAGGTAAAAACGGTGCTTTTATCCGTGGGTCCTGACCGGAAACAGACCTTGGAAGTCCGCAATCCCTTCGTGCGCTCCTAAACACAATTTTAGTAGTAGTTTTGGGTGGACGGCCCCCATATAGTACCCCCGCATGCGCGGGCTCTTAGCACTAGCGTTATTTTTC
Source organism: Bdellovibrionota bacterium (assembly GCA_036559405.1). Taxonomy (GTDB): domain Bacteria; phylum Bdellovibrionota; class UBA1018; order CAIPTA01; family CAIPTA01; genus JAKFYM01. The sequence continues at coordinate 4,879 of DATBTF010000124.1, forward strand.
TCCTCCGCCCAGGCAGCGCCTCTTTCTCTGGAGGGCGCTGCTGCGTATGCGCTGGCTCATTCGCCAAAATTTGATTCGGCTCAAAGGCAAACGCTGATTGCGGAGATGGGCCGGAAGAATGCGGTCGCCGCCTTCCTTCCGACACTGGACTTCACCTCCGCGCACGGCCTGCAGCGCTCGTACCCCAAAACGGACCCGAACGAGCCCTGGGCTAGCAGCTTTTCCTTCACCCTGGCGGAAACTCTTTACGACAATGGCGAGAGCATCACCAAGCACAGGATCGCGTCGATCCAGGAAGAGCTGAGCCGGCTGCAGCTCGAGCGCGAGCGGGATCGGCTTTTGCTGGCGGTGGCGAGTGCCTTCTTCCAGCGCATGCAGGCGCAGAAGAATCTCGAAACCCAGCAAGAGCAGAACGGCATCCTGAAAAAACAGGTGGAGCTCGTACGCGACAGCTACCGCCAGGGAGTGAAGACACGAAAAGACTATCTGCGCTTCCAGACCCAGCTGAACCGCGCCGATATCGATCTGCTCCGCGCGAAGGACGGAGTGCTCAAAGCCGACCAGGAGTTGAAAAAAATTCTGGGCGTGCCGCTGGATTCCGACGAACGCCTGGAGTTCGCGATGGACGACAAACGCGCCGGCCGCATTGCTCCTGCTTCATTTGTGCCGGAGAAACATCGCGATTACAAAGTGGCCGAACTTCAGAGGAGAGTGAGTGGGTTGAATACCCAGCTGGCGAGCCGCAAACTCTGGCCCGAGGTCGGGCTGGCTCTGAACGGGACGTACGGCAGCTCGGGTTATGTCGGTCCGGGCAAATCCGTGCGTTCCGTGTACGAAAGAGACTCCAGCTCCTGGAGTGCTTTCCTGACACTGAAGTACAACATCTTTGATTTCGGGTTAAGGCGCCGGAACGCCGAGATCGCGGCGGAAACGGCCGCGGTGCAGTCGAACGATCTGGAATCGCAGCTGCTCGATCTGCGATCCGAAGTGAGCCAGCTCCAGTCTGACCTCCGCCAGCTGCAGGAGAGTTTCCGCATCAGCGAGGAGCTGCTCAAGCTGGAACAGGGAAACCTCGCCCTGATTTCCAGCGAATACCGCCAGGGCAAGGTGCAGTATCTCGACTACATCACGAGCCTGCAGAACGTGGCCAGCGCGCGCTCGTCCTACTATTCCGCGCTCTATGAGCTGCGCAAGGGTGAGCTCTCTCAGAAGTATCATGAAGGGAAAATCTATGAAGCTATCCTGGGGAAATAAGACCATCGGCCTAGTGCTGGCGGTCGCGCTCGCTGCCATCGGCTTCCTCGCCCTCCGCGGCGGCAGCGGCGAAGACGGGAAAGTCGGAAAGGTCACCCGGCAGGATCTTGTGCAACGGGTAACGATTGCGGGCAACGTGGTCTCGAAGCGCCGCACGCTCGTGACCGCCCCGTACAACGGTTACGTGCGCCAGATTTTCGTGAAGGTGGGCGATCAGGTGAAACCGGGACAGGCGCTCGTGAGCGTGGCGCAGTCGCTGCAGTCGTCGGAACCGGTGTTCCCGTTGCGTGCGCCGTACGCCGGCACGGTGATGCACGTGCAAAAGCATGAGGGAGAATACGTAAAAGAAGGGGATCCGCAAGACTACATCCTGCGCATCGATGATCTTTCAAAGCTTTATGTGCAGGCCAGCGCGCCCGAGGTCGACCGGGTGAAGCTGACGGGAGGGCTGGACGCGGTGATCAAGGCCTCGGCCGTTCCCGCGCGCTCGTACAAGGGAAAGATCGACGAGCTCACCCTGGCCCCCCAGATGGGCCAGCAGAGTTCGGGCTATTCGCGGAGCGGAGGCGGGGGCGAGTATCCGGTACGCATCGAGATCACCGACCCTGATGCTGAGATCGGGCCCGGCATGAGCACTCTTGTGGACATCATCACCAAGAAGGCGGAAAAGCTGCTGACCCTGCGCCATGAGTTCGTATTGCGAGGCGACGACGGCTTCTACGCGATCCTGCTGAATGGAAAGAGGCGAAAGATCGAGACCGGCCTGCAGAACGAAGAGGTGGTGGAGATCCGTTCCGGCCTTTCGGAGAACGAAGAGGTGCGGCAGGTGGACTTCACCCAGCTCACGCCCTCGGAGGACCCATGATCGAGGCCGCTGGCCTCTCGCACTCCTACAAAATGGGCGAACGCCCGCTGCAGGTGCTGCACGGGCTGAGTTTCAAGATAGGCGCGGGAGAAATGGTGGCGATCCAGGGGCCAAGCGGCTCCGGAAAGTCCACTCTCATGTACCTCCTTGGCTGCCTGCAGAAGGTGCAGGAGGGAAAGCTGCGCGTGAACGGAACGGATGTCTCCGCTCTCGACGATGCCCAGCTGGCGCGCTTCCGCAACCACAGCCTGGGTTTCGTTTTCCAGCAGTTCCACCTGCTCGCCCGCGGCACGGTTCTGGAAAATATTCTGCTCCCGTCGTTCTACCCAGTGGAAAGCGCGGCCCCGGGGAAGGCGGAGAAAAGCCGCGCTGTCGCCCTCGCGACTCAGCTTGGTCTGGGAGACCGGCTGGATCACCTTCCCAATCAGCTTTCGGGAGGCCAGCAGCAAAGGGTGGCGATCGCGCGCGCCCTGATCAACGACCCGCCCCTGATTCTCGCCGACGAACCTACCGGAAACCTCGACTCCCAGAGCTCGGCCCAGATTCTCGATCTTCTGCGCAGTTTGCAGAGAGAGGGACGCACCATCCTGATCATTACCCACGATCCGGAAGTGGCAGCACGCTGCGACCGCGTGCTACACGTGCGCGACGGAAAGCTTACGGATGCTCCCTCCGGGCCGGAGGCGATTTCTCCGCATTCGAAGAAAGAAGAAAGAAAAATGCCGGGCGCCAGGCGTCCCCTGCCTCTCATCGCCTGGCTTCGCCTGATGCTGCGCCAGATGCCGCTCGCTTGGGACAGCCTGAACCGGAACCGTGCCCGTTCGGCCCTCACCATGCTCGGGATCACGATCGGCATCGCTGCCGTGCTTTCAATGGTCACGCTCGGGCAGTTCACCAAACGGAAAATCCTCGAGAGCTATGCCGATCTCGGCATCAACAACCTCACCTTCGAGGGCTATCCGAACTGGCGCCTCAAGGCCACGGACGCCGTGACAGTTCCCTTCCGCTTTTTCAGCTGGGAGAAAGATGTGGTCCCGCTCCCCCGCATCTTTCCGCAGATCAAAGCCATCTCCCCCGCCCTCCACTCCTGGGGCTTGAAGCTCACCTTCGCCGGCAAGACGATGGACAAGGACAATATGATGGCTATGGGGGTGAACGAAAATGTGCTTCCGACCTTCAACCGCACCCTTGAAGTCGGCCGCTCCTTCAGCTCCTACCATATCGCCAACGCCAGCCCAGTCTGCCTCGTGGGCCGCGATATCGCGACCGAGCTTCTCGCGAATACGATTCCCCTCGGCCAGATCCTGAAAGTGGAGATGAACAACAAAACGCTCGCCTGCCGCGTGATCGGCGTGCTCAAACATGCAGGCAGCAAGAGCGAATGGTTCAAGCCCGACCTGCAGGTGCTGATGCCCTATACCTACTTCCGCTCCTACGTAGACAACTATTGGAGCAGCGAGATCCACAACGTGAACATTCAGCTGCAGCCGGGCTCCGATGTCGAGAAGGTCGGCTCGGGAATCCGCGCTTTCTTTGAGCGCAAATATGGCAAGGCGGGGCATTTCAGCGTGAACACCGATTCCGTGCTTGTGAGCCAGATGAAGAAATTCCTCTCGCTCTTCAGCCTGCTGCTCACGGTGATCGCGTTGGTTTCGCTCGGCGTGGGCGGCATGGGCATCACGAACATGATGCTGGTCTCGGTATCCGAACGGCTGCGCGAAATCGGTTTACGAAAAGCCCTGGGCGCAAGCCCGGCCAGCATCCGCACCCTCTTTCTCACGGAGGCAATCCTGATCTGCTCCCTGGGCGGCGGCATCGGCATCCTGCTGGGTTTTGGCACCTACCACCTCGCTATTTACGGAGCCACCAAGCTCGTGCCCAAGCTCGAGTTCGCCTGGACCATGGACTGGTCGGCCCTGGGCCTTTCGGTGGCCTCGATCGCGCTCGTGGGGGTGCTGAGCGGCCTGTTCCCTGCTCTCAAAGCTGAAAAGCTGGAAGTGATCGAAGCCATACGATCTGAATAGGGAATTCCTCTTCCCTTGGCTTGGTGCTTATCGCATCCATAAATTCCATCTATGGAAGATCCCGGAAAAAGGGACGATCGAGCAATAGTAGCCGGAACGAAACAACACTCCCAATGGACTGGAGAAATTATGAAAACCCTCGTATCTACTCTATTAATCCTGTTCTGTAGCACCTTAAATCCCGCCCCCGCACTCGCTGGCCCGGGCGAACACCCCACGATTCAGAAATGCGCGGACGTACTGGAAGGCATTGGCTCGGTCTGCGGCCAACCTAAATATAAGTGCGCCCGCTGCATGAACGAATGCCCTCACCGTACGCGCGACTCTAAGGCATGTGACCGCGGCTGTCCTGGTGTATGCAGCAGCTCCCAATCCGAGGTGGCCGCGCAGAAGGAAGAGTTCGAGAAAGCGTGCGTGGACTGGGCGAAACGATCCGTCGATTACACCCGCGATTTCTACTCTCGAGTGCGGATCGATTCCACGAACCAGCAAGCCATCGATAAGATGCACCTCGATCTTGAGTCTTGCAAAAAGCTAGAGAGCAAATTCAACCTCGACGACCGCAAGCTGTTTGAAGGAAGTGGTGGGGGCGGTATCACCTTCCAGGAGAACTGCCGCCTGCATCCCTGGAAGCCGGAATGCCATCCGCTCCCGCCCCCGTACAGATAGACTGCCGCCAGACTCTTAAACAAAAGCTACTTATAAGCCAGGCCTCACTCGCGAGGCCTGGCTTACACGGAAAAATGTGCCGTGTTTCCTTTGGGATAACAGGGGCTTAAGCCGCCGGATTTAAAGAATTTCCCCGAATTGACCGATCAAAAGGGCCCTGAGTAAGCTTGTAGTAGCCGGCACCGGAAATTAGGTAGCCGGCTACATACTTAAAGAGGGGATTCATGAAGCTTTCTTTGATCACAGCAGTAAGCATCTTCCTAACCGGCTTTCTCCCGATGGCGAGCCACGCCTATCGAGGCGAGTCCCAGAAGTGCGCCGAATTCGTACTAAACGGGCCGCATAAAGATTGTTCCGAAAACAAGAAATTTGAGTGTGGGCAGTGCATGAATCATTGCCCGCACGTTTCGAAAAACATTCAGGACTGCGACCGAGGCTGCCCGGCAGTCTGTGGCAAGTCAAAGAGCGAAGCCGCCGCCAAGAAGCAGGAATACATAGAAGCCTGCGTGAAGCCGGCGAAAGAGGCGATCAAGAATACCTATAAGTACTACGACTCCGTTCGTCTCAATACTCAGGACGAAGCTGCCATGAAGGAAAGAGAGCGCCAGCTCTCTGCCTGCGAGCAGGTTGCGATGGACTACAATGTTAGCGGCATTCAGATCCGCGGCCCCGGCCCTACGGAGCCACTCAAACCTGCGATCGACCCTTGCCGCAATGACCCCAAATGCGGGAGAAAGTAAGCGTTCTTAAGCGTTTTCATAGAGAGGGAGCAAAGATGAAAGCATTGTTTGCCAGTCTACCTATCTTAATTTTCCTACTTCCTTCTGCTGGATTTGCCGCGGGTGGCACGCCCTGCGAGGATTTTCGCAAAGCTAAACTAGAAGAGTGTAAGGACAAATGGGTAACGGCCCAGAAGTGCTCCGCGTGTACTAAGCAAGGCGGTGACTGTACCGCGAAGGACGTTTGCGGCGGCAGCAGCAGTATAGTCAAGGCCAAGGCGGAGGAATGCACCCAAGCGGCCAAGAAAACAGTTGCCTCCTCGACAGAACGGCAAACGAACGTGGATGAAGAGGCTGCTTGTTCCTTGCTCGAAGGAGCTCTCATGATGTTCGGTTCCCCTGATAGCAAACTGATGCGCACGCCCATTTCCAAAACGCGCCCGACGAAGCTAATGAAAACTCCGATCTATCGGAAACCAGGCCCGACGATTCAGCGGACGCCCATCTCCATTCAACGCTAAACTGAGGAAGTTTCATGCACAGGCGTTTCTCTAGACAACCTCTAAGAAACGCCTGTTTCGTTTTTGTCGTCTCCTACTTCCTCGTACCCAGCTTTGTTCGTGCTGAGTGCGCTTATATGGAAGAAGACATCAAACAGAAGATCGCCGGCTATACCGCCTATCGCGAAAAGAACCAGCAGACGCTCAACTCCCTGCTCTCCACCGAAACGCAGTGCCATAACCAAGGCAAAACCATCTCCGATAAGATCGCCAGCATCGCCGCCGCCCAAAGCTGCCAGGCGCAGATGGACGCAAACAAGATCGACAAGCAGATGACCGAGCTTGGCGGAAAATGCGAGACCGTATTCAAAGAGATCAATGCGCTTCAGGTGGCCATGCGCACCTCCTTCAAGGCGCTGCAGGCCGATCTTGAAGCTGGCCAGAAATACGCATCGAAGAGCGCCATCCTGAAAGCAAACTGCCCGAAGGAAGTGAAGACTACGACGGAGCTGGTGCAAGGTTTTCTCACCCTCGAGGAGAGCATCGTGATGGTGGAGGGACGCTCCGTCGATGGGAAAGTGAACTACGGCAGATTCAAAACCGCCGCCGCCGACCTCACAAAAGTGACCCAGGCCAAGGGCGATGCCTGTGGAGACCTCGCTTCTTTGGCTGGTGCACTGGCGGCTCCCGCGATCACGGGCGGCCGAGCTGGTGCCGGTGGTGGCGCTGTTCTTTCCGGAAAGTCACCACATTCACAGAGCGACATTACAGGACAGATCGATAACGAGCGGCTCGGTGCCAGTGGCGGTTCGGCGGGCATCGATCCTGGCCTGGGCATGGGGTCGGCGTCCGGCATCTCCGGCCGTACGCCGAGTGGGATCGTTCCCTCTGCGGCAAATGGAGGATCAGGCGCCGGTTTCTTGAAGGCGAGCACAGCTCACACTGGAAAAGGCAATTCACAGGGAACTTCCGCCGGAAACTCTTACAACAAGAACGAAAACGAGATTCTCACTCCCAGCACCACCAGCCAATTGTTGGATATGCCAGCGGAGGCTTCGGCAAATAAAAGCCGCTCTTCACAGGGGGCTGCTGCCACCAAGGGCACCCGCGACGTCTTGCTCGCGGCCATGGAGACGGCCGAGCTTGCAGCACTCAATGGGCCGGCGCCGTCCAATGCCGCCAATAGCTCCGGATCAGGCTCTGGTGCTTCTTCCCACGTGGATTATTCATCTTCCATACCGGGCGCATCACCCGCTGGTTCAGAAGAACAGACCCAATCCGCATCCTCGGGACAAACCGACCAAACCCTTTTCGCGCGCGTGCACACAAAGATCACCGAACGGGCGCCTAAGTAAATCTTAAATTTCGGGGACTACTTCTTCGGAGCAACCTTGAGATTCGTGATCACGATCTCCACCCGGCGGTTCATGGACTTTCCTTCTTCGGAATCGTTCTTCGCCACGGGCTGGCCATCGGCGAAGCCGGCCGCCGAAAGACGCGCGGTAGGAATTTCGAAGCGGGCCCGCAGATAGCGCACGATCCAGATCGCCCGAGCTGAAGAAAGTTCCCAGTTCGTATCGAACTTGCCTTCCTTGGGGAGGGGTGAGTCGTCGGTATGGCCTTCCACCCGGATCACCCGCTCGCCCGGCGCGATGATCTTGCCGATTTTGTCGAGCAAGGGAAGGTAGGGCTTTTCCACGGAATCCTGGCCGGGACGGAACAGCTTGTTCGCGGAGAAACGAATCACAAGGCCGCGATCGTCGTGGATGATACGGATCACGTCTTTGAGATCGGTTGTCTGCAGCTGGTAGGAAAGGCTCTCCTCGATTTTCTGAGCGATCTCCGAGAGCTCGGGGCTCATGTCGGGACGCGCATTCGTGCGGCCGATATCTGTGGTAAGGATCTGGCCGTAGTCGGACGACGGGTTGCTCATCACGTTCACCTGTGAGCCCGAGCCCAGATCCAGCATGGTAGAGGGTCCTCGGAAAGTGCGCTCGATCGCCTCCGTGATCTGCTTGATCTTCGCCTTATCCTGGTTGGCGATCGAATACATTACCACGAAGAAGGCGAAGAGCAGGGTGATGAAATCGGCGTAGCTCACCAGCCAGCGCTCGAGGTTCACATGCTCTGGGTGCTTCTTTTTCATCTAGTGGGCGCCGTCTTCGTGAGTGCGGTATTTGTGCTCGAGAAACACTTCCAGTTTTTCTCGCAGGAAGTGGGGGTTGAGACCTTCCTGGATCCCCTGGATGCCCACTTTGATCAGCTCGTTGCGCATCTGCAGAATCGTGGCCTTGCGTTTGATCTTGGTTCCCATGGGCATGAACCAAAGGTTGGCGAAGCCCACGCCGTATACCGTGGCCACGAAGGCGATGGCGATACCGGGGCCGATAGCGTCGGGGTTGGAGAGGTTACGCATTACGTGAATGAGACCCAATACGGCGCCGATGATTCCGATCGTCGGAGAGTAACCGCCCATGCCCTCTACGAGCTTGCCCGCCACTTCCATTTCCTCGAACTCGTGGAATGCGTCGGTGTCGAGAATCTCCACCACCGTCTTCGGTTCAAAGCCGTCGATCACGAATTTCAGCGACTTTTTGAACTTGGGATCGTTGATGCTATTGCGCATGCCCTCGATCGCCAGAACGCCTTCTTTTCGTGCCACGGTGGCTACCTTCGCGATCTCGTCGATCAGCGGCCGATAATCAGTGTCGAGGTTCTTGAATACAAGCTTGAATCCTTCGGTGAAGGCGCGCTTTACGTCGGCGGGCGGATAACTCACCATGATGGCGCCCATCGTGCCGCCCATTACGATCAAGAAGGCGGTGGGGGCGTAGATTGCCGTGATCGGAAGATGCTCGAGCATGGCGCCGCCCACCACAGCGCTTATGCCCACTAAAAATCCTACTAAGCTTAAGATATCCATCAGTTCTTCCTACTCTCTGGAGGAGCCCACAGCCACTTCTGCTTGTACTCGATCACCTTGCGCAAAACGTCGTCCACGCTCTCCTTCACCATGAATTTTTCACTTTCGGTGGCGAGCGTGATCATGGTGTCCGGCGTGCTCTCGACAAATTTAATTTGTTCGGCATTAAGCACGAACTCTTTGCCGTTAAGACGGTGCAGGACGATCATGGATAAATTTTATCAGTCGTCAGGAATGATGGAAACGCGGCCCCGTGTAGCGCACAACTACATTCATGGGTTCATGGGAGAAGAAGTGCCGGGCGAGGGAGACGATCTCTTCGGGGGCGGAGTCGGGGTCTACTTGGTTCCGGGCGAGGAAGGCAAGAAAGCGGGTGCGCTCGTCTGGATTCAGCATGAGACCGAGGATCTTTCCCTCTTCCCGTTCCAGGCGTGATCGAAGATCCTCGAGGCTGCTAGCCTGGGATTGGCCGGCCCACTGATTGGGGCTGAGCGCACGGATCTCGTTGCTGGGGCCAAGAACGCCGCCCCTCAGCTTCACTTCTCCGGCTAGGTCGTCGTCCAACTCATAGGCCCCAGCCGCATCGGCCACGCGGGAGGCCTCGGTTTGCCCCAGAAGCTGGGCCAGGGTCGCCAACCGGCGGCGTCCCATTTCGCCGATGCCATTGGCCACCAATTCCAACTTTAGGCCCGAGGGCAGCGGAAGGTCACTCGCATACATCCATCCCAGGTTCATGGCGTTCCTCCCGGTAGCAGGAAGAAGGCTTTTGCCAGTTCGGATCTGGCTTGCTCGCTAAAGGCTGAAGGAGGCATGGATGTATCGAAGGTCAGCTCCTTGCCCAGAAGATGAGAGTACAGCCGGCCCTTCTCCGGCAAGGCTTCGTTCCATTCCCAGGAAGTCGCTTTTACCGGCTCTGCTTTTGTAGAACGGGCGAAAAGACGGAAATTCTCCTGCAGCTCACCCAAAGCTTCGAGAACCTGCAAGCGTTCCCAGATCCCGCCCGCTTCGGGCAGCAAGGCAAAACCGTTCGCGGCCTCGGGCTGTCCCGACGGGGCGTGGAGGAAAGCGGAAGCTTCGATTCCTGCGTTCGCCAAAAGGTCTTTGAGGCCCAGTGCAGTGAACGGGCGGTCGCAGGGATGCAGGTAGCCGTCGGCCAGTCCGCTATCGGTGCGGGCATCGCTATAGAGATAAAAATAAACTCTATAGGGGTGATCAGCGGGAAGGGTGTCGATCATCCGGCGGAATTCCGCGGGCGTCCTTACGCCCAGCTGGGCGGCGAGAGCCTTTGCGCCGTAGAGGAGCGAACGTCCCCACTTGCTGTAAACCATAAGGCGAAACACGCCCCGGGCTCCGGCTCTTTTTGTCAGGGAGTGAAGCCCTTTGGCGGGATCGGGAAAGTGGTGGATGAGGCCCGAGGCCACCACGAAATCGAAAGCTCCGAACGACTCCGGCAGCTCCTCCACATCTCCCTTCCAGGTAGCGATGCGGCTCCCCAGTGCCCGCAGGCGAATGTTCCATTCGAGCTTGCGTAGGGATCGTCCCGACAGGTCCACAGCCACGATCTCCGCCTGGGGGTTGGCTAGGGCCACGACCACGGGCTCGAATGTACCGCAGCCCGCGACGAGGATTCGGGGAGTCAAGGCCGCGCCGGCCGTAGTGCCGTAGGCTGCCGCATAAGCTGCTTTATAGTTAAGGGTTTGTCTCTCTTCCCAGCGAATCCCGCTGGCCAAAAGGCTCCAGGTACCGATCGGGGGATACGGCCGCGACTCATAAAGCTCGGTTACTTCGCTGCGGAGCTTCTCTTGCGCGCTTTCCATCTATGCTATATTGGAGCACTCCTATGGGTATCCTCCAAGCGAAATCCCCCTTCAAGCTCAGCTCGAAATACCAGCCCCGGGGCGACCAGCCGAAGGCCATCGAGGAGCTGGTGGCCAATATCCAGGCGAAGAAACTGCACAACGTTCTTCTCGGCGTCACGGGATCGGGGAAAACCTTCACTCTGGCCAACACCATCGCCCAGATCGGCAAGCCCACGCTCGTAGTCGCACCCAATAAAACACTGGCCGCCCAGCTTTACGAGGAGTTCAAGGAATTCTTCCCTGAGAACGCCGTGGAATATTTCGTCTCCTACTACGACTTCTACCAGCCGGAGGCCTACGTTCCTCATACCGACACCTATATCGAGAAAGATGCGCAGATCAATGAAGAGATCGATCGCATGCGCCACTCGGCCACCCACTCGCTGCTATCCCGCTCCGACGTGATCGTGGTCTCTTCGGTTTCTTTCCTGTACGGCCTCGGATCGCCCGAGCTTTACCGTGACCTCACGGTGCGCGCGATTGAAGGCGTGGAGATCAAGCGCAATGATTTCCTGAAACGCTTGATCGAAATCCAGTACCAAAGAAACGATGTGGACTTCCACAGAGGCACCTTCCGCGTGCGCGGGGACGTAGTGGAGATCTTTCCCGCCTACGAAGAGGAGAAGGCACTGCGGGTGGAATTCTTCGGCGATATGGTGGATTCCATCACCGAAGTCGACCCGCTCCGCGGCCTTCCCCTGCGCAAGCTCAAGCAGGCCATCCTCTACCCCGCCACCCACTACGTGACGGAAGCCAGTGTGCGCAAGCGCGCCATCCAAACCATTCTGGAAGAGCTGAAGGACCGCTTGCAGCAGCTGATGAGCATCGGCAAGGAACTCGAAGCCAAGCGCCTCGAGCAGCGCACGCTTTACGACGTGGAGATGATCGAAGAGATCGGCGTGTGCAAGGGCATCGAAAACTATTCACGCCACCTCGACGGGCGCGAACCGGGCGCCTCTCCCAATACCCTGCTTGACTACTTTCCCAAAGACTTCCTGATGGTCATCGATGAAAGTCACGTGACCACGCCCCAGCTGGGCGCCATGTATAAAGGCGACCAATCGCGCAAGCGCAGTCTGGTGGAATACGGATTCCGTCTCCCATCCGCGCTCGACAACCGCCCCCTGCAGTTCGAAGAGCTCACTAAAATCCTAGACGGCAAGGCCTCCGGCATTTTGTATGTGAGCGCCACGCCGGCAGACTATGAATTGAAAAAGGCCGGAGGCGAGATCGTGGAGCAGATCATCCGCCCCACGGGACTTCTCGACCCAGAGATCACCATTCAACCCGCGCGCACCCAGGTGGACAATCTGCTCGAAGAGATCAAAAAGCGCGTGAACGTGGCTCCCGAGAAAAAATCGCGCGTCCTGGTGACCACGCTGACCAAGAAAAGCTCGGAAGACCTGACAACTTTTTTATTGTCGCGCGGGATCAAGGTGAAATACCTGCACTCCGACATCGATACCCTCGAGCGGATCGAGATTCTGCGCGACCTGCGGCTGGGAACCTTCGACGTATTGGTGGGAATCAACCTTCTTAGAGAGGGCTTGGATTTACCAGAAGTGTCTCTTGTCGCCATCTTAGATGCCGATAAAGAAGGCTTTTTGCGCTCCGCCCGCTCCCTGATCCAGACTATCGGCCGCGCTGCGAGGAATGTAGAGGGCAAAGTAATTCTCTACGCCGACAAAATTACCGACAGCATCGACCAAGCGGTGCGGGAAACCGAGAGAAGAAGGTCCATCCAGGCCGCCTACAACGTTGAACACAACATCACTCCTCAATCCGTAATCCGCGACATCAAGAAGTGGGACCAGATCGCCGACGACAAAATGTCCGTGGGCAACGCCATGATGGAAAAAGTGCTGAGCGAGGTGGAAAGCTTCGACACCAAGGCCTTGAAGTCCCTCAAGGACGTGCGCGCCGCGATCGAAAAATGGCATAAGGTGATGCTCAAGGCCGCAAAAGACCAGGAGTTTGAAGAAGCGGCCCGTCTGCGCGATCGGGTGCGGGCACTAAAGCAGCTGGAGCTGCAGATTTTGCAGAATGAGGCGGGCTGAGAAAATCAGCTAGCGGTCTCCCAGCTTCCATTCCTCCAGAAGCGCGTTCGCTTCGGGATTCTTGCCATCGTCCGCGAGAATTTCGTTCAGGGATTCCGCGGCGCTCTTTTTGTCCTCTTTGCTGGCCGTTTTCAGAAAAGAGGCATGATATACATGCGCCTTGCAGAGCAGGCGGAAGGATTTCTGCTTCTGGAGGAGATCACTTTCACCACAGAACTTCAGAGCCGAATCTTTTTCCTTCGCCCCGATCCGGTTCACGCTGATGCGCTCGAACAAATCCCGTGTCGGATAGTTCTGCACGGAAAGGAAGCTTGTCCAGGCGTCGGCCGCCTCTTTATGTTTCTTCAGGCCTTCAAAGGCCCTCGCCTGCCCTCGGAATTTAAGCGCCTTCAAATCCGGGTTTGAATCCGGGAATATGTCCCAGATGACCAGAGCGTTTCGCCACTTTTTTTTCCGCAGATAAATGTCCCCCTCCATCGCGGGAACCATTTCCTTGATGGAAGTGTCTGTCTTGATGCGTTTGAGCTCACCGAGAGCGAGGTCCAGCTTCTTGTTTGCCAGAAAAACCGAAGCGAGCTGAAAGTGCGCCTTGTCGAGATTCCTGTCGAGGGCGATCGCCTTCTCGAACTGTTTCTGCGCCTCCTTGAGGTCGCCCTCTTCGTATCTTTTCATTCCCGCTTCGAACAGCACCTGGGCAGCGGATTCATCTGCGTGAACGATCGGGGAAAGGAGAAAGGAAAGCAGCGAAAACCAGAGCGCGAGCCTCACTGCCCCACCACCTTCTCCAGCGCGCTCACGATCCTGCAGGTCTTGGCGTAGTGAGCGGCGGCGACTGCTTGGATCTGGTCCATCTCCCTCTGGTCATTCACGAACACTCCCACTGGCGCATTCCCGTCATCGTCATATAAACCCACCACCTCGGGCGCATAGAAGTGGCCGTCCCTGAACTCCATCCTTGGTTCGCTGAACGGCTGGTTGGAGTCATAGAGAATCATTATAAAATGATCTGGGCCCAGCTGCTTCATCCCCTTCACGAGAACCACATGCTGGGACGTACGCGTGGGGCGAAGGATCAGGAGCGGCATCCGCCCGCGGTTCCTGTCATGAATGATCTGCGCCAGCGCATTACGGGTTTCTGTTTTGCCTCGTTCGCGGGAATCAAAAAGCATTCCGAGATTGTCGAGGTTGTAGAACTTCGTCGACTGGCGAAGTTCTATCTGATGGGAAAGGGTCGTGTCGTTGGTGCCCCCTTGCATGGCGGCGGACAATTTGCGGAGGTCGTCGTCCTTGACGGAGAACACTCTGTCGGGAGCCGCGCCACCGGCCAGATCGAGCAGCCTGCGGAGGTCGCTTTTCCTTGGCGGGTCGCTGGCCTTCGTGTCGTTGAAACGTGTCAGATAGAAGAGCTGCCGCTGCATTCCGGCAATCGCCCAGCAGTTGGCGATGCCGTACGAATGCCAATTAGGAAACGGCAGCTGTTTTTCCACGGAGAACGCATCCGGCTGAAGCGAGGTAAAAACATTGTCGTTACTCAGCGTCTTGCAGGAGAGCCCCTTCACCAGCGAGTCGGAGATCAGATACGAATCGCCTCTGGGATTCGCCACCTTCAGGCCAAGGCAGCGCTCCGCTGTATTGGAAATCCGGGCGAAGTTGATGGCGGGGGCAGGTAACGGAAAAAGCAGCCAAGCTAGCGCTATTACTGAGACCCTTTGCATGGTGCCCTCCCTTTCGGAATCGTACCACTAACCCCAGCACGCGAGACAGGGGTTTCCCCTTCCCGCTAATCCTGCAGAATAAATATGGACTGAATGGGAAAAGTCGCCTTTTTTACAGGTCCTTGCAGATCTCTTTAGCGTCGGCGGCGCCCCGGCTGGCGCGAAAGGCGCCCGCACGGCAAAGACCATCGCCCTCAGTTTTGACGTCGGCGCAGGCCTCTTTGGCGCCAGTCCGCCCCTTGAGTGCCTTCATCGCACCAGCCCGGCAGATGCCTTCGCCGTCGGTTTTCACATCGGCGCAAGATTCCTTAGCATCCCGCGAGCTGTAGCTAGCCTCGAGCGCGCCCGCGCGGCAGGAGCCAATGCCCACGTTTTCGCGGGCGGATGCGAGTGAAGGCAGAATTCCCAGGATAAGGATGAAAGAGAGAGAGAAGCTAAACTTCATGAGTAACTCTCGGCTGCGCTAATTTTTCCGCGCTCTCGAACTCCCCGCCGATCGGCACTTTCCCCCAACCTCCCGGCGTATCGAGAATGTATTCAGGAATAAGATATCCGGAGAGCGTTCCTCTGAGCTCCGTCCAAATCTTCCTGCCCTCCGCGATCGTCGTACGGAAGTGCTCGGCTCCCGCTACGAGATCGCAGTGGTGGAGGTAATACGGCAGCACGCCTTCATTACCCAAACCCACGAAAAGCTCTCTCAAGGTGTTGGCGTCATTGTTCACACCCCTGAGGAGCACGGTCTGGTTGAGAGTGGTGATTTGATTCTTCTGCAGCAGAGCGAGACCTTGCTTGGATTCTTCCGTCAGCTCTCTCGGATGATTGAAGTGTGTCACCACGTAGGTGCGGAAACGCTCTGGACGAACGATCGCATTTACCAGTGATTCCGTAACCCGCGACGGCAGGGTCACCGGCATGCGTGAATGGAAGCGCAGTCTTTTTACAGAAGGAGCGGCTTTGTCCAGCACGTCCACCAAAGCCTTGAGCTTCTCGTCCGAAAGCATCCAGGGATCGCCGCCCGTAAGGATCACTTCTTCGATCTCGGGATGTGCTCCGAGATAAGCGAAGGCTTCCACAAAGTCGCCGCTATAGAGCTCCTCTTCCTTCTCGTTCATCAGATTTTTGCGGAAGCAGAAGCGGCAGTACATGGGGCAGAGATTCGTCACGTGCAGGAGAGCGCGATCTTTGTACCTGTGAGTAAGTCTCGGAACAGCCTTGCGGGCGAGATCGCCTATTGGGTCGCGAAGAGCGACCGAAGAGGCAGTGAGCTCTTCCTGGCTGGCCAGCGCCATCCTGGCAATTGGATCGTTGGGATCATTCGGATCGATGAGATTCAGGTAATAGCGTGGCACGAGAGTGCGGAAACGCTTTTCCGCATCACTGCCGAAGCCGGTAAAGGCCTCGCGGATCTCTTGTTGCCAGGAAGGAGCCATGGCCCTGCTATAGCTCAGGGCTCGATATAAGTGAATTCTTGCTTGCGGAAGTTCCGCAATTTCACCTTTTTACCCTCTTTGCTGAGCAGGTATTTGGGCAGGATCGGGATTTTTCCGCCCCCGCCGGGGGCGTCGATCACCAGGTGAGGAACCGCGAGACCAGAGGTCCAGCCGCGAAGGTTCTCGATGATCTCCAGGCCCTTTTCGATTGGCGTGCGGAAGTGCGAGATCCCCTGCGAAAGATCGCATTGGTAAATATAGTACGGTCGCACGCGCATCATCAGCAGCTTGTGGTTGAGCTCTTTGACGATCTTGGGATCGTCGTTGATTCCCTTGAGCAACACCATCTGGTTGGAGATCGGGATGCCCGCATCGGCCAAGCGGCGGCAGGCGTCGTAGGCTTCGCGCGTGCACTCTTTGGGATGGTTGAAGTGGGTGTTCACGAACACCGGGTGGTGCTTGCGAAGCATGTAGATGAAATCGTCCGTCACACGCTGCGGAAGTGTCACGAGGTTGCGCGTTCCCATGCGGAACATCTCGATATGCGGCATCGAGCGGAGCGCCGTGAGGATGTAGTCCAGGCGTTCGTCGGAGTTCGAAAGCGGGTCGCCGCCGG
This sequence comes from Bdellovibrionota bacterium, assembly GCA_036559405.1. Classification (GTDB taxonomy): domain Bacteria; phylum Bdellovibrionota; class UBA1018; order CAIPTA01; family CAIPTA01; genus JAKFYM01. The sequence continues at coordinate 21,510 of DATBTF010000124.1, forward strand.
AGATCACCACGTCGCGGATCTCGGTATGAGTGCGGATGTATTCCAGGGCACCGTCAAGCTGCTTGGTCTGCGCGGCCGATCCAGGATCGGAAACTTTACGTTTCCTGGTACAAAAACGGCAGTACATAGCGCAATTGTGGGTGGTGTAGAAGAGCACGCGGTCGGGATATCTATGAGTAAGCCCGGGCACCGGCATATCGCGCTCTTCAGCCAGGGGGTCTTCCAGGTCTTCGGGCGAAATGTGCAGCTCGCCGAGTTTGGGCACGGCCTGAAGACGGATCGGGCAGTTCGGGTCATCCGGATCCATGAGCGAAGCGTAGTAAGGCGTGATGCTCATATTGAACATCTCCACCGAGCCCTCATAGGCCTTGCGCTCTTCGTCGGTAACCTTGATCACCTTCTCGAGGCCTTCGAGGTTGCGCACGCGCTGCTGCTGCTGCCAGATCCAGTTGTTCCAATCTTTTTCCGTGGCATTGCTCCAGATCGAGCGCGGAGCCACGGGGAAGCGATTCAAAATATGGTCCTTCACCTGGTAGGTGGGATAGGAGACGGTTTCCTGCGCTTCGGTTTTGGTTTCTGTCGTCATAGACTCTCCTCAGGCTTCCTTCAGCTTATGGATCAGGGTCTTCACGTCCCGCTGAAAGAGCACTTCGAACTTATTTCCGTCTTTGAGCGTGCGCACGATCCCGCAGCCGAACGTGGGATGCTCGATCACATCGCCTACTTTGAATTCCATGGTCGGCACATAATTCTGAGAAGCCACGTTCTGCACCTTGCTCAGCTGCTCCCGCCACTCCACTTCGACAGGGATCACCTGCACCTTTTCCCGCACCGGCTTGCCGCTCTGCTTGCGGGCCACGGCTGCAGCAGCTGCCTTTTCGGTGGGCGTAGCCCGATAGGCGTGGATCTTATTGCATGTGTTGCAACGAACCTTGGCGATCGATCCCGAATTTCCCGACTTATGCGCCACAATCACGTGACGAAGCTCGAGCTTGCAAGACGAACAAAAACAAATGATTTCCTGGCCTACCGGCATGTCCCCACCTCTTCTAAGAACGCTCACTATACCTGAGGCAGTGTCGGGGTGGAAGCGGGCCGCGCCACGTCAATAGGGTTTCCGCTCCAATCGGACTGCTTTGGTCAGTCGGCGAAATCGTGCACCCAATAGCCGTCGGCGTAGCCGATGCCATGGCGTCGATATTTTTTATTTAGAAGATTCTTCCTGTGGCCTGGCGAGCCGAGCCACAACCGGAAGGCCTGCTCGGGATCCTGTGGTCCCTGGGCGATGTTTTCGGCGGCCCAGCCGAACTTGGCCCCAGCCTTCCGCATCCGGTCGAAGGGGGACTCTCCCTCGGGATTGTTGTGTTCGAAGTAGTGGCGCCTGGCCATGTCCTCCGCATGCGCCTGGGCAGCGGCCTGGATGCTGGGATCCTGCACTAGCTCGGGAAGCCCGTGCTTGCGGCGGATCTCGTTTGCCACGGCCAGGGCGGCCTCTATGGTGCCTCCCACCGCTGGCCCGTTGATTGGCTCGGTGACCGGCTTTACGGGCTCAAAGAAGGTCTCTGGAGCGATGTCACTGGCCTGTTCCCGGAGCGATGTCCCTGGCATTTGACCGGGGTTGGAAGGCGCCTCCCTCCCGCAGGACCAAAGCAAAAGGCAGGCGCCAAGAATGGCTGCCTGCCGGGGGTAAGAGGAAAGTCTGCCAGAGATCGTACGCTTCATCCGGCGCTGATTCTAGTCATTATGCCGGATGGCGTCAATAGTTCAAATAGTTGAATTTATTTATTATTTTAGAGATTTCCCGATCCACCGATCGAGACCAGAATCATCAGCACCAGCACGACGGGCAGGAGGAAGGAGAGGGCCGACTGGCGCTTGGATCCGAAATACTTCGTCAGGAGCTTCATGGCTTAAATCCTCGGGATCGTTCTTGGGGGCGCGCCGATACTATCCAAATTGACGCAATCGGTCAAGATTTCAACTATATAAAATCACTTGGTTATTTAGAAATCTGGCGACCACTTCAGGTACACTCCCTTCTATGAGTTCCGAAAAGCGCCTTCCCCTTCTGCTGGAAAAAGCCCGCGAGGCGAGCGGCGGCCCCGGCGTCTATCGCTTGCTCGATAGGGACGGGAAAATCCTCTACATCGGCAAGGCCAAGAGCCTTACCCAGCGGGTGCGCTCCTACTTCCTTAAGCTTCCCGAAGACATCAAGACCAAGGCGCTCGTATCCCGCGTGCACGACTTCGATCTCATCCTCACGCAGACAGAGGCCGAGGCCCTGATCCTCGAGAGCATCCTGATCAAGCGCCACAAGCCCCGCTACAATATGGCGCTCAAGGACGACAAGAGCTACCCCTACGTTGTAGTCGACGAGGGCCACACTTACCCAAAACTTGTTTATATGCGGCGGCCGCGTAAGTCCAAGAACCAACGCGTATATGGCCCCTTCGCCTCGGCGACCTCGCTGCGCTCCGCCCTGCGCACCGTAAACAAAGTGTTCAAGCTGCGCGACTGCACTGATTCCGAATTCGCCAACCGCTCCCGGCCCTGCATCAACCACCAGATCGGCCTCTGCACCGCGCCCTGCACCGGCCTGATTTCCGTCGACGACTACCGCAAGGACGTGAACGGAGCGCTCGAGGTGCTGAGCGGGCACGCCCAGGAGGCCCTGGCCAGACTGGCCGGGGAAATGGAAGATTTCTCCACGAAGGAGGAATACGAGCAGGCGGCCAAAGTGCGCGACCAGATCCACTTCCTGGAAGACACCATCAAGCGCCGCAAAGAAGGAAACAGCGTGGAGCGCGAGGCGCGGGAGGGAGCCAACCGTGACGTGGTCGGCTGGTACCGCAAGCCCGAGAGCGCGACGATTGCCATGCTTTTCGTGCGAGGCGGAAATCTTGTCGACTCCTTCACCTACCATTTCGATGATATCGAGGGGCGGGAGGATTCCGAGCTCCTGGCGCAGTTCCTGGCCCAGCTCTATCTCACGGACGACCGACTCGATGGGGAAGAGATACGCCCCAATTCCGCCTTCTCGTTCCCGGGAGCCGAGGCGAAGACGGTGCCAGAAGAGGTGTTGCTCCCTTTCGAGTTTTCCGAACTCAGCCTGCTCGAGGAATCTCTGCTTCAGCTTGGGCACAAGACCAAATTTCTCCTGCCGCAAAAAGGCGCCAAGCACGAGATCCTGGCCCTGGCCGAGAAGAACGCCGAGAACGCCTTTGACGAAAAGCAAAGGGAAAAAGGCAGCATCTATCGCGTGCTCGCAGAGCTCAAAGCAAAGCTGCGGCTGGAAAACTACCCCCGGCGCATGGAATGCTTCGATATCTCGAACCTCGGAGACACCGGCATCGTCGCCTCCCGCGTGACCTTCATCGAGGGCAAACCAGAAAAAACCCTGTATCGCCACTACAAGATCCGCTCCGTGCAGGGGCAAAACGACTTTGCAGCCATGCGGGAGGTGATCGAGCGCCGCCTGGTGAAAGTGCTGGCCGAAGACGGAAACTACGAGGAGCCCCCCGACCTTCTCATCATCGACGGCGGCAAGGGACAGCTGGGCATGGCGGTGGAGGTGATGAAAGAGCTGAACCTGACCGGCATCGACCTCGTGTCACTGGCCAAAGCGAAGTCAGTGAGTGAGGAAGAGCGCGAGGAAATCGAGGCACGTGCCAAGGAAAAGGTGCGCAAGGTGATGGAAGAAAAGCATGGATGCGAAGAAAAAAAGGAAGAGGCTGAGTCAGCTGGCTCAGGCCGCGAGGTAATAAAAAACTTCGAACGCATCTTCAAGCCGGGCCGGATGAACCCGATCGTGCTCGCGCCCGACGCTCCCGTGACCCACCTGCTGCAAAGGATCCGCGATGAAGCGCACCGCTTCGCGGTGGAGTTCCAGAGGAAGCAGCGAAAAAATTTCTAAAGTTCCGCGCCCAGCGCCGCGGCCGAGCGCCTGATCCAGGAAAGATTGTGGAAAACCGAGGTCGCCTTCGAAAAAGAGCCGCAGTCGCCCGTGCTGTGTACTCCCACGAGGTACGATTCGGGGGAGGCATTCAAGATTACAGGCCCGCCCGAATCGCCATGGCAGATCTGGGCGCCCTCACCGTGCGCTACCACCTGCCTGTCGCCGCCAAGGGGCGAGTCCTCGATCTTGGCGAGGCTTTCTCCGCTATAAAGCTTTTGGGCCGGGTTGCTGTCGCCATCGGGTCCCGTCTGTCCGTAGCCTGCAATCATGACTTTGCGTTCCTGCCCGGCGAATAGATCCGCCTCGGGAAGCGCAGCCGTAGCCAGCTCAGGGAATTCCAGCGGCTCGAGCAGCTTCACCAGCGCAATGTCGTGCGCGCTCACTTCGTCGACAGTGGTTCCGGACGCCGCCGGCACCGTTTTCAGGAGAAAATCAGGATGCGTGGCCCACCCGGCGGCCAAATGCACTTTGTTTTCCAAGGTGGAGCGCACGGCGATCAGCTTGGCGCTCGTGCCGTTCTGAAAGGTGAGGCAGTGGGCGGCCGTCACGATCAGCCACGGGCTGAGAATCGTGCCGGAACAAAATCCGATTCCGTCGCGGCTTACGGTATTCAGGGAAACGGTCATGCGCGCCAAGGGCTTGTCAGCCCCCACCAGATCCCCGCGAACCACGGCATCATGAATCGCCGGGAGCCCCCACTCTCCCTCGTCGGCGCGCGCCTCCAGGAAAAGGAAAGGAAGGAGCAGGAGAAACAGCTGTCTCATTACAGCTTCACGCCCAACTTGGCGGCGGTTTTCTTGATCCACGAAATGTTGTGGAATACCGAGGCGGAGCGGCTCGCCGCAAAACAGTCGGCGAGGGAATGCACTCCCACCGCGTAATATCCGTCTTTGCGCTGGAGGAATACGGGCCCGCCCGAGTCTCCCGGGCAAAGCTGGGCAATGGTTTCCCCCTCCATCTGCAAAAAGCTATCCTCGCCTAGAGGGGAAGGAAGAATCTGCGCCTTGGACTCCCCGCTATAGAGCCGGCCCACTCCGTTATCTCCCTCGGGATCGGTACGGCCGTAACCCGCGACAAATACGGACTGTACCTGACCTGCAACAAAATAGTCCGCGACCGGGAGCTTCGCCCTCATCAGCCCTTTGAAAGCCAGCGGCGCCTTCAGCTTCACCAGCGCCACGTCATGCGCGGTGTATACGCTATCGCCTGCGGCCTCGAAACGGTATCCGGGATGGGCAACCCAGGCTGCGCCTTCGATCGCCTTCTTGTCCACGGGGGAGAGCACCATCACCTTCGTGGCTTTAGTTCCGTTCTCGTCAAGCACGCAGTGGGAGGCGGTGAGAATAAGATTTTTGGCCAGGATGGTTCCCGTGCAGACCGAGACGTGGTCATCGGGTCGAGGCGAAGCCAGAAGCACGGTCATGCGAGCGAAGGGGTGGCTGTTGTCCACGGGCTCGCCGCGGAGCACGACCTCCTGGGTGAAGGCATCGCGAGGGAGATCCTCGTCCGTGAATTCAGCATGGGCCAGGAAGGGAAAGAGAGAGAGCAGAACGGGGAAGAGCGGGAACAGCTTCATGGGACGCGTCTCCTAAACAGGGGGAGAGCACTTTATCATTTACTGAGCAAATTAGTCAACCATTATGGATTAGAAGCGTGAGGTGTAAATGCTTGAAATAAATAGAGTTACTGGTGGAGATTCGGTGAGCGAAGGTACGAAACCAGCTCCTACTGCAGCTGGGTCATATCTTTCTTGGCGCGGTAGCCACATTCATCACAGCGAACCACCTCATGGCTTACGAGGCGGGCAAAGTCGGTGAAGTTCGTGAAGTGCATGCGCACACCACATACAGGGCAGGCCTCGATCAGGCGGATCGCTTCGTCTACGCTTGCTGTGGGATTCTGATAAGGAACAAGGTTCTCGATGGTGGGCTCGCCCTCTTCGTCCAAGAACTCGTCGGTTTTCTTTTCCATGGCGCGTATCCTCCGTGACGCAAGCTGCCTATGTCTCCTCTTCGGAACAGCCTGAAAACTCTTGAAGGATTTTCATTGGAGCAGGCCAATCGGAAATCCACGGAAGGCGTGTTTTCTTCCTCTTGCCGTGGGCGCTCGGGGACAATAGAGTCAGCTTCATGACGGAATTGGATCTTCGTGAATCGCTTCGCCTTACTCTGCGCCATAGTTTTGGCGATATTCTCGATCTTCCTCTCTTCAGCCCGGGAGAAATGTCGGAGACCGCGCAAGCCCATCCCGCCCAGCAGCTGGCTGAGTACGCCAAAAAAATTCAGTTCTGCGAAAGCTGCTCACTCCATATCGGGCGGAGAAAACTTGTGTTCGGTCGGGGCGAGCCGGCTGCGCGCATCGCCTTCGTGGGAGACTTCCCCTCTCTCTCCGACGACAAAACCGGCGAGCCTTTCTCCGACGAGCAAGGAGACCTGCTGAGCAAGATGATCCTGGCGATGAAACTCCGGCCCGAGGAGGTGTACCTGACGAACATCTACAAATGCCGGCCTCCTTCGGGAGAGCGGCCTGACCCGCGCCACCTCCTCGCCTGCCAAACACATCTCATTTATCAATTCACCTGTGTGGCTGCGCCCGTGATCGTGGCGCTCGGAGAGGAGAGCGCGCGTGCGATGGCGCGCTCCGAGGCCCCGCTGCAGATTTTGCGGAAGCAGACCTTTGAATGGCAGGGCCGCCGTGTGATCCCGACCCACCACCCCCGAGATCTCCACGACTCTCCCCAGTTGAAAAAGGAAGCATGGGAAGACCTGCGGCGCGCGATGCAGTCGCTGGCCCAGCTTTCCTAGACTCCGCTAGCAGGTAAGCACACTCCAGCAGGTCGAGATCATTAGTCGCGCTCCGAGTGCGCGCCCTGCTAGAATTTTCTCGTGGCCACATCTGCTACCAGCTCACGGAAGCGCTGCTGCGTTCTGCTTTTCCTCGTCGTCCTGGCGGGAAAAGATGCGCACGCCTTACCCATTCCTCCGGCGGCCATGCTCAAGTCCCAGGAAATCCGCGTGCAGATTGGCACCTATGCCCGCTTTGCCGTATCCGGCCATGATCTCATCCTGAACGGCACGATCCGGATTGCTGGCAGCAGCGCATTCAACATCCGCTGCGGATACGAAGGAGCGGGAGGCGCAGCCTACGTGGAGTTCGGGGCCGGAAGAAGGTCTCTGGGCAAACTGGAAATCGGCGCGGCCGGCGGTTTCGTGCAGGTGAGCGACAAGCCATATCGCTCGACAGTCACGGTGATCCCGCAGGACAGGAACTGCCTGGTCGTGAACACCCTCGATCTGGAAAAATACCTAGCCGGAGTGATTTCGCGCGAAATGTCGCCGAGCTGGCCGATGGAGGCGCTGAAAGCCCAGGCCGTGGCATCACGCTCCTATGCGGTTTACCAGATGCGGGTGAATAAGAATCGCGACTTCGATCTGGAAAGCACGACGCAGGATCAGGTTTATGAAGGGGCGGAAAGCGAGAGCGCCCGCGCCATCCAGGCGGTAACAGCCACACACGGACAAGTGCTCGTGTTCAACGACACCGCGCTCAAGGCTTATTTTCATGCCAACTGTGGCGGCATCACCGAGGTGCCCGACCTCGTGTGGGGGGGCGACGTCAAATCTTTCCGGCCCGTGGTTTGCCCCTATCACAAGAAGCAACGGGACCGCCTCCAATGGTCGGTGCATCTCTCGCGCGAGCAGGTCGAGAGGGCGCTGAGGCGGATTTCCGGCCTTGTTCTGCAACCGATTTTCCGCCTGGCCTCCCTCGAAGCGGGGGCCCCCGACGCCAGCCGGCGCCTCAGTGACGTGGTGGTCTCCGACGCCAGAGGAAACAGCCTGCTCGTATCGGCGAATACCTTCCGCAACGCGGTGGGAAACACCAAGCTGAAGAGCACGGCCTTCAAGATCGAGAAGGACGGGGACGGCTACCGTCTCGAGGGCGAAGGGAACGGGCATGGGGTCGGAATGTGCCAGATCGGGGCGCGTACCATGGCGGAAGAAGGCCGCACCTTCGAGCAGATTCTTCAGTTCTATTATCCCCTGGCGAAGATCCGGCCGCTCTTGTAATCTCTGCCCCATGCGCGCCACAGCCAACGTCAACGGAACCATTACACCCGCCCAGGACGCCCGGGTTTCCATTTTCGACCGCGGCTTCCAATATGGCGACTCAGTCTACGAAGTTACCCGCACCTATGAAGGCGTTCCCTTCTTCCTGGAAGAGCACTTCGATCGGCTGGAAAATTCCGCCCGCCTCGCGCGCATGAAGATCACCCAGGCACGCCAGTTTCTCACCGACGAAATCCGCCGCACGGTGAAAGAAAGCGGGGCCAAAAAGGGCGAAGATGTATTCATCCGCTATACCGTCTCACGGGGCACGGGCCCTCTCGATCTGGATCCAGCCACAGCGCCGCAGACGACCTACGTGATTCTGGTGAAAGAGATCCCTCCGTGGAAGCCTGAGTTCTATTCGGTGGGCACGGTGCTGGCCGTACCGGAGACCGTGCGCAACTCCCCGCGCGCCCTGGATCCGAACATCAAGAGCGGCAACTATCTGAACAACATCCTCGCGGTGGCCGAGGCAAAAGAACTGGGCGGCGACGACGCCCTCATGCTGAGCATCGACGGCAAGCTCACCGAGGCGTCGAACAGCAACGTGGCCTTCCTCATCGACGGGCAGATCCGCACCCCCAAGCATGAACCACGCACCAATACCGGAAACCTCCGGGGCCTCACCCGCACACTCGTAGGGCAGCTGGCCGAGAAAGCCGGGCTTGGGTATTCCGAAGCGCCGCTTTTCCCCGCCGACGTGGAGAAAGCCACGGAATGTTTCGTGTCGAGTGCGACCAGGGAAGTGATGCCGGTGAAAGCAGTGCTTCTGCCGGGAGGCAAGCAGGTGGGCTTTCCGCCAGGCGGAGGTTCTGCCACGAAGCGGATCCGCGACGAATACGCGAAGTATGTGCGCCGGTATATCGACGAACGCCGTAACGAGGCCTGGTTCTGATGAAAAAACCGGAGCTCGAACGGATCCGCAAGGCGGCTGTTGAGGCCGCAGTGGAGGCCGGAAAGGTCACCCTCCGCTACTACCGCAAGCGCCTGCAGGTTCGCGAAAAGGCCCGTTCCAGCCTGGTGACTGAAGCCGACCTCAAAAGCGAAGCCCTGATCCGCAAGCTGCTCGGAAAGAAATTTCCCGGCTTCCAGTTCCGGGGGGAAGAAGGCGGCGCCAATGCCAGCGCATCCCCCGATGCACCCATGTGGCATGTAGACCCTCTCGACGGTACCACTAATTTCGTGCACGGATTCCCGATGTACTGCGTTTCTATCGGCCTGGCCCTTGCCGGGGAGCCCTTGGTCGGCGTTGTGCATATCCCGACCCTGGACGAAACCATTCACGGAGCCAAGGGTTGTGGCGCCCGCTTGAACAGGAAGCCACTCCAGGTAAGCCGACGGAGCGGGCTTTCAGATTGTCTCCTGACGACAGGCTTCGCGTACCTCCACAAGCCCGAAGCCATCTCTCCGGAGATTGAGCGCTTCAAGCAGGCCCATCTCGAGGCACGGGCCGTGCGCCGCCCTGGAGCCGCGGCCATCGATTTAGCATACGTTGCCGCGGGGGTATTCGACGGCTTTTGGGAGCGTAATCTTTCGAGCTGGGATGTCTGCGCCGGAATCCTGCTCGTTCGCGAGGCGGGCGGGCGGGTCACTGACTATTCAGGAAAGAGCCCGGCTCTCGACGGCAGAGAAATCCTCGCCACCAATGGCCTGGTGCACGACGCGATGATAAAAATCCTCGCCAATTGAAGATCCCCCCTAAATAGGTAAACTAGAAGAGAGGGGGCGAGGCGACCGTTGAAACTCTTCGTGCTTTTTCTTTTTTCTGTCCTCACGCTCGCCGGAATCGGCTTGGCGTTTATCTACGTCGACAGCGAAAAAATCGACTTTCAGGCCATCCTTAGCGAAAAAATCGACATTGGCGAAGCCGGGCTCAACTTGATCTCGTCGGGAGGAGAGCGCTCCCAAATGCAGGCTAAGCTGGAACAGCTGCTTGAAGCCAATGTCGGTCGCTGCCAGCCTGTGCGCCTCGACAAATACGGCAAACCGGAGCCCCGGGAAGAAGCTACGCGCATTCCATTTTCCTCTCCGGTCTCGCTGACTAACACCTCCGAAGGAGTTTTCTGCCAGTCGATGAGCTCTCCCCGGCCCATTCTTATCCGGCCCACCATCATCGACCCGGAGAAAAAAATCGCCCTGCTTAATTTGACACTGAAGCGCCGGCCGAAAAAACCCCTGATCGTGAGCATTTTCGATGGAGAGGGAGAGGTGGTATCAGATCAGCTCCAGCTGATTCTGCGCCTTAAGGCCATGGACGTGGAAATCTCGTCGGAGAATGCGGCCAAGGTGATCATGGGCGCGAATGGGAATGGAACCTATTTCAGGATTGAATCGGGAAAGGTCTCTGTCCTGACCGTTCCTCACACCACATCTTCCGCTGCCAACGAGTTCGTGGATGTGTTCGTTTCCGGAAACAGCTCCCTCTCAGTGAACGGCAAAGCAGCCGCCACAGGATCCGGCCATGTGATAGTGATGCCGGCAGGATTCCGCAGGCTGGACACCCCTCCGGAGGCCACGCATACCCCGGCACCGGCACCAGCGTCCCCGAACAAAACACAAGCGGTACCGGCCAGACGATGAAAACACTAACCTTCCTCGTTTTTGCGATTTTGGGATTTGCGGCGGATTCCACCACTCCCCCCTCTTGGAATGCGCTTGAGTTCTGGCTTTCCCATAAACGCACAGTGCTGGACAGACAGACCCGCATCCAGCTGGCCACACATTTTCCCAAAACATTCGGCATCCATTTTCTATGCCGCCTTACGAATGCCCAGGGAAAGCAAAGCGTGGTTTTCCCTGGTGATCGGCTCGACGAGCCGGAGCCAAGCAGGCTCCTGTGCCCCGATTCCCAGGAACTTACGCTCGGCAAAGGGACAAAGCTGGCCGTTTCTCAAGCCGACCAGCTGCCCGTTTTCCACCTCGAAGCTGGAAACGTTTCCGTGGACTTCAAAGAAGCTCCGTTTTTCGTCGAAACTGGTGGTTTGGTTCTGGGCATCACTGGCGCCGCCCACAGGCAACGGATGACTTTCAATGCCGCTGGTGAGGACCGATGGATCGGCTGTGAATTTGGAAATGTACTTGTGGACCTGATGGAAACCACGCCGGAGTCCGGCCGCCAGCTGATCGCATCACGGCTCTGCCGAATGGATGTAAAGCTGGGCAAAGGGATGAAGCAGTACGTGCTCGCCGGAGATTCCATGGAGGCCGGCAACATGGGAGTCCCCCACCACTTTTGGCCGCCTCCCCCGAATCTGGGCGCGCAACCCCGGAATAGCGAAGAGATTGTTCCTATTTACCTGAGCATTATTGCAAGGGAAGGGGTTCCGAAAATCGAATGGGTGCTCACAGGGCAGCTGAAAGCCAACAGCCGGTGCACCATGTACATCCAAAAAGCGGAAGGCGCAGCCGCGGAAGAGCTGCAAAGGTTCGAGGGAAAAACAAGATTGGGATCGCATCCTTTCGATCCCACCTTGGTCAACAGCTATCTATCGATGCTTTGCGAGGACGACACCAACGTGATCGCCTCTAACTCCGAATATCTAAAGCAGCCCGGGGCCAAGAAGTAATTACTTCTGCTTCCGGAAATACTCCTGGGAGCCTTTGGGATCGGGCTTCATCGTATCCCCGCCTTTTTTCCAGTTCGCAGGGCAGACTTCCCCGTTTTTCGCCACGTATTGGAAGGCTTCGAGCACACGCAAGGTCTCGTCAACGGAACGGCCCACACCGAGGTTGTGCACCACCTGATACTCGATTTTGCCTTCCGGATTGATCAGGAAGAGGCCGCGGAGAGCGATCCCGCCGTCCATCAGCACTTGATAGGAGCGCGAGGCGTCTTTGTTCACGTCGCCGAGCAGCGGATAACGAAGATCGCCGAGTCCGCCCTGCGAGCGCGGAGTGTTGATCCAGGCAAGGTGGGAAAAGTGCGAGTCGATCGAAGCACCCACTACCTCACAGCCGAGCTTCTTGAAATCGTCCACACGATCCGAGAACGCGGTTATTTCCGTAGGGCAAACGAAGGTGAAATCGAGAGGGTAGAAAAAGAGGCAAAGCCATTTTCCACGGTAGTCTTTCAAAGAAATCTCTTTGAATTCTTTGTTCACCACGGCGGTGCCGCGGAAGTCGGGGGCGGCGTTTCCCACTTGGGGGCGGATCATTTCGCTCATATGGAACTCCTTGTTTAGAATAATTCTAAAGAATCGATCTTTGACCAGGTTTGGGGAGACGTCAAGGCGCGAATTCGTGCTATAGAAAGGCATGGCCGCACCGCAGACATCCCGGGTAAAACTCAGCGCGTCATTCTGGAGCCACGATCTATCCGTGCCGCTCGGAAGCGATCTGTCGCCCGCCTCGCTCTTCCAGAAGAACAAAGACTTCCTAATCGTGGATATCGAAACCAAAACCCTGGTGGATGCCGTGGGCGGCTGGAAGAACTTCAAGCAGCTCGAAGTCTCCGTGGCCTGCGCTTACGACTCACGTGCGGATAAATTTCTCACCTATCGTGAAAACGAGCTCGCGCAACTGACCGAGCTTTGCAAAGAGCGCCTAGTGATCGGCTATAACGTAATCGGCTTCGACCTTCCCGTCCTGGAAAAGTACGGCATGCCGCCGGTTTCCGAGCTCGATGTTTTCGACATTATGATCGACTTCCACAACGTGAGCGGCTGGAAATTCGTGAAGCTCGAGAAAATCGCCAAGGCCACACTCGGCACGGGTAAAAGCGCCGACGGTCTCATGGCCGTGGAATGGTGGAAGACGGGCGAAGTCGACAAAATCATCGAGTACTGCCTGAAAGACGTGGAAGTGACCCGCGATGTATTCCTGCACGGCCTCAACAAGGGCTATCTGGAAGTCGAGAAGGCCGACGAAACCAAGGTTAAATTCGACGTAAACTGGAGCTGATCGCGCTCACTTCGGGCACTTCATGCTGTCCAGCGCGGATTGTGCTTTATCCATAAGTAGTTTGCCATCCTTGCCATACCAGGCGGGCGCCTGCTCCTTGGTGTGGCATTGCACACAGGCGTTCACGGTAACAGGCTTCGGATGAAACTCGCTGAAGGGATGGCCCGGCATCGAGCCGTGGCAGTTCTCGCACTGCACGCTCACGAAGGCCTTGCGCACTCCCGCCTTCTTCATGGCAACATCCCATGCCTCCACGTCGGCTTTTAGTTGGCCCGGATTGCTACGATAGCTCACATCCGCCTTGGGAAATCCTTTGCCCGCCAGCTTGCGGATCTTTGCCAATGGAACGGGCTCGCCCTTGGCATCGCGGAATGCGTTGGCCAGATTGTCAAATCCACCCTGGCCCAGCCCCACACTGTGGCATTTCACGCAGTCGAGATGGGTCTCCTTGTGTTTGGCCATCAAAGTGAGAAAGGCCGCACTGTGCGGCTTGCCTGCATGGAAGTCCTGCTGCCCGGCATGGCAGTCGCGGCAGCTGACATAAGTCTCAAAGCTGGATTTAGTAATCTGCTTGTCTCTCTCCTGCCAGATCTTCTCTTCGATCCCTTTGGTAGTCTCCTGGATCCGCAAATTCGTCACGGCTACAAGGCTCTTCATCGGGTTCGCAAGGCCGGAAGGCCCCTCATTGAAATCCGCGTTCAGCTCAGCCACCACAAAATTGGAGCGCGTCTTCGGCAGGTCGTCCGCCAGATACTCCACCATGCCGAGCATCTGTCCCTGGTTGCTCAGCTGCACGATCAAGGCGTTCTTCTCCTGGTCGGGTTTCTGGATCAGACTCTGGGAATGCCCGCCCACGATCAGATCGATGCCTGAAACTTCGCGGGCCAGCTGAAGATCCGCATCGTATCCCTGGTGCGTGAGCGCGATGACCATCTGCGCGCCGTCCGCCCGCAGACGCTTCACCATCTTCTTTGCAATCGGAAGAGTGTCCCGCGCCTCGAGCTGCGCTGGCAGCTGCAGGCCGGTTCCGAACAGGCCGAACACTCCGATCTTCTTCCCCTGCCGGTGCAGCAGCACCGACTCCCGCAAGTACGGGCTAGAATCCCCTTTGCGGAATACGTTCGCCGAGATGAAGGGAAACTTCGCTTGGCGGGTGAGCTCTTCAAATTTCTCAAGCCCCAGAGCGAACTCGGTCTCCCCCACCTCCACCGCATCGGCACCGAGAAGATTATAGGCTTCCACCACGCCCGCCGCCTGCTGAAACCACTGCGGGGCGAGGAACTCGGAAGCGGTGGCGCTTTTGAAGAGAAGGTTGCCTGAGTCGAGAAATACCCGGCTGTCGTCGGGATAGGCCTTCATTGCGTTCCATCGCCTATCCATTCCTCCTATGGGCGAAACCCGGCAGCCGCAGGTTTCAAGATAGGCAAAGTTATCGTTGTTGTAGAAAACCCGGATTTTGCGCGCGTCGGGCTTGATGCTCTGGCTGCAACCGGCCAGGAGGATTGCGCCCAGAAGCGCAGGAGAAAACTTCACTTCAGCAGCTTCCTGGCTTCCTTGGCCTCGGCGCTATCCGGACTTCCCTGCACCAGCAGCTGGGCGAAAGCTTTGGCATCTTTTCCTTTCCCCATGGCCTTGAAGCTTTGGGCGAGGCGAAGCGTGGCCTTGCGGCCCAGGGCCACTCCCGGAGCCTTTTCGTGCACCACCGCGAATTCCGCCACGGCTTCTTCGAAACTTTTCTGCTGGTAGAGGCTCTCCCCCAGATAAAAATGGGCATCTAGAACAAGCTTGCCCTTGGGATTGGCGTCGAGATAGGCGCGAAAGCCGGCAGCCGCGCCCTGGAAATCCTTCTCCTTGAAGGAGCCCATGGCCGAGGAGAATTTACCGCCGCTTACTTTTTTTTTTGCGGATCCAGGAGCGGGAGCCGCCGGGCGCGATGCCGAAGCGAGGTTATCTTCCCGCAGCTTCTTCACTTCTTCAAAAAGGGCATTCTGCGCCTCCTGCATGGAGGTAATCTTGGCCTTCAGCTCCTCAATCGCCTTTCGGTCGCTTTCATTGCTGGCAGTGACGCCGGCCATTTCCTTCTTCCGCGCATGTTCAAGTTCTTCGATGCGTCCCTGCAGGCGTCCGAGGTCCGCCTGGGTTTTCTCCAGGCCCTGGCTATAATCGACAATATTCTGTTGGAGGGAAGTGCGGACTTCGACGTCTTCTTTCTCACGCGCAATCTCCTGGCGTGTCTTGAAACAGCCGGAAAACAGGAGAGGCAGAATGACGACGGACAGGTGAACAAGATGTCTTCGTTTCATCCGCTCATTTTCCCATCGAATCTTCTTCATTGGAACCCGATTTTCCCCTTAGAGCCTTCCACTCGGCCTCTTCCGCCAAACGTCTTGCGGACACGGCCAGCCGCCGGCACTCGCGAAAATCTTTCAGGCGATAGTAAGAGCGGGCCCTGGCCAGGTTATCGCGGGCCAGCTGGTAAACGGCGGAAGCATCCTGGTTCGTCTCGGCATTCGCCAGCACTGCGCCCTGCATGGCTGCCTCAGCATAAGCCATCTGCTTCACTGGGCGCGTTTCCACCATCGTACATGACGAAAAAAAGGCCGCTAACCAAAGGGGGGTAGCGGCCATCAAAATCTTGCGGATCAGCATAAGCTGATCTTACACCTATTTCGACGTGATCACGAAATTCGCGCGGCGGTTCTTCGCCCACGCATCTTCCCCACCGCCCTGAGCGATCGGTTTTTCCTTGCCCATGCTGATCGTGGTAACCCGCGAGCCAGCCACGCCGCCCGCCAGAACCTGCTGTTTTACGGCATTGGCGCGCTTTTCGCCCAGAGCGAGGTTGTACTGAACGCCTCCGCGCTCATCGCAGTGGCCTTCAATCTGGATATTCAGGGTGGCGTTGTCCTTGAGGATCTTGACGTTGTTCTTGAGGATCTCTTTGTTCTCGCCCACGACTTCGAAGGAATCATAGGGGAAGTGGATCGTCTGCATTCCCATGGCATTGCCCGAGTCGCTATCGGAACCACCGGCATTGATCTGCTCGTCGGTCACCGGGCCACCGGCGCCGCTGCCGTCTTCGTTGATCGCGGCCTTCTTGGGGCAGCCAGCCAACGCAAAGCTGGAGATGATAATGAAAAGGGTCAGCAGTTTTTGGATCTTCATCGAATTCCTCTGTAGGCAACTTATTGACTATCTTAATTTTCGTTCCTGCCCACGATAAAAGAAAACCGCCAGCTTGGCCAGCGGTTCGTTCTGCTTTTACCTGGTAACGCGTAGCACTTAACGTCAGGAAAGCGCCCCAAAGCGCCGCATATGCTGCTCGAGCTCCTCGAGAGAAACGGTCGCCGTTCCCTGCTTCCCTACCTCCACTCCGGCCGCGAAGTTGGCCAGCAGCGCGCTCTCGGTAAGCGTTGCGCCGCACACTAACGCCAGAGTCAGCATGGAGATCACGGTGTCACCCGCTCCCGAAACATCGTAGACAGTGCGGGCGAAGGTCGGGATGGTCACGGGTTCTTTTCCTTGACTGAAAAGAGTCATTCCCGCCGGCCCCTGCGTGATCACCACCGTCTCCGCTTCCACTTCCTTGAGCAAATGCTCTCCGACCTTGAATAGCGAAGCCTCGTCACGGATCTCAATTCCACTCAGCCGGGATGCCTCGTCACGGTTGGGCTTGAAAAGTGAGACGCCGCGGTAGTCGCCCGGGCGGCGCACGATGGTGGTGGGATCCGCTGTGATCAGTTTTTTATGCTTCCGCCCTTCGGCGATCACCGACTTCAGCACGTTCTCAGTGAGCACTCCCTTGGCGTAGTCCTCGAGAATGATGGCATCGCACTGGCTCACTAGGGGCAGAGCCTTATCGAGAAAGAACTTCTCCGCCTCGGAAGAGAGCGGGCCTGTGTATTCGTGATCGATCCGCACGATGTGCTGCGGCTGGGCGATCACCCGTTCCTTGAGCGAGGTGCGCCGGCTGGAATGTTTATGTACGTGCGCCGAGGGGATGCCGCTCGATTTCAGGAGCGAGAAGAATTCCTCGCACACTCTGTCTTCGCCTACGAGCGAAGCCAGCAGAGGCAATGCCCCGAAGGCCCGCACGTTGTCGGCCACGTTCGCGGCCATGCCGAGCTTGTCTGTCTGCGATGAAACAAGCAATACCGGAACGGGAGCTTCGGGAGAAAGCCGGGAGGCCGAGCCGGTCGTATAACGGTCCACGCCAACGTCGCCGAGGATCAATACGCGCTTTCCCGGAAGGGTTGCCTTGATCTCCTCCAGACGCGAGGCCTGCATGCGGAATTTCGTGCTCACTCGATCTCCTCGCTGGAATCATCCCAGTCCTGGGTGCCGAAGCCGTGGCTCTTGACCATCGTGAGCGATCCGCCCTCGATCAGTGCCATCAGCTGCGCCTCCACATCGTCTACCGACACCCTCGGCATGCAGGGATAATAAATGCAGGCCGCGAGTGCGCAACGAAAATCCTCCCCGCAGTTCACATCGGGAACAAGCACCGAGGCCTTGTCCTGAGGATCAATCCCCAGGTTGGTACCGATCGGAACCCCATAAGGCCCCCAGCGCACCGCACTCTGCACCTTGATGGGAGGAAACACAGTGACCACGAGTTTTCCCAGCGCCACGGCAAGGTGCATGGGCCCCGTGCTCGGCGCCACCACCCCATCACACTGTTCGAGCACGCCAATCGTCTCGCTCAAACCTTTCTCCCCCAGGTACTTGGTGAAGGTCGGGCTGTCCGGGCTGTAGCTCTGCTGCCTCGCAATTCCCTGGAACACTCTTTCCACAAGCGCGCTTTCTCCCGGGCCTCCCGTCACCACCACGTTGTAACGGCCGAGCAGGCGGCGGCCGAGGTTGATGTAGTGGCTCTCAGGCCAGTTCAGTGCCGAGCCTGCCATCCCGGGGTGAATGGCAATCGTCTTGAAGCGCCGGGAAATCCCTTTCTCGACGAAAAACTTCAGCGCCTCCCGGCGGGCAGCCTCGTCGACGACAAGATGGGTCTTTTCCCAGGTGTCGGCCACAGTGATACCCAGCTTGCGCAGCAGCTGGATGTTGTAGTCGGCCTCGTGCATCTCCACGGCGGAGCGGGCCTGCCGCCGGCCGTTGTTGTAGCAGAGCCAGCTCCACCATTTCGAAAGCGGACCGATGCGAACTCCCGCTCCTGACAGCAGCACTGCCAGCCCCACCCGCATCTTGGCCTGAAAAACCACCACCGCCTGCGCCTTCTCCTGGCGCAGTCGCTTCACAAGGCGCCAGAATCCCAACAGGCCGGAGTAAAGGGCGGGGTCGAGAACGATGGTGGCATCCAGGTGAGGATTGGAGCGGTAGATCTCGGCGGCCACGGGGCTCACCACGCCGCTGATGCGCGCCTGAGGGAATCGCTTACGAAGCGCAGCAATCGCCGGAGTGGTCAAGACCACGTCCCCGATCTTGTCGGTACGAACTACAAGGATTCCCGAAATATTTTCCGTCATTTGCTTTGGGAAGCACCGAACTAGGCGCGGCTTCTTACTAAGGATTCTAGTCGATCCAGCACGCTTTCGATAGACAAGTCGCTCGTATCTACAGGCACCGCGTCAATGGCTTGCTTGAGAGGGGCGATCTCCCGCTCAGAATCCTGCTTGTCCCGAACGATCATATCGGCTTTCACCCTATCCATTTCCACCATCTCGCCCTTGGCCGACAATTCCAGTACCCTGCGCTTCGCCCGCGTTTCTACGCTCGCCGTAAGGAAAATCTTCACCTCTGCGTGAGGAAAGACAACCGTGCCGATATCCCGGCCTTCCAGCACCACGCCGCCATTTTTCCCGAGATCCCTCTGCAGCCCGAGCAAGAGGCTTCGCACACCAGGATAGGCGGAAACCTTCGAGGCCGCGGCGCTCACCTCTTCCGTGCGGATTTCCTGGTGTACGCACTGCCCGTTGACATGCAGAAGATTTCCCTCTGGCAGCTGGCGAAATTCAAAACGCGCGCTCTGCGCGGCATGTATCACCGAAGCCTCATGGCTGAGCGAAACCTGGGCCTTGATGGCCAGCCAGGCCACGCCACGGTAAAGCGCACCCGTATCGATATGGGTGTAGGCCAGACGCTTGGCCAACATCCGGGCTACCGTGCTCTTACCGCTTCCCGCAGGCCCATCGATCGCCACTACAGGTGGGCGTTTCACTTCATGCCCTTCAATACTTGCTCGAGGGCAGCAATCATCCGTTTATTTTCCGGCATCGTTCCCACGCTGAACCGGAGACATTCCTTAAGGCCGTAACCGCCCACGGGCCGCACAATCACGCCCCTTTTGAGCAGCTCTTGATAGATGGGCCAGCCTTCGGCATGCATGTTCACCAGCAGAAAGTTGCCTTGGCTCGGCCAGCGGTCGAGGCCCAGGCGGTCGAATTCTTTTTCGAGATATGCCATGCCCTCGGAATTGACCTCGATCGAGCGCTTCACATGTTCTTGATCGTCGAGTGCGGCCATGGCGGCCGTGAGCCCGAGGCTGGTGAGGTTGAACGGGGTTTTCACTTTGCGCATCGGCAGAAGAAGATCGGGGTGGGCGGTCGCATAGCCAACGCGGAGGCCGGCCAGGCCGTAGATCTTGGAGAAAGTTCCCGTGACGATGAGGTTGGGATAGGTCTTGTAGAACTCCATTGCACCGGGAAGATCGGCTGCACGCGCGTATTCGCGGTAAGCGTAGTCGAGCAGCACGATGATGTTCCGTCCCTTGAGCTTTTCGAGCATCTTCTGGAGCCGGGTGCGATCGAGGTAAGTGCCAGTGGGATTGTTCGGGTTCGGCAGGAAAACGATCCGCGTTTTTCCGTCGACGAGGGAGAGCATTCCCTCCAACTCCTTCTCGGGATCGCGCGAAAGCGGAGGCTCGCGATACTCGGCCCCGTGAACCTGGGTTTGCACGCGATAGGCGAGAAAGGCCGCGCCGCAGCCCACCGTATTATCGCCGGGACGGCAGTAGGAGCGAACCAGGGTGCAGAAGACTTCCTCGGATCCCGAGCCGATGTAGACCTCATCCTGCTCCACGCCGAGGTGTCCAGCGAGTTTCACGCGCAGGTCGTGGTGGGTGGCATCGGGATAGAGGTGGGCATTCGGAAGCGCTTTCTGAATCGCCGCGACAGCTTTGGGCGAAGGACCCAGAGGATTCTCGTTGGAAGCGAGCTTGATGATGTCGTGGATACCCGTTTCGCGCTCGAGCTCCTCGATCGGCTTGCCGGGCTGATAGATCGCGCACTTATCGATCGAAGGATCTACGGGAGGAAGAAAGGGTTTGGGGGCGACTACGGTCATGGCACCTTCTTACGGGAATGCTCGCTACCGGGGCGCCACCTTGCAGCGGGCTCTGGCCATCGACTCCCATTCCTTTTGCCAGGCATCGAGAATTTTATGGGAGAAGGTCTCGGCATCCACGCCCAGGTCTTTCAGCCCCACCGCCCTCACGGGCGCACCCAGCGGGTCAATATTTACCCCAAAATGGAACAAAGTGGAAACAGCGCTCGCCGTGACAATCGAAACGGAAAGCTTGGCGGGGTCCCCGCCATGGTCGTCGGCCAGGTAGAGGTCGTTGCCCCGGCGGTAGAGCCGCTTTGCTGTCGCCTCGGGCAAGAGCCGGCGCAGCTCCTCGGCGAATCCCGCGATCAGCAGCCGCTGCCTCGCCACGGCAAGATCCAAATTTCCATCGAACCATTCCCCCAGGAAGTGGAGCATCTCTTTGGCCTGGATAAACGCGCCGCTCACGCGGTCTTCCATATCCACGAGTTCGTCCGTGCGAACGGAACAGGGCCCGCGAAAGGCAACGATGCTGCTGGCGAAGATGCCGGTGCGCGTGGAGATCCACTGCGGAGCCAGCTCTGAACCCGTATAAGCGATTTCCCCCGGCAGGATGGCGGTGTGTAGCGTCTTCATTTTTTCCATCCCATGCGGGCGAGCCAGGGACGTCCGGCTTCTCCTGCGGCAAGCAACGCCCGTTCGCTGCGCTTGCAGCTCTCGCAGGTCCAGCAGCGCGCCGGCCCCGGCTCGTAGCAGCTCCATACCTTGTCGAGGGGAAGCTCGATCGCCAGAGCCTCCTGCAGAATTCGCGTCTTGTCCCAGGCGGTCGTGTATGAGGAGGCGCGCACCTTGTTGAGAGTCGAGTACGAGAAGGCTTTTGTGGCGGAATCAAGAAAAGCAGCCGAGTTATCAGGAAAGGTGGCGGCCTCTTCGGCATTGTAGCCGGCGAGCACTTCATCGTCTCCCAGCGCCTCGGCAAAGGCGGCGGCGACGTTCAGAAAAACACCGTTGCGGTTGGCCACCCAGACCGCCCGCATACTGGCGTTATTGTGCACGCTGGAATCGAGCTCCGCCGTGGAAAGGCGCGGCAACTCGAGGCCGGCCTTCGTGAGCGCCGTCGGATTCACTTCGCCCAGCCAACGCAAATCCACCTGCTTCCAAGGCACCCGATAGTAGGCGGCCAGGGCCTCCGCGGCGGAAGCTTCCGCGCCCTCCGCTCTCTGTCCGTAGCGGATGGTCAGCGCCAAATTCGCCCGCTTTTGTTTCGCAGCCAGGGCGAGATTCAATGCGGAGTCGAGTCCGCCACTCAAAAGGATCACAGCCATAAATCGGGGAACCCTTTCCCTTGACCTAACTTCCGGCCTTCTTCTAAAAAGGTAGATCCGACGAGGACCTGGGAAAGGGCGGTTAAAGCCCCGAAAATCAGGCCCAAAAGAAGTGTACTGAATTTGTTTTGTCGGCTGATGAGACCGTGTTTTTGCATGGCAGGCTTGAGCTATCGCTGTGCAGGCGGATTGTCAACGAATCAACGGGCGGGAGGCGGTCTTGAACAACCAAAGTATCGTGATCTTTTCGCTACTGGGCTTTTTCTTCTTCGTGGCCGGGATCTACTTTGCTCTCTACTACTGGGGGCGCTCCCGCAGCAGCAAGCGGGAAGAGAACCTGGCCTCCCTCGATGCCCGGCGGGCGCAGCAGGCGGCTCGAGCGGAAAAAAAAAGTGATCTAGAGGGCAAAGAGCCGCGGCCGCCATCCCCTTGGGAGCTGGCCCTGCAGAAGAGCCGCGATCCTCTTCTCAACCGGCTCCGCGATGCCTTCGCAGAACTCACCACTTCCCAGCCCTGGAACGCCAATCATCCGCTCTGGAACCGGATGGAAGAATCCCTGCTCGCCGCCGACCTTGGCCCCCGAATGACGGAACGCCTGCTGGAGGCCCTGAAGCAGGACCTGCGCGACAAGCCCGGCCCCGAGGAGCTCAAGGACAAGCTTCGCGAGAAGATGCTCGCGGTTTTCGCTTCGGTTCCCCCGGCCGAACGCTCGCCCGCCAAGCCTTTCGTGACCCTGCTGATCGGAGTGAACGGCGCGGGCAAAACAACCACGGCCGGCAAGCTGGCCTCACAGGCAGTGGACGCTGGCAAATCGGTGGTGCTGGGTGCGGGAGACACCTTCCGGGCCGCCGCCGTGGAACAGCTCAAAGTTTGGGCCGATCGTCTCGGCGTGGAATGCGTGCTTCCCGCTCAAGGAGCCAATCCCGCCGCCGTAGCCTTCGACACGGTGGCCGCTGGCCTCGCCAAGGACGCGGATGAGGTGATCATCGATACCGCTGGACGCCTGCACACCAAGGACAACCTGATGGAAGAACTCCGCAAGGTGGTGCGCGTGATCCAGAAAAAAATCCCTGAGGCCCCGCACCGTGTGCTGCTCGTGCTGGACGCCACTCTCGGGCAAAATGCGCTGATCCAGGCACGGGAGTTCACTTCCGCGGTGAAACCAACGGGCGTTGTGCTCACTAAACTCGATGGCAGCGCCAAGGGCGGTGCGGCATTTTCCGTGTCCGCCGACCTCGGACTGCCGGTAGCGTATGTGGGCGTGGGCGAATCAGCTGCCGATCTCCGCCCGTTTTCCGCTCCGGATTTCGTACGGAATTTAGTTCCTTAATCATCCCTGCCGGTTTGACACCTGCCCCCTCGGCGGTTGAAAATCATAAGATATGGCCAACGTGCGGAAGCACATTCTCATCAATCCGTCCTTTCAAGTGAAATTCGCCGTGCTGTTCACCCTGGCCGTGGTGGTTTTCGCCTCCATCTTCCCCCTTTTCGTTTACACGCTTTTCGAGTCGATGGAGCACCATTCCCTGTTCGCCAAGAGTTCGGGAGCCATCCAGGCCCTGCAGGAAGCCCGCGGCGACATGATGATCTTCTTCGTAGTGATGACGGTGATCACCGTGCTCACCTCTTTCCCCCTCGCGCTCTTCCACTCGCACCGGATCGCCGGCCCGCTCTATAAGCTGCGGATGAGCATGGTGGCAATGCAGCAGGGCGTGCTCAACCACCACATCAAATTCCGCACTAAAGATAACTTCAGCGAACTCGCCGATGGCTTCAATGCGATGACCGACGCCATCTTCATCCGCCGCCGCAGGGATTTCGAGAGAGTAA
Organism: Bdellovibrionota bacterium; assembly: GCA_036559405.1. GTDB lineage: Bacteria > Bdellovibrionota > UBA1018 > CAIPTA01 > CAIPTA01 > JAKFYM01. Next base: position 44,900 of record DATBTF010000124.1, read on the forward strand.
ACTCCGTAATTCCCAAGCTGGAACGCCTTCAAGGTTCCCTGAACGGCGAAGCCCAGGCCAGCGTGACCGAGGTGCTCAACGCCCTCCAGGAGCTCAGCCGCGAGCTCCCGCTGAAGTAGCAGGATTCCATGCGGTTCACTTTTTTTCTCATCGTGTTCCTTTGCCACTCGGCCCTGGCCGCGCCGAAAGCCACCAAAACGCCTGTAACCGCCCTGCCCAAAACCCTGGAAGACTTCCTCGGCCCGGCGCCAAACCGCTTTGAGCAGAAGTTCCGGCGGCCCGCTCATGAGCTGAAAGCGGCCCAGGAGCTACTGAAGAAGGACGAAAAGAAAACCAAGGGGGAGAAAAAGCACCTCACCCAGGCCATTGCGAAGCTGCAGCATCTTCTGACGAGCGAGCTCGGCGAGCATGCGGCCTTCGAGCTCGCCATGGCTTACCGGGAGAAGAACGATTTCGCCAAATCCAGCAGCACTGCGGAGAAAGTGCTGAAGGAGTTTCCGGGATCCGTTTACGCCGACCGGCTGCGCGATCTCGTGGACAAGAACGAATGCAGCCAAGGCCTGGCCGCAAAGCGCGAAGAGGCGATCCGCCTTCTGCAGCGCTGCCTTTGGCGCGCTCCCTGGAAAGAATGGGACGAACTCGAGACCGAGGCGAACGCCCTTTACGATCACCTGAAGGCGTCCAAGGATCCACTTCTGGATTCCTTCATCGCCGAGCTGATCCAGGCCATGCCGGCTTCCTCCACCATCCGTTCACGGATCGCCAAGGAAATTCCCGACGACAAACTCGAAAAACTGGCGACCATGGCCCGCTATCGCACGAAAATGCCCTCAGCGGCGGGAGTGAAGGCGGTATATCCCGACCAGGAAATTTTTGACCAGGCGATGAAGCTGGTGCTCAAAGAAGAATGGAAAGAGGCGAACTCCCTCTTCAAGCGCTTCCCCACCGATTTTCCCCAGTCGGAACACTGGGACCGCGCCCAGTTCTGGATCGCGCGCACGGAAGCCAAGCTGGGAAACGAAGAAGAGGCCAAGAAACGCTTCA
>DATBTF010000125.1:0-7669 GCA_036559405.1 Bdellovibrionota bacterium
GTGAAGAACGGCTATCTCACGATCACCGGAGAAACGAAGAAGCAAACCGCGAACAGCTCGATCCTGTCCAGCTTTCATAAGATGTTTCCGCTGCCACCCAACGTAGACAGCACCAAAATGGAAACCATCAGTGAAAAGGACAAAGTTGTCCTGAGATTTCCCAAACGGAAGAATAGCTGATTCTTTTCTAGTGGCCGCCGCCGCGCAGGGCCTGCACCAAGTGCTCGCTTACAGACTTCGCGTCGCCGAATACCAGCGAGCAGTTGTCCATGTAGAAGAGGGCGTTGTCCACGCCCGCGTAGCCCGCTTTCATCGAGCGCTTGTTCACGAACACATGCTTGGCCTTGTAGGCATCCAGGATCGGCATGCCGTATAGCGGGCTCGATTTGTTCGTCTTGGCGTCGGGGTTTACCACATCGTTGGCGCCGATCACGAACACCACGTCGGTACCGGAGAATTCGCCGTTGATTTCGTCCATCTCCTGCACAATTTCGTAGGGGATTTCCGATTCGGCGAGCAATACGTTCATGTGACCGGGCATCCGGCCGGCCACAGGGTGGATCGCAAACTTCACCTCTATGCCCTTCTCGTGAAGGGCTTCGTACATCTCCTTCACGCTATGCTGGGCTTGCGCCACGGCCATGCCATATCCAGGCACGATGATGATCTTCGAGGCATTTTCCATCACGAAGGCGGCGTCTTCGACGCTCGAAGCCTTCACCCCTTTATTCGCGGCCTGGGCCACGGCGGAATCGCCGGCTCCCGTTTCGCCACCGAATCCTCCCAACACCACGCTCACGATCGAACGGTTCATGGCCGAGCACATGATATAGGAGAGGATGGCGCCGCTCGAGCCCACGAGCGCGCCCGTGGTGATCAGCAGATTGTTGTTCAGAGTGAACCCCGTGGCCGTGGCAGCCCAGCCTGAATAGGAGTTGAGCATGGATACGATCACCGGCATATCGCCGCCGCCGATCGGCAGCACGAGTAAAAATCCCAGAAGCAGGGCGATTCCGGTGAGCGCCAGGAAAGAGGTCATATGATCGGGATGCATCACGAAATCCACCGTGAAGGCGATCATCACCAGTCCCAGCAGCAGGTTCAAGGCGTGCTGTCCTTTGAACACGAGAGGATTGGAGCTCAACAGGGCCTGAAGCTTGCCGAAGGCGATGAGCGATCCTGTGAAGGTGATCGCGCCGATAAAGCTGCCCACGGCCAGTTCGACCAGGAGAACCGTATCTACGTGCCCAGAGGCCGAATGCTCGATATAGGTGCCGAAGGCCACCAGCACGGCGGCGAGGCCCACGAAGCTGTGAAGGATCGCCACGAGCTGGGGCATTGCCGTCATCTGGATTTTAATGGCGAGCGCAATTCCGATCACCGCGCCGGGAACAATCCCGATCAGGATCCAGTAATAGTTCTTCACGTCGCTATGGATGAGCGTAACGGCTACGGCTAGCACCATTCCAACCATGGCGCTTAAGTTGCCCCATACTGCGGTTTTCGGAGATGCGAGTCCCTTGAGTCCGAAGATGAAAAAGATGGTCGCTACGAGATAGGCTCCGGCGAAAAAATCCTGGCTGAGTTCCATGCTCGTCTCCTACTTCTTCTTTTTCTTGAACATGGCGAGCATCCTCGTGGTCACTACGAAGCCGCCGAAAATATTAATGGAAGCCAGAAAAACAGCTGCCGCACCTACCGGGCCCGTGAGGTTCGAGCCGGCATCGGATCCGGCCACGAGAATCGCGCCTACCACCACGATGGCGGAAATGGCGTTGGTCACTGCCATGAGCGGAGTATGGAGGGCCGCGGTCACGCCCCAGATCACGTGGTAGCCCACCACGCAGGAAAGCACGAACACGTAAATGGCGATCATGGTCGGCGACATAGGTCTCCTTTATTCGTCACGAGAGCGGCGGCTACGATATCGTCGGCCAGATTGAGCTCGGGAGCCCCGCCCTCCTTCTTGGTCCAGAGGATATCGATGAGATTTACGAGATTCTGGGCATAAAAGTGGCTGGCATCGGTGGCGCAGAGCGAAGGATAGTTGGTGATTCCGACGAGCGTGACTCCATGCTTGCTGACAACTTTTTCGGCCTCGGTCAGCGGGCAGTTCCCGCCGTTGGCGGCGGCCATGTCCACGATCACGGAGCCGGCGCGCATGCCTTCCACGGCTTCTTCGGTCACCAGAGTGGGGGATTTTTTTCCGGGAATGTTCGCCGTGGTCACGATGATGTCGAACGTCTTGAGCTTCTGGGTGAGTGCATCCTGCTGTTTGCGCTTAGCGTCTTCCGAAAGCTCTTTGGCGTACCCGCCGCTGCCGCTGCCGCTTTCGCCAATGTCCAGTTCGATGGGCTTGGCACCGAGAGAGATGATCTGGTCTCTCACCTCGGGACGAACGTCATAGGCCTCTACCACGGCGCCCAACTTCCGGGCAGTGGCGATCGCCTGAAGTCCCGCCACGCCCACGCCGAGCACCGCGAACTTGCAGGCCTTCACGGATCCGGCTGAGGTCATCATCATCGGAAAAAAGCGCCCGTAAAGGGTGGCGGCCTCGAGCACAGCACGGTAACCGGCCACTCCGGCCTGGGAGGAGAGAACATCCATGCTCTGGGCGCGGGAAGTGCGGGGGATCAGCTCCAGGGCGAGCGAACTCACGCCCTGGGAGGCGAGCGCCTGGAGGGTGCCGTCCTGCAGATAAGGCTCGAGCAGGGAGGCGAGCACGGCGCCTTTTGGGAATCTCTTGATTTCTTCGGGGGTGGGTTTGTGAATCTTGGCTACGAGATCGCTGTTGAATACGGAATCGGTAGTGACGATCTCCGCTCCCGCTGCGCTGTAGGCCTCGTCGGGATAGTGCGCGGCGGTGCCGGCGCCTTTCTCCACGGCGATGGTGAAGTTCTTTTTCTTCAGTTTTTTAACGGAATCCGGGGTCGCGGCCACTCGGGTCTCGAGCGCGCGGGTTTCCTTAGGAATGCCGATCCTCATATGTCTCACCCTGCGGTTGGAATTGGAAAAGCCTAATTAATATAAGCTGATTTGCGGGCCTTCCGCAAGATAAGATGAGGGCATGGCAGCCCATGAAATAGGAAGTTTGTTTGGAATTTTGTGCCTGCTTTTGCTCGGATCCGCTTTGTCGGCCCGCCTGATCTCCAGGTTCCGACTACCCTCAGTTCTCGGCGAGCTTTTGTTCGGCGTGTTGCTCGGAACGGTTCTGGCGGTGGGAGAGGTGGATTGGCAGCGGTTTTCCAGCCTTTATTTTCTCGCAGAGATTGGCGTACTGCTCCTTCTTTTTGAAGTGGGATTGGAGACGAGCGTCGAGGACATTCGAAAGGCTGGCTCGAAGGCCGCTCTGGTCGCAGTGGTGGGTGTGATTCTGCCCATGATTCTGGGATACGTCCTGAGCTGGAGCCTCGAAGTGGCCGATACCTGGCTAGGGCATCTGTTTCTTGGGGCAACGTTGGCGGCCACGAGCGTGGGGATCACGGCGAGAGTGCTCAAGGATCTGGGAAAGGCGAGCGCGCCGGAGTCGGCCATTATTCTGGGGGCTGCCGTGATTGACGACGTTCTCGGCCTGGTGATTCTGGGCGTGATTTCCGCCCTGGCCGCGCAGGGGGTAGGGGAAAGCACGGTGGCTTCCGCCCTTTTGTTGCCTCTTGCCAAGGCCGTTTTTTATTTTGCGGCAGCTTACGCGTTCGGGCGATTTGCGATTCCACCTTTTCTGCGCTTTTGCCGCAAAGAATTCGGCGAGCCAGGATTGATTCTCGGAGGATTGTGCATCTGTCTTCTCTTCGGGTTCGCGGCTCAACAATGCGGGCTTGCTCCCGTGGTTGGCGCGTTTTTCGCGGGAATGATGACAGATACGAATCCGGGTGCGGCCGGTCACGGCTTAGAACATTCGCTCAAGCCGCTATTATATATTTTTGTACCGCTCTTTTTCGTACTCACCGGCATGGGTGTCGACTTGCGTCTGTTCGCCGAAGGCTCTGCTTTGTTTCTCACTCTAATGCTTTGCGTAGTGGCCGTGGCGGGAAAGCTGGCGGCAGGATTTGTATTGAAGGGCGGAAGGCAGCGGTGGATCGTGGGCGTGGGAATGGTGCCTCGCGGTGAAGTAGGACTGATCTTCGCTGCCTTGGGAGCGGCGCTGCAAGTGGATGGAGCGCCACTCCTTTCGCAGGAAGCTTATGTTGCCGTGGTGGCCATGGTCGCGTTCACGACCTTTCTTGCTCCTACCTGGTTGACACTGCTTTACCGAAAGAGATCCTGAACATAAAATGGCCTCCATGTCGACCACCGAACAACTTCGCGCATTCCGGGCCTTCGAGGGATTTTCTCTGCAACAGCTGGCGGCCTTGGCCGCAGAGGGAGAGGAAAGAGACGTCAAGGCGGGCGAGACAGTGTTTCGCGAAGGAGAAGAAGCGCGCGATCTGATTTTCCTTTTGCGCGGTAAACTCGAGGTGCGTTCGCGCGGCGCTCATATTTCGGACATTCCTCCCTTGAACATGGTGGGGGAGATGGGCGTGCTGCGCCACGAGCCGCGGATCGCTTCGGTAGTGGCGATGGAGGAATCCACCTACCTCGCTCTCGCCCGGGAAGACTTCCAGAGGCTTACCGAGAGTGATCCCGACCTGGGAATGAAGTTTTACCGAAATCTCTGCACCATTCTCATGGAGCAGCTTAAGAAGAATAATCTCGTCGTGGAGTTTTTCCAGGCGCTTGGCACCTGAGATTGCTGTCTAGCTAACGGTGCATTCCATGTAACAGCAGCTCCGCCGTGGCCGGGTTTGTGGCCAACGGCACATCGTGTACGTCGCAGATCCGCATCAGCATGGAAATGTCAGGATCGTGAGGGTGCATTCCCAGGGGATCTCTCAAGAAGATCACCCCCTGGCAATTTCCCGTAGCCACTGCCGCGGCAATCTGGGCGTCTCCCCCCAGCGGACCGGAAAGCAGCCGCTGGATTTTCAGGCCCGCGCTCTGCACGAGCTTCCCGGAGTTTCCCGTGCCGATGAGGTGATAGTTCCGAAGGAGGTTTTTATGGTCGCGGACAAAGGAGGCCAGGAGGGCTTTTTTCCCATCGTGGGCGATCAGGGCGATCGTTTTTCGTGGCTTGCCTGCACTTTTTTTCATGCACTTAGGCTAACGCAGGATGCGCATGGCGGCAAAGCCTGGAATTTGGCTCGGCGCGCCATTATTTTATGGAGAAGTGGTTAAGAAGAATATTTTTGTTCAAAATCCCCCCGGCTTCTGGGAAAACAGGGCCGGCTTTTTCCATCTACAGGGGGATATTATGAAACAGCTCTTTTCTTGTTTTTTCCTGTTCGCCATTTTGCTCCAATCCGCTCCTTCCACTGCCGCGGATGGCGATGCAGCTTTCGCCGTTTCTCCGGAAAGCGCTTTTAGCCTGATCGAAGGCGCGATTCGCGATGCCCGCGATAGCATTGAAATGAATATCTATATGCTCACCAACCGCAGCGTGACCCAGCTTTTGGCCGACAAAGCCCAGAGCGGTGTGAAGGTGACCGTGCTGATCGAAGGGGAGACCTTCGGAGGCGAGATGCTCGCGCCGGTGAAGCGGGTGTTGGACGATCTTTACCTTCGTTTCGAGCAGCAGTCGAATGGCCGCGGGAAGCTCTTCGTGATGACGAGCCAGGCGGGAAACCGCCGCTACACCTTCAACCACGCCAAGTACATGATCGTGGACGGAAGAAAAACCTTCGTCTCTTCGGAAAACATCACGGGCTCGGCTTTTAACAGTAAAAATCTCACGGGTGGTACCCGTGGCTGGGAGATTTATCTCGAAAACCTCTCCCTGGCCCGTACCCTGAGCAAGATTTTCCAGGAGGACATCCAGGGCAGCGACGTGCTTTCTTATGAGAAGGTGCAGTTCAAGGTGAAAGATCCAGGTGGCGATCTTCCCCCCCGTCATACCCGCGACGTGAAGGCGTTCGGCAGGGGAGTAGGTCGCTTCAGCTCGGCCAGCGTTTGCGATTCCCCGAAATCCCAGGAATGCGTTCTCAAGTTCATCCGGAGCGCCAAGAAGGAACTTTCCGTCGAGCATCTTTCGCTTCCGCTCCGGTGGTCGGGAAAGACGAACCCGATCGTTCAGGAGCTGGTGAAGGCTGCCAAAAAAGGTGTGAAGGTGCGGGTGCTCCTGAACGACGACGATTCCTTCGGCGACGAGGGCGGTGTGTCTCCGGCGGATAAAAACCTGGTGACCGTGAAATGGCTGAAAGAGGAAGCTGCCCGTGGCGGCCTTCCGCTGCAAGCCGCCACCTTCAGCAATAAGGCGCTGGAAGTGAACTACGTGCATAACAAAGGCATGGTGGCCGATGAGAGCCGCGTTTTCGTGAGCTCGATCAACGGCACGGAAAATTCCGTTGTGAACAACCGGGAGATCGCCGTCTCGGTGAACAGTGCCGATGCCGCGAACTACTTTGGCGAGGTGTTCGATCTCGACTGGAACCTGAGCAACCGCTAGCTTGCGCGGGCTTCCGCGGCCTTGAGAATCTCGCAGACGATGGCCCCACGGCGCGTGGGGTCTCGTACCTCGAGCAATGTCTGCCCGAATACGGGATCGATCGAGATATAGCCCAGGATTTGAAAGCTGAGCTGGGCGAAGGGGATCGAGATCGGATCGAAGGGCAGGGCGCCTTTATCGGTATGGGCCATTTTCCATACCCTTTCGAAGCGGGCCGCCAGCTCCGCGTGAAGCATGCTCTGCTCTGCGGAGGGCGGAGAGTCTTCGTCCACCACCTCTTCGATTTCAGCAAGGTAATAGGGAACTTCTTGCACGAAGTTTTTGATGCGTGCCCGTTTGCTCATATGGGCTTCCACGATCATGCGCCCATCGGAAAGAACCTCTTCCAGATGAATGGGACCAAAGCTCACCACACCCACGGGCTCGTAAGTGCTTTGGTCGGAGCGCAGGGCTTCAGCGAGGGTCTGCGCATTCGGGGTCACCTCCTGGACCACTCTTTTCACATGACAAACGGCCACCGGGATATCGCGCTGTAAACAGTCCTGGATCATCTGCCGGTATCGCGGCTCAAAGATATGGAGGGGGACCACCTGCCCGGGGTAGGTTACGCAGTTGGGAATGGGGAAAATCGCGATCGACATGATTCAGCATAAGACGGATGTCCCGGCGGGGGCGCTGCGGTAGTTTGGCGCGCCGGAATCCTTACTTAAGTTTTTCGCTTACTTCGTGCAGATAACTCATTGCGGACATTTCCGCGCGCCGATTTCGCTCTAGTTCTTCCTGCGCCAAGGTTTCCCGGAGGCCGACATACATTTTTGCGGACGCACGGAGCGCTCGTTCACATTCGCGCGGATCGTATCCGTCCGGTACCGTAGTGCGCAGGACGTCGAGATCCTCCCGCTGGCTGTAGCGTTCCACTTTGCGCATTCCTCTCGGAGGGAGGTTCTTTTTCGCCGCCAGCAGTGGGGCGAGCACGTGGGCGCGCAAAAAGGAGAGGAAGTCCAAGGTCTCGTAGAGCTCTCCCCGGCCTAGGCGTTGGGCTCCATAGTGGATCCAGGTCCAGAAGCGGTCTTCCATCCATTGCAGGTCGCGGATTTTCTCTGCGGCCGGTTTATGCTCTTCGATGATTTTTGTCAGGGCGCCGGCCCTCTCCCAAAGCACTACAGGGTTTTCGGTTCGCCGGGGGAAATC
>DATBTF010000126.1:0-12651 GCA_036559405.1 Bdellovibrionota bacterium
GAGCACCTCCCGGCCGCCGACCCGGATATGGCTACCCTGCGGGCCCTGGATGAGGCGCTCTCGTTTATAGAGACCCGAGGCCTCGATTTCTTTCAGTTGCTGTTCCAGGTGATGAAGAAAGTTTTGGGCGGAGTGCATGCACTCGTTTTATCGCGTGCTTTACTCAGGGGGAAGGGGATCCTGCAGGAAAGCCCGATAAAACTTGGCATCCTGCTCGTCGCGCCGCCCGATCACTTTCCGGGCCTCATCCAGCGCGCTGAGCCAGCGTTTGTCGCCCTTTCGGCTTGTCTCCAGGATACGCTTCTTGATTCCTTCCACCTCGCGGTCACTGGCGTTGGGGTTCACCAGCTGCTTGATGAGCAAGAGCCGCAGCTGGGCTTCTTCGTCTCTCAATTTCTGCATATCCGCCGAGGCACTTTCTTGAATGTCTTTCAAAGCCGCCTTTTCCTTTTCGCCCAGTGGTGCGCTCTCAATGATCATCAGGCTCTCTTTCTGGAGGGCGGGTCCGGGAGGGACCACGGGCTGTGCCGCCCGTTCCGACTGGATCTTCGCTTCCAGCTTGGGATCGTGGGCACAGGAGCTTAACAGAACGAGGCAGAAGGCCAGGAAGACCGCGTAAAGAACTTCGATAAAATGACCGTCTTTTTGCCATTTCATAGGTCACCCTCTTTCGGCTCTAGGAGGAGCAAGCCCGGTGCCATGGCCTCCTGCGGCTGCGCTGAAGTACCACCAGAACGGTTTTCGGCAAGGGGAGAAGATGCCGCGTGAAACTGGCGAACTTTTAGGCAGCTGCGGGTTTCTTGGGGTAGTGCCCCAGCTCCAGATGAAAATAGCGGCATTACGCGGCAAGGAGAATGCTGGCTTGTGATTTGCACAAGGGGGCGGCGGAAAGGTAATTTTCTTATGAAGACGTTTGCGAAACCAAGTTCGATTCTTTCTCTCATTACCCTCACGGTATTAGTATTCGTGGGCTGCGGAAAAAAGGGAGAGGATCCGGTAGCCACCACTTCGGCCATCGGCACTTGTACTCCTGGGCAAGTTTATAGCTCGCAGTACAACTGCCTGAACGCCTACCAAGGCATGCCAGGCTACGGGAACTATAACGGCCAGCCCGTTGTAGGCACCTGCTGGGCCGGCACTCTTGCCACCCAATTCGGTTGCTTGCCGCAGGCGGGATGCCCCTCTTACCAGGCGATGTACAACAATGCCTGCATTCCCGCGACGGGCAATAACGGCGGTTCGTATCCCGGCTACCCTGGTGGATACAACCAGTACCCGAACCAATATCCCAACCAGTATCCCAACCAGTATCCGCAGAACGGCGGTTACTCCGGTGGCTGGGTGTTCATCCCTGGCTACGGCTGGCAGTGGCGCTAAGCAAACGCTAAAAAACAAAAAGGAGATCCGCACCACGGATCTCCTTTTTGCTTTTTAGCTTACGGCTTCTTCTCTAAGCGCCGCTGATCTTCACGAGAGTTTTGGGGTGCTCGGAGAGGTTCTTCTCGAAGCGCTCTTTCGTGAACTCGGCGAGCGGCAGGATCGTGCCTTTGCCTTCCTCCAGCACATGCTTCCAAACTTGCTCCTGAATTCCATTCGCCTTGTCTTCTAATAGCTGCTTGGTGATCTCCCAGGTGGAGAATACCCGGCGGCCTACGACGGCGTGAAGCCGCTTGCCGGCGGTGATCAGCTCTTCAAATTGAGGAATGGTCACATCCCCCGAGGAGAGCCCGAAAAGCACCACATGTCCACCTCGGCGGGCGCCCCGGATCGCCTGCTGCAGACTTGAGGGGAAGCCGCTCATTTCCAGGCAGTAGTCCGCGCCATAGCCCTCGCAGAAGGCTTTTACTTCCTCCGACGAGCCGTCCGACGGATCGATCACCTTGTCCGCCCCGCAGGCGAGCGCTTTCTGTTTATTCTTCGCATTGGGCTCGATGCCGATGATTTTCTTGGCGCCCATGGCACGCGCGATCAGGATCGAGAAAAGCCCGATCGTACCGCAACCGAAGATCGCGACGCTCTTGCCCTTCATCTCGCTTTGCCGGAGGTCGGAACCCAGCATGTTCGGAGTGCAGACATGCACCGCATTGCCGAAGGGCTCCTGCACGGCGGCCACTTCGGGGCGTACCTTCTCGAGCACCGTGGGCCAGAGAACGTTGGCGGGAAGCTTCACGCGTTCCGCGAAGACGCCGTCCCAGGTAACGCCGATGATCCGCTCGTTCGCGCAGACATGCTGGTTGCCGGAAAGGCACATCGGGCATTTCCCGCAGTAGATATGGGACTCGGCGCTCACCACCTGGCCTACATGGAATCGTCCGCCCTGCTTCACGGCTGAGCCCACTTCCACGATGCGACCGAGCAGCTCGTGGCCCATCACGAAGTAGGGACGTTTATCCTGCTCCATGTGCTGGAGGATAGAGTCCCGGAAGGCCTTCCGGAACCAGATGCCTTTGTCCGTGCCGCAGACGCCCGCATAAATGGGCTCGATCAGCACCCGTTGGGCATCTTCGCTATCGCGCTTCTCGTCGAGCGCGGGGGCGGGAATGTCGCGCAGCTCGTAGCCTTTTGTTGTGCTCCAGCTTTCGCGGGTAACGGGGAGTACAAGGGCCTTCATCGCAGAACTCCTTTGGCGGCCTGCGCCTGGTCGTACACACCTCGGATGCGGTCGAGCCGGAAGCTCTTACGGATCCCGTCGAGGTGGCAGGTGGCTTCCATATACCGCTGCGCGCCCCTGGCGTAAAGCAGATGAGGGGTTACTTCCCGGGCGCCATAGCCCCCTTCATAGAGGATCCACACCGGCCGCTTCTCTTCGAGGGCCTGAAATAGCCTACTTAGCCCTTCTTCTTTCTGGTTCTTCTCCAGGGGCCGGGAGCCGTCGAGGAACGAAAGCAGCTTTCCATGTCTCGCTTGGAGCTGCTCCCAGCTAGCTTTGGGTCCGCAGCTCTTGGCTACGATAGCGCGGAATAGTTCCATGCAGCTGCGGGCATCAGCCAAAGCCCTGTGAAAGGTGCTTTCCCCCAAGGACAGGGACTGCACCAGGTTCTGCAGGCTATGCGAAGGCTGATCGAGGAAAACGCGGCGGGAGAACATGCAGGAGTCCAGCACCGGCACATCCGGGGGGGTGAGTCCGTGTCGCAGGCTGTGAAGCGAAAGGAAACCGATATCGAAAGGAGCGTTATGTGCCACCGGAATGCTATTTCCGAGAAACTGGAAAAAGGCCGGCAGCACTTTCTCAAGAGTGGGCGCTCCCGCGACCATTTCATCCGTGATGCCATGCACGTTCGTGGCCTGGGCGGGAATCGGGCGGAGGGGGTTCACCAGAGACTGGAAATATTCCTTGGCTCCGGATTCCAGGTTGAAGCGAACGGCGGCGATTTCCACCAAGGTTTCCGAATGGGGGCTCAGCCCCGTGGTTTCGGTGTCGAAGGCGGCAAAATCTAGAGTGCTGATGTCGCTGGTCATGGTGTATTCTAAGCGGGCAATTCTTTCTAACCCGCCGGGGAGGCGAAAGTCCATATGAAGGCCTTGATCACGGGCGGCGCAGGCTTTCTGGGGCAGAAACTGGCCGGAGCCCTTCTCAAAGACGGGCACGAGGTGCGACTGCTGGTACGTAAAGCCCGCCCAGCTTCCGGCACCAAAGACGAACTTCCCGTGACCTATGCCGTCGGTGATTTGGCAGACAAGGCATCGCTGGAGCGTGCCTGTGAGGGAATGGACTGGGTTTTCCACGCTGCCGGCCTGATCTCCTACAATCCCCAAAAGGCCGAACTGATGCGCCAGACCAACGTCGTCGGCACGCGAAACGTGGCGGTGGCCGCTTTGCGCGCCAAGGTGAAGCGTCTTGTCTTCACCAGCTCCACGGCCGCCATTGGTGTCAACGAAGATCCCCGCGGGCTTTTGAACGAAGATAGCCCCTTCAACGCCCGTAAGCTGGGCCTCGCATATTTCGACACCAAATTCGATGCGGAACGGGAGCTTTTAAAAGTGGTCGACGAAGGACTCGACGCCGTTATCGTGAATCCTGGCTCGCTCCTGGGACCGGGCGATACGCGCCGCTACGAAAAGGGATACGTGGGCCTGGTCTATCAGTACAACCCACTCGTGCTCTTCCACGGCGGGATCAATTTCGTAGATGTCGACGATGTCGTGCGCGGGCATCTTCTGGCTCTGGAGAAGGGCCGCAAGGGCGAGCGTTATATTCTCGGCGGGGAGAATCTCTCCTTCGGAGAGCTGGTCATCCGCATCAATGCCATCATCGGCCGCCCGGCGCCCAAGCGCTATATGCCGGTTGCTTTGATGGGCTTGCTATCCAAGGGGCTACGCTTGCTCAACGTCTTCGGTGTCGACATCCATATGACTCCCGAACTCGTGCGCCAGGTCTGCTCCTGGTACCTCTACGTCGACTCGAGCAAGGCCGAGCGCGAACTCGGTTACCGGCCTCAGCGAATCGACCGGGCGATCGCAGGCACGCTCGACTGGTTGAAGTCCATCGGAAGATTAAAATAAATCAATAAAATCAACAATTTATAACGATTTTCATGGGGGCGGATCCGTCAAGCGCTCTGAATTCTTAGTCGAACAAGCGTTATGAGGCTTGTTTCACCCCACTGGCTTCTCTTGCCGCTATTCGGCCTTGAGATTCCCGCATTTGCCGACGACCTTCAGTATCTCGATCATTCGGAGCTCGCGCTGGCCCGGCTCTATCATGATGCCGCAGCCGATCGGTGACGGCGGTTTCAACCGGATCCTGCAATTTTTCACACGCGAATATCAGTAAGAGAGCGGCCGGTATACCAGGGCGTTGATGGTTTGCTCTTTGCCTTTGAGGCGGATCTCGAGTTCCCGGCGCAAAGGCTTCTCGAGCTTGCCATGCACCAGCGGATACATCTCTTCGTTCATCCAGATCTCGCCTGCGCGCGCCTTCGACTCCAGCCGCTGCGCGGTGTTCACGGCATCACCGATCACCGTATAGTTCATGAAGCGAGACGACCCGAGGTTTCCCGCGAGCGCGAGGCCGGCATTGACTCCCACTCCCATTCCTACTTTTTCCACCCCGTTTCGTTGCCATTCCGGGATCACGGTGCGGATCATCTCCTTTTGCATTTCCAGCGCGGCCTTCATGGCCAGTAGCTCAGGATCCGGCTGATCCTTGGGAATATTCCATACGGCCATGATCAGATCGCCGACAATTTTATCTAGGGTGCCTTCGTTTTTCTCGATGATCGCGTGCATCCGCTCGAAGTGGAAGTTCAACAGCTTGACGAGTGTGGCGGGAGCAATTACTTCAGTAATGGAAGTGTAGCCGCGGATGTCGGAAAATAGGCAGACCACTTTTTTCTCGACGCCCCCAAGCTCGAGCTCCTGGGTTTTCTCCACATTTTTGACCACCTTCTTGGAAAGATACTTCCCGAGGTTGTCGTTGGTCCGCTCGAACTCCTCCATGCGGGTTTTGAACATATGCTTTTGCAGAAGGTGGCCCGCGATATTGGCGAAGCGGCGGATCAGAGGATTGTCCGCTTCGCCGAAGGGGGCGCCCACTCGATTGAGCAGCGTCATCACCCCTACCAGCGTGCTTCCGTGAAGGAGTGGGAAGCAAAGGAGGTTGCGCGCGCCCTCCTGTCCGGCTCGGCTGAGGTGTTTTTCCTTGGCTGGATCGTTCACCGCAAAAGGAGCTTTCGTGCTCGCAGAAACCCCCGCTACCGATGAGTAAAGTTGCTTCCAGTCGTCATTGTCCCAGCCGACGCAGGCCAGCCCTTCGAGGGAGAAGCCATCGAGCATTCCATAGATGCAGGCACGCTCCACCCAGAGGTGGGCCCGGAAAAGCCGCAGGATATGCTTCAGCAGGTCACCGAGCGGAATGGATTCCAGTTCGGAAAGGTCCAGGAGGTAGTCGAGGTCATCCGCCAGGAGCTTGCTTTCCTCGATGGCAACCGCGGCCTGAGAGGCTTTCATCTCTGCCTCCAGCGCGCCCTCCACCAACCGCTTCAGCAGATTTTCCTGCCCCGCGGCCACGCGCAACTTGCCAATGGGTTTTCCCCGGAGCATTACGTCCACGGAAATTTCGCCCAGACTCTCCGATGCTGTACCGCTCAGCTGGTTCCCGAAGGTATCGCTGAGCAGGTGAGGAGTGCCGCTCAGCATGGAGCTCAGCGGCTTTGACAGAAGCTGAAGATTCACGAATTCAGGCTGAAGTTCTGTGCTCACCAGACGGCCTCCACGTGTCGCTCCCAGAACTCCCAGAAGTTTTTCCACAGAGCCGGGTCATAATCCTCTTTGCGCGTGTCCATTGCTATTTTTGCTTTGTCGAAGCGTATTCTGCGTGTGCCTTTGATGCCCATTAGGTGCGAGTCGAAGTGGTTGAAGAGAGTGAAGGCGCGCACTGGAACGGGGATTTCGGCGGCCTTCTTGTTATTGGGAAAGCCTTTTCCGGAAAAAAGCTCGTCGTGAAGCTCGATCATCTGGATCACTTCCTTAGGAACGGGCCGCCCCTTTTTCTCAAGCAGCGAGAGGGTCTGCTGCGACACCACGGTTTTCGTATTTGCCGCTGGATCTCCCTCGAGCTCGTGGATCAGTGCGGAGTAGCAGGCGGATTCCAATTCGCTTTCGTTGCCGATCCGGTAAAGATGGAGGAAAACAGTGAGGCCGTGGGCCACTCGGCCGTTGTGCTGGAATAGGTCCGGCGGTTCGTGGAACTGCTGGAAGTACCAGTCCAGGGTGGGCAGCGCGATCACCTTTTGCATCACCTCACGGGTGTGGGCGAAGGCTTTGTCCAGGTTGGAGTCGCCCTCGGCTTTTTTCTGCAGAGTTTTTTGCACATAACTCAGCAGCTCCGCCCGCTTGTTTCCGTAGAGAGCCTTCTGCGCCCCTTCGTTTTCCTTTTTCTTCTGGGGCTCCGCTGGCTGCGCCTGCGGATGGCGGTGCGAGACCCAGGCGTTCCAGGCATTCTCGTCGCTCGGTTTGATGAAAATCTGCTTGCAGCGGTGCTTGGCGAGTTTATCGAGCACGCGGAAACCCACGGGCTGTCCTTTGGGGATCGCCACCGCATATTGGCCGCGGAAGTGGAGGAAAATGTCGCAGGGACTTGGCTCGTCTGGCAGGAGCCAGTGCACATTTTTAGAAACGACTTCCATCCTGGAACCTCGTCTACCTAGCTTAAATTTCAGTTGGCCAATTTTCCATGGAAAACGACCCTCGCCGGCTATACGATCAGAGCCCCATGAGCGCAGCGTTCCATTACCAAAAGCACCTGGACCGAGTAAGCCGCAGTTTTGCCTTTTGCATCGCGCGGCTCGAGGGAGATCTGCGTGCCTGGGTGGGACTGTCGTACCTGCTATGCCGTATCCTCGATACCGTGGAAGATGCGCTCTGGCCCGATTCCGATAGCAAGAATAGGGCATTTGCCGGCTTTGAAGGATTTCTCCGGGAGCAACCCAGCGAAGCAGCCGTGTCGGACTGGGCCGCGCTCTTCCCTTCCGTATCTGAAGGAGAGCGTGAGCTACTCGCGGACTCTTGCCGTATTTTTTCCGACCTGCACGCACTCTCTCCGGAAGTACGCGAGAAAATCCGCCGGCCTGTACTCAACATGTACCGGGGCATGAAGTTTTTTTCAGGCGGGCAGCGTGAAAGCCGGGAAATCCGGCTGCGCAGCCTGGCGGAAGTAAATCAATATTGTTTTTTCGTGGCGGGCCTTGTGGGCGACCTGCTCACTAATCTTGTTTCTGAGCGCTGGCCTTCGATGAGTGTGAACCGCCGCACCTATATCGATGCTCATCATTTCGGTTTGTTCCTCCAGAAAGTAAATCTTCTGAAGGATCAATCTGCCGACGAGAAGGAGGGGCGCTTCCTCGTTCCTTCCCGGCCAGAACTGCTCGCCAGCCTCCGCAAAGACGCTGAGGGAGCGCTTCGCTACATCCAATCGCTCCCGATCGCCGAGAAGGGCTTCCGTCTGTTCTGTGCCTGGTCGTTGTTCATGGGTTTGGCCAGCCTGCCTTGGGCGGAGCGCGGCTGGGCAAGCGGCATTCTCGGTAAGCTTCCCCGCCTCGTCACGCAGAAGCTGTTGAATACCGTCGAAGGATTGATCGACGACAATCAGGCCCTCGTGGCACTTTTCTGGCAGATGCTTCCCGCATTACCCAAACTGGCCGTTGTTCCCGTGAATGGAACGGGAAAACTCCCTTGGTTCGGCCAGGTCTATGACGGCCAGCTAAGCGAAGCTGACCTCGCTGAACTCGGCATGCTTCCGGCCGTTTAGAAAACATCTCGTCTGGAGCCCCATACCCCATTCTAAAAAAGAAAGGGACCGCTTTCGCGGTCCCTTGGAGGGATGGGATGTTACGGGGACGTTAGACTATAGAGTTTCCGTTTCGATGGCAGAGTCGACGCTTGTGGCAATGGCGGGTTCCACGTCGGCTTTCTCGAGCTTCTTCCCTTGGCGGGTCTGCTCTGCCAGGATGCGGAAGGCATCGTCGAGGCTGCGCTCCGCGGCCCTGGTCATGATGAAGTTGCCCTGGGGGCCATAGTAGCCGAGGGCAGGATAGCGTTCCGAGGGCAGGCCGTGAGCCACGCGTACGTAACCAAGGTCACGTTCACAGTCGACGCGGTTCTGTGAGATCACCTTGATGAGCTTGTCGAGCGACTCGCTATATTGGCGTTCCTTCTCGATCCGCTCGTTGATGAACTGGTTTTTTACCACCTTGATCCGGCCGCTTTTGGTGAGGCCGATCTTTTCCTGGATTTTGCCGAGGTCTTCGCTGATCTCAAGCTCGGGAATGGGCTCGAGGTTCTTGTTGCCGCCTAGACGGGGATCCGCCAGTTCCGTGCGGCATTGTACGAGGTCAGTACGTTCTTGCTTGAGCTTGCGTTCGGTCTCGTAGTTTTTCCAGCGTTGCACGCGGAGCTCATCTTCTACGGCTACGCTTTCTTGGATGATACCTTCATCGTCGTCGTTGAGGCCGATTTCGGTATCGCCCATCTTGCCTTTGACATCCAAGGGCTCATCAATGGGTTTCACCTTATGCGAAGCACAAGAGGGCAGGGCGGTCATGAGCAAACAAACTAAAATGGCGCGTTTCATAAGTTCCTCTCTTTCATGTTTTCTACTTTACGGCGGAGAGGGGGTTGCACGGGAGAAAGAAGCCCTGTTTACAGGCTCTTAGAGCGGTTTCCCCGCACGGGCTGTGCGGGGAGGAGGGCTTTATTGCTTTTAGGTCGGAGCTCCGCTAATTACTAAAGAATCCATTGGGGAGCTGCTGCGAGCGGCTGAGAGGTCAGGTAAACCTGACGACCCTTAAACTTGATCCAGGTAATGCTGGCGAAAGGAATTCGGGATGAGTCTGCCGAAGACACCGGCTCGCAACCTAACCCTCACCAACGGCGAAACTTTTTCGTTCTACGACACCGCTACGCCGGTTTCCAGAGAAACAATCAAGCGTCGGCGACAGCTTCTTCAAGAGCGCGAAGCGGAACGCAAGACTCGGCCTATTACCCAAATGGCCTACGCCCGGCGGGGAATCATCACTCCTGAGATGGAGAGTGTGGCCATGCGGGAGTCGCTAGGAGCAGAATTCGTGCGCCAGGAAGTAGCAGCTGGCCGGGCGGTGATTCCCGCCAATATCAGGCACCTTGAGCTGGAGCCGATGATCATCGGGCGGAAATTTCTGGTGAAAGTGAACGCCAACATCGGCAGCTCGGCAGTGCATTCGTCTTTGGAGGAGGAGGTAGAAAAATTGAGGTGGGCCACGCGCTGGGGAGCGGATACGGTGATGGATCTCTCCACTGGCCAGCGAATCCGGGAAACGCGGGAAAGCATAGTCCGGAATTCCGCCGTGCCGGTGGGCACCGTTCCTATCTATGAAGCTCTAGAACGCGTAGGTGGCAGGCCGGAGAACCTTAGCTGGGAAGCATACCGCGAAGTACTGATTGAGCAGGCGGAGCAGGGGGTGGATTATTTTACGATCCATGCTGGCCTGCGTTCTTCCTATATTCCTCTCGCCAAGAAACGCCTCACGGGCATTGTATCCCGTGGAGGATCCCTAATTGCCCTTTGGTGCGCGGCCCATAAGAAAGAGAACTTTCTCTATACGCATTTTCGCGAAATCTGCGAGCTTCTGAAAGCTTATGACGTAACCATCTCACTCGGCGACGGCTTGCGCCCAGGGTCGGTCGCCGACGCCAACGATGCCGCGCAGTTCGCCGAGCTCGCAACTTTGGGTGAGCTCACGAAACTGGCTTGGCAGCAGGATGTGCAGGTGATGATCGAAGGGCCGGGCCACGTGCCCATGCACCTGATCCAGGAGAATGCGGAAAAGGAGCGCGAGATCTGCTCGGACGCTCCTTTTTACACCTTGGGTCCCCTCACCACCGACATCGCTCCCGGCTACGATCATATTACCAGCGCGATCGGTGCCGCGATGATCGGGTGGCACGGGGCTTCGATGCTTTGTTACGTTACTCCCAAGGAGCATCTGGGACTTCCGAACCTGGAGGATGTGAAACAGGGGCTCATTGCTTATAAAATAGCCGCCCATGCGGCGAACCTGGCGAAACAACATCCTGGCGTTCAAGACCGCGACAACGCTCTTTCCAAAGCTCGCTACGAATTCCGCTGGGAAGATCAGTTCCAGCTGTCGTTAGACCCCGAAACCGCGCGCGCCTACCATGATGAAACCCTTCCCGCCGAGGCGGCAAAAACGGCCCACTTCTGTTCCATGTGTGGCCCGAAATTTTGTTCCATGAATCTTAGCCAACAAATCCAAGGAGAATCTGCGCCATGATCCAAAAAGAAATTTTCCGCAACTTGAGCATGGTAAGGGAAAATGCGCCCCTAGTGCATAATATCACCAACTATGTAGCCATGAACTTCAGCGCCAACGTCCTTCTTGCCTTGGGCGCTTCTCCTCTCATGGCTCATGCGGAGGAAGAGCTGGAGGAGATCGTGAGCATCTCCCCTGTTCTCGCCCTAAATATTGGAACCTTGAGTGCGCCTTGGGTGAAGAGCATGCATAAGGCGCTGGACGCGGCCCGGAGGAGAGAGAAGCTAGTGGTGCTCGATCCTGTGGGAGTAGGGGCGAGCAAATTCCGGACGCAGACGGCGCTTGAGCTGCTCGCTGCAGGGGGAATTTCCGTGATTCGAGGCAATGCTTCTGAGATCCGTGCTTTGGCGGGGGCTGATGGCCGTACCAAAGGAGTGGACAGCTCGGAGTCCTCGGATTCGGCGGTGGCAGTGGCACAGCGTCTGTCCCATACCTACAATACTGTGGTGTGCGTTACAGGGGCCACCGACTACGTGGTGCATGCCGAGGGCATAACAGCGCTAAAAAACGGGCACCCCTGGATGACCAAGGTGACCGCCATGGGTTGCGCAGCGACCTCTATGGTTGGCGCGTTCTTAGCCGTGGAAGCCGACAGAGCCTTGGCGGCAGTCTCGGCGATAGCTACGATCACTATCGCCGGAGAGATCGCGGCTGCCAAGTCTGGTGGGCCAGGTTCCTTCCAGGTCAACTTTCTAGACACCTTGGCGAACCTCACCGAAACGCAGATCGCCGAGCGCCTGAAGGTAGAGCACTGGAAATGAACGGTTCGCCCCGCACTTTACTTGATCCCCGGCTCTATCTGGTGCTGGATCCCACGGTAATGCGCGGAAAGCCGGTGGAGCAAATTCTGGAAGACGCCGTTCGTGGTGGAGTAACCGTGGTGCAAGTGCGGGAGAAGCATTGCTCGAACTCAGACTTCCTTGGCTTGGCGCGCAGAGCTGCTGCTGTCTTGAAGAGGCTCAGTATTCCGCTGATTTTAAACGACCGCGTGGATGCGGTTCTTGAGCTTGAGGTGCAAGGCGTGCATCTCGGGCAGTCAGATCTGCATTGGTCGGAAGCCCGCCGAAAGTTGGGCCCCGAAGCGATCATTGGGATTTCCGTCGAGAACTTTTTCCAGGCCACCGAGCTTGTGGGCGCCGACGTGGATTATTTGGGCGTGAGCTCCGTATTTCCCACAGCCACCAAGAAAGACGTGGCGGAAGTGTGGGGCCTGGAAAGGCTGGCGCAGCTGAGAAAGCAGTCCCATTTTCCGCTGGTGGGCATCGGCGGCATAGACGCGACAAATGCGCAATCCGTGATGGCTGCAGGAGCGAATGGCATTGCCGTCGTTTCGGCTATCTGTGCTGCCCCAAGCCCGCGGAAGGCGGCTATGGAGCTGCGGCAGATTGTGGAGAGAGCCGGATGAGCGGGAAGAAAAAATTCTATCGTGCACTGACAATCGCAGGCTCCGATAGCGGAGGCGGTGCGGGGGTTCAGGCAGATTTGAAAACGTTCACCGTTTTAGGAGTATACGGCACGAGCGTATTCACAGCGCTGACGGCCCAGAACACAACGGGCGTGCGCTCGATCCATGAAGTGCCCCCTTCTTTCGTGGAAGACCAGCTGAATGCGGTGCTGGAGGACATCGGCACGGATGCGACCAAGATCGGAATGCTGTTCAGCCCGGAAATCATAGAAGTGGTGGCGAAGAGCTTGAGCCGCTTCGGCTTGGAGCACGTGGTGCTGGATCCCGTGATGGTAGCAAAGGGCGGAAGCCGCCTCCTCAAGAGCGAGGCGGTGGCCGCGATGAAGGAGCGGATCTTTCCGTTGGCGGAAATCGTCACGCCGAATCTGCCGGAGGCGG
>DATBTF010000127.1:0-8288 GCA_036559405.1 Bdellovibrionota bacterium
TTTCGAGGATCTTATCGGTGTCTAAATGGCTGCATCGGGGTCCGGTCATGCCCGGTTTTTAGCCCCCTATGCCGCGGATGGCAAATACTTCTTGCTTGGGTGGGTCCCCATGTTAGAAGAATCCGTCATGGCCAGCCCGTCGCTTTTTCTAAATGATTTCACTGTTCTCGACTTCGCTTATGTAGACGCCAAGGCGGGAATTCGCGGCGACAGCTACTACGTTTCAGCTGAGCTCATAGGCGAGCTGGACGATAAAGATTTCCTCCTCGACTTCAGTACCGCCAAGAAGATGCTCAAAGCACTGGTCGACGATGCCTTCGACCATAAATTACTCGTTCCCGTCGGTTCGAGCGTGGTGGCCGTACAGGACGACCGGCTGCTGATCACTCTGCAGAGTGGACTGCGGTGGGAATACGAGAGCCCCCGTTCCGCCTTTGAGCTCTTCCCTGATAGCGAGATCTCGGCGCCGGTGATCGCCTACCATCTCGGGCGGCTGGCAAAGGCAAAGGTGCCCGCGAACGTGGCCGAGGTGAAGTTTACGCTCACCAGTCCCCTGCGTTTTCAGGGGGAAGCGAGCTTCCGCTATACCCACGGCCTGCGCTTCCATGACGGCAATTGCCAGCGCCTCTTCCACGGCCACCGGAATCCGGTCGAAGTATGGCTCAAGGGCGTTCGGGATCCGGGCTGGGAGGCACGGCTCGCGGCGGAGTGGATGGACGCGCAGTTCGTTACGGCTTCCACCTGCAAGAACCGCGAAGCGCTGGACCTTTCTCTAGGCAGGAGGGTCTCGGGTCATCCGGGAATGGCCGAGGTGGAGTACCGCGGTTCACAGGGAAGTTTCCTGGCCAGGATTCCGGCGTCACGTGTGATTCTCACCGAGGCAGAACCCTCGATCGAAACCATGAGCGAGCTGGCCACGGCTCAGCTGCGGGCTTGGGGATTGAAAGATCCTGTGCGGGTGGTGGCGTACGAGGGCCTCAATAAAGGCGCCGCGTTTACGAGCTGATCTTACTTCTCCAATAGTCTCTTTTGCAGAACCATGCAGTAGTCCCGGATCAGCGTGCGGTATTTGCGTTCGTTCACGGGATCCATATTCACGAATTTCAAACCGAAAGAGCGCGTGAGGGCCACTCCTTCCTTGGTTTCGTGGTCGTGCACGGCGATGTTCCGCACTTCGGCTGAGAGGTTGGCGAGGATTTCTCCCGTCGAGGTCACGAGATCAAAATGCAGGACCGATCCTACCCTCAGCTCTGCAAGACTGTCGCTCAAGGTCTCGATACGGAGGCCGCCTAGCGTGAAGTTCATCACGTTCACGAAAATTTCCTGGCCGATAAAGCGCACCATGCAGAGGTTGGGTACAGGCAGCTCAGGGTCTTCGTAGCCCTTCACCGGGATGCGCGGATATTTGCGCTGCCAGCCCGGAGGACTGCCTTCGTTCTTTAATCTCTGCTCGAGGTAGTCCTTCGCCGGCTGCGCCACCTCACGGAACTTGATCTCATAGAAAGTTCCGTGCTCGACGTACTGCTGAAGGAGAACTCCCTTGATTTCCACGGAGTCGAGCTTCACTGCCACGCTTTCACCCACCACGGCCTTCCAGTACTCCGGCAGCCCGGCGGTGAGAAAAATCTTTGTCACTCCAGTGGGCGAGATCAGGCCGCGCAGGCTGAGGGAATAGGTGCCGTGGCGGATATCAAAGCTCGATTGGAAAAATTTGGGGAGAATGGGGTCCATTACTTGAGCTGTTCCGGGCCGAAAGGAAGCGGCAGAAATTCACGCAGCAGCTTCGCCTTTCCGAGCCCCTTGGGGGTACTGAGATAGATCGGTAAATCCCCTTTGCAAAAATCCGAAATCACCTGGAGGCAGATTCCACAGGGTGAGGCCACGATGTCGGTGATAAGCACCAAGGACTGGGCGTTTACCATTCCGCTTTTCGCCACGGCGGCGCAGAGAGCGTTGCGTTCGGCACAGATCGTGGCGCCGAAGCTGGAGTTCTCAACATTGCAGCCGGCCACGACGCTGCCATCGTTCAGCACGAATGCAGCCCCTACTTTGAAGCGGGAATATGGGGCGTGGGCGTTCTCCCTGGCGGCGAGAGCGGCGGCAAAGGCTTTTTGGAGGAGTTCTTCACCCATAGGTCCAGTATAGGACGAATCCGATCGAAATTCTTCAGGCCCGCGTAAAGAGCGCTCCCGGTTCGCCGCGGATCTCGATTCTTCCGTGTAGGGTGGCGCTCAGGAAGCAGGAATTCTCGGATAGGCCCGGGAGGTCGCTTTCTGTTACCCGGAAGCTCGCTTTCGGATCCACGAAAAGCAGGCCGGTAGGTTCCAGGAAGTCGGTTTTGCCCAGAAGCTTCCGGGGAGCGGAAGAGAAGACTTCCACGAGCCGGGATGGCGAGAGCTCTCCTTCCGTCACCAGCGTCAGCAGAGCCGGCAGTGCGGTTTCCAGGCCGCGGGTGCCGAAGGGGGCGAGGAGCCAGCCCTTGGTCTTGAGGTCCTTTTCATGGGGGGCGTGGTCGGTAGAAACGCAGTCGATGGTTCCGTCCCTCAGGGCCTCCCTCAGGGCGGCTCTATCCTCGGGTCCGAAAAGCGGGGGGTTCATTTTGAAGTAGCTGGAGAGAGCGCTGCTTTCCGGGGGGATATCATTCGATGAAAAGAAGAGATGGTGCGGGGTTACCTCGGCGCTGACTGCGAGTCCTGCGCTTTTCGCTTTGCGGATCTCTTCGAGGCTCTCGCGGGTCGAGACGTGAAGCACATGGTAGCGCGCGCCCTTTGCTTTCTGGAGAAGCGCAATGTCCCGGCGGATCATCTCGCTCTCGGCCGAGCGCGGGTACTCAGGCAAATTGTGCGATTTCTGGAACGTGGAAGCAGTGGCCACCCCTTTATGGCCCGGCATCTCCGCGTGCTGCTGGAAAAGCAGGCCGGAACGGGCGCAGCCGGCGAAAACGCCGGCCTGGGCTGTTTCTGTCTTTACGCCCCAGCCGTCGTCTGTGATCGCCACGGCTCCAGCCCGAGCCAGGCTCTCGATATCGGTGGGCTCCTGTCCCTGCATTCCCTTGGTGGCCGAGGCGGTGAAGGCTACGCGCACGGGGTAGCGGGAGGCGATTTCGTGAGCCGAGGCGATGGCCTTCGCAAGAGCGTCAGGGCTGTCGAGGAAAGGTTGGGTATTGGGCATCGTGACTACGGTATCGAAGCCGCCATAGAGGGCAGACTCCAAGCCCCCCTCCAAGGTTTCTTTTTGGGCCTGGCCTGGGTGCCGCAGGTGCACCTGCAGGTCGATCCCCGTGGGCAGCACCATCCAGTGTCCGGGAATCTCGCGCGCCTTCGCTCCGGCGGCCGCGGCTTTATCGACGAGGCTCTTGGCGTCGCCCGCATTTTTGGCGGTGAGAAGGTGCGACTGTCCGGGTAGAGAGGCCCATGCGCCGGTGATGGCGCCACCGGATTTCTGGACGACGATCCAGGATTTTTCCGTGGGTTGCAGAGGAGACTTGCGGAAGACGGAAGACATAAGTTAGTGACGTCAGGTATAGTACAAATAAGGGAAAATCGTCAGGGAAAAAGGCCATGTTCAAACGCATCCAAATGCGGAAAGCCGGAATTACGCTGCCCGATCTGCTAGCGTTTGGCTTCCTATTGGGTGCCTTCGTGGCTGTGGTGGTAGTGGGGCGCAATTGGGCCGCACCGGCCTCGGCCCTGCCGCCGATTGACCTCTCCCTTAGCTCTCTCCCCTACGCCTTCTTCCTCTCGCTCAGCCGGATCGTTCTGGCTTACGTGGTTTGTCTGGTATCGAGCCTGGCGGTAGGTTATTGGGCTGCGCACTCCAAGCTCGCGGAGATGATCATTGTGCCGCTGATCGACATCGGCCAGAGCGTGCCAGTACTCGCCTTTCTGCCCGGCTTGGCCGTGACCTTCATGGCGCTCTTTCCTGAAAGCCGCACGGGCCTCGAGATTACGGCGATCCTCACGCTCTATACCGGCATGGCCTGGAACCTGATGCTGGCATTTTACGGCTCGATCAAGACCATTCCGCGGGAATACGTGGATACGATCCGCGCCTATGGCTACGGACCACTCGGGATTCTACTCCGCCTCGAACTCCCCTACTCCATGAATGCCATCGTTTGGAACAGCATGATGAGCGTGGCAGGCGGCTGGTTCTTCCTGACCGTATGCGAGAGCTTCGTGCTGGGAGACAAAGCTGTGAGCCTCGTGGGTCTCGGTAGCTTCATGAAGCTCGCCACCGACCGGGGCGATTATCTTGCCGTGGCCGCGGGCGTCACGCTCATGGTGGTGGTGCTCGTGGTGACGGACTATTTCGTCTGGAACCCCCTCCTCCGCTGGGCGGAGCGTTTTCAGAGGATGATCCCCGAGGGCGGAACCGCGGGCGAGGATGAGGCGGTCATCAACTTTTTTGCCAAGTCCAAACGCATCACCAACTTTCTTCGGAAGCTGCGCCGCCGCTATGCCGTGAAATTTTATGTCACTCAGAGGCGGGGGCGCCGTTCCCACGACTACTCCCCCCAGGTGCGCGCCCTTGGCTACACCTGCCTGGCGTTGGCCTTCCTGCTGGCCGTTTGGGGAACGGTCACCGCAGTACGGATGATCGGCGACATCCCTCGCAGCGAGTGGACCGGCATCATGATCGGCGGGGCTTGGACCTTGCTCCGCGTGGTGGCGGTGGTCGTGCTGAGCGGGATCATGATGGTGCCACTCGGCCTGTGGTTGGGCACCCATCCGAAGCTCGTGAAGAGGCTGCAGCCCGTGATCCAGGTGATTGCGGCTTTCCCGGCTCCTATGATCTTCCCGCTCTTCGTGGTGATTTTCGTGAAGCTTTCGATCCCGCTCAATATCGGGAGCGTCTTCCTGATGATGCTCGGCGCGCAGTGGTACCTGCTCTTTAACGTGATTTCGGGGGCGGCGAGCATTCCCGCCAATCTCGTGGAAGTGGCACGCACCACGGGCATGAAGGGATTCGAGATCATGCGCCGGGTGTATTTGCCGGGCACGTTTTCGTACATCGTCACCGGCCTGATCACAGCCGCTGGCGGCGCCTGGAACACCTGCATCGTCGCGGAGTACGTGGTGTTCCGCAAAGAAGTTTATGAAGCGAGAGGCCTGGGCGCCTACATCACCCGGGCATCCGAGGGCGCGCGTAATGCGGAACTGATGGCCGCCGTCACGATCATGATTCTGCTGATCGTGGTGGTGAACCGTTCGTTTTGGGCCAAGCTTTATCATCTCGCGGAATCGAAGTATCGTTTGGACGGGTAGAGGCGTTTATGCAGACGAAAATACCGCCTTTGGTGGAAATGAAAGAAATCAAGCTCGACTTCCGTCTGAGTTCGGGCACCGCCATTTCCGTTTTGGATGGTTTGAACCTCAATATTTATCCGGGCGAGATCGTTGCCTTGCTCGGCGCCTCGGGCACCGGTAAATCCAGCACCCTCAAGCTCATGAGCGGGCTGATCCGCCCGAGCGCCGGCGACGTGCTCTCGAACGGGCTGCCATTGGCTGGCCTCAACCGCGACATCGCCATCGTATTCCAGGACGCGGCCCTTTTTCCCTGGCTTACCGTGGCCGAGAATATCGAGTTCGGCCTCTATCCCCAGGGTTTCTCGCTGCGCACGCGGCGCCAACGGGTGTCTCAGGCGATCGACCTCGTGGGTCTAGAGGGCTTCGAAGAAGCCTATCCGCGCGAGCTTTCGGGTGGGATGCGCCAGCGGGTGGGCATCGCGCGCGCGATGGCGATGAACCCGCGCATTCTCTGCATGGACGAGCCCTTCTCCGCTCTCGACGTTCTGACCGCCGACACTCTTCGTGGCGAGGTGCTCGACATCTGGCAGAAGAAGAGCACGCATCTGAAATCGATCCTGCTGATCACCCACGACATCGTGGAGGCCGTCTCGATGGCCAATCGGATCGTAGTGGTGGGCAAGCCGCCACATAACGTGAAAGCGGACATCCAGAACCCGCTCATCATTCCCCGGGACGAGAACTCCTGGCAGTTCACTCAATTGGTGCGGAAAGTTCACTCCGTGCTCACCGAATCCATCCTCGGCGACGATGTAACCTCCGCGGCCGAGGAGCAGGCGTCTCTTTGGGTATTACCGCCTGTGCCGATCGCCGACGTAATCGGTTTGACCGAATTGTTGTCAGACCATAAAGGGCAGCTCGATGTATTCGAGCTGCCGCGGCTGATTGAAAAGGATTTCTCGGAAGCGCTCACCACAGTGAAAGCCGCCGAGCTGATTGGGTTCCTCGATACGCCTTACCAGAAGGTGATTCTGACCCGGCTCGGCCAGCAGATCGCCCAGGGCGATGTGAACGCCCGGAAGGAAACCATCAAAACCCAGCTGCAGACGCTGAAAATTGTAAAACTTCTCGTGGAGCGGCTGCAGAACCAGGAAGAACTCGCCCTGCCCTATTCGCAGGTGGTGGAGTGGCTGCAGGAGAAGCAGCCGGCAATTAACGCCAAGACAGCCATCGATACACTCATCGACTGGGGCCGTTATGGCGGGCTTTTCCGTTACTCTTCCGACGAAGAGATGCTCTATCTCGATGAAGTGAGCCCGACGATTTGAGGGCCTCGCTAACAGGTAGTGCAACGCAGAAATTTCCAGCCTCCAAATTGACATCCCGCGCTCATTTCTGTCTGGGAAATCCTGAAGATTTCCCGAAGAAATCGTCGATGAAGGGTAAGCCAGGGACTATACTTATTCGAACCCTTTTAAGGAGTTAGCCCATGATGCTGTACGGAATTCTTGCCGACCATTGCTGCCTGACGTTTGCCATAGCCGCTTCTGTGATTTTTGTGCTCGGCTTTCAGGGAGCTCCGCTCTTTTTATGGACTCTGGCCGGAGCGGGCTTGATGTTCGCGCACGGAGCCAGCCAGACCTGCTGGATCGTCTGCGGTGCTATCGCTGTGCTCTTCAACGTTCCTCCCCTGCGGGCTGTGGTGATCTCCACATGGGTGATGAAGTTCATGAAAGGCATCCTGCCCACGATTTCTGAGACCGAACGGGTCGCGATCGAGGCCGGGGTGGTCTGGGCCGAAGGCGAACTTTTTTCCGGCAAGCCGAATTTCCGCCGCTTGCTCGATGAGCCCTACCCTTCCCTCACGCCCGAAGAGCAGGCCTTCATTGATGGCCCCACGCAAAAGCTCTGCGACATGATCGACGACTGGCGCATTTGGCAGGATCGGGAGATCTCCGAGCCGTTGATGAACGCCATCAAGAAAGAAAAGTTTTTCGGAATGATCATTCCGAAAGAGTACGGGGGCCTGGGTTTTTCGGCTCTTTGCCATTCCGAGGTGGTGAAAAAGATTTCTTCGCGTTCGCTCCCCGTAGGCATCACGATCATGGTGCCCAACTCCCTCGGACCGGCGGAGCTGCTCGTGCACTACGGCACGAAGGCGCAGAAGGATAAATATCTTCCCGATCTCGCCACCGGTAAGCACGTGCCTTGCTTCGCCCTCACGGAACCGAATGCCGGGTCCGATGCGGGCTCGATCCAGGCTTCCGGCGAACTTTTCAAGGGCGACGACGGCAAGCTCTACATCAAGCTGAACTGGAACAAGCGCTGGATCACCCTGGCCGCGATTTCCACCGTGCTCGGGCTTGCCTTCAAACTGCGCGATCCCAAGAACCTGCTCGGAAAAGGCGAAGACCTCGGCATCACCTGCGCGCTCATCCCGAGCCATACCAAGGGTGTGGTGCTCGGCTTGCGCCACGACCCACTGGGAGTGCCCTTCTATAACTGCCCCACCCGCGGCAACGATGTGATCGTGCCCGCGGAAGAATGCATCATCGGCGGGCTGGAGGGTGCCGGCGCTGGCTGGAAGATGCTGATGGAATGCCTTGGCGCCGGACGCGGGATCTCGCTTCCGGCCCAGGCCACGGGAGGCTCCCAGGGCTGCGCGTTGATCGCCTCCGCCCATTCGGCCGTCCGGAAACAGTTCGGAATGCCGATCGGCCGTTTCGAGGGAATAGAAGAGCCGTTGGCGCGCATTACTGGGACCGCGTATACACTCGAAGCCTCTCGCCGCTATACCTGCGGCGCGCTCGATAAAGGCATCAAGCCGGCTGTGGTTACTGCGATCGCCAAGTACAATGCCACTGAGATGTCGCGCAAGGCCGTGATCGATGCCATGGACATCCTCGGCGGCGCCGGGATCTCCCGCGGCCCGAAGAACGTAATTTCCAGCGGCTACATTTGCATGCCGATCGGGATCACGGTGGAAGGCGCGAATATTCTTACGCGTACCCTGATGATCTTCGGCCAGGGAGCTCTCCG
>DATBTF010000128.1:0-5542 GCA_036559405.1 Bdellovibrionota bacterium
CCCCT
Source organism: Bdellovibrionota bacterium (assembly GCA_036559405.1). Lineage (GTDB taxonomy): Bacteria > Bdellovibrionota > UBA1018 > CAIPTA01 > CAIPTA01 > JAKFYM01. Next base: position 6 of record DATBTF010000128.1, read on the forward strand.
ACGAGCGCTACGCTTTTCTCAACCGCGCCTTCGGTCCTTACTGGTGGGCGTACTGGACGATGATTACCTGTAACTCGATCATTCCCCAGATGTTTTGGGTGCGACGCTTCCGCCGAAACGTGCCGCTGATGTTCATCGTGAGCGTATTCGTGAACATCGGGATGTGGTTCGAACGTTTCGTGATCATTGCCACCTCTCTCCATCGCGACTACCTGCCGTCGAGCTGGGACTACTACCTGCCCTCGCTTACCGACTGGTTCATCACCTTCGGCAGCTTCGGACTATTCTTCACGCTCTTCCTGCTCTTCTGCCGCTTCTTGCCGGTGGTGGCGATGGCCGAGGTGAAGAGCATCATGAAAGTGGGAGGCACCCATGGCCACTAACGCTCACGGCGCAGTAGCCTATTTCAAAAGCTCGGCAGAAATTCTGGAGGCGGCAAAGTCCGCCACCGCTAAGGGTTTTCAAAAGGTGGAAGCCTACACCCCATTTCCCATCCATGGGATGGACGACGCTCTCGGCATCGGCCAGTCGATCGTTCCCTGGGCCACCTTCTTCGGCGGCCTCACCGGTTTCGCCACGGCCGTTTTCCTGCAGGTGTGGACCTCCGCCGTTGACTGGCCGTTGAACGTGGGCGGTAAACCTTATATTTCCGGGCCTGCTTTCCTGCCGATCATGTTCGAGCTCACCGTTCTGCTGGGCGGACTTTCGACGGCCGGCTTCATGCTGGTGCTGAACGGACTGCCTTCCGCGAAACCGAATCCCTTTGACCCGCGCATTTCCGACGACCGTTTTGCCCTTTACATTCCTTTCGCCGGGCAAAAGAGCGGATCGAGCGAGGTGCAGTCCTTTCTCAATACGCTGAAGGCGGAAAAAGTGACCCTTGTTTCGGAGCCTGTATGAACGCCCGCTCTTGGAAAAGACTCTGGCTTACCTTCCCTCTGCTTCTCTGCCTGGGTGCGCTGAGCTCCTGCTCGCAGACGACCGAGACGCCCATCATGCAGTACATGCCGCATATGGCGAATACGCCCATCCTCAAGGCGATGAAAGGCTACGATGGCTTCGCCAACGGCTCGTCGATGTTGGTGCCACCGGATCATACAGTGGCCCGCGGACACAAGCCCTACCGGATCGAGACAGTAGAGGAAGCCGAGCGCGTGCTCACGAACCCGCTTCCCCGCAACCAGGCCTCGCTGGAACGCGGCCGCAAAATTTTTAATACCTACTGCATCACCTGCCATGGCGAGCGCGGCTATGGCGATGGTCCGGTTGTGGATCCGTTTCCCACGCCGAAATCCCTTCAGAGCGACGATATGCTGCGCTGGAAAGACGGGCACCTCTTCCACGTGATTACCAAGGGCCAGGGCGTGATGCCCTCGTACGCCCAGCAGATCCAGCCGGAAGACCGTTGGGCTGCGATCCATTATGTGCGCGCCTTGCAGCGAGCGGAGCATCCCACCGACGAAGATGTGCGCGAACTGAAGAAGCAAGCGGCGCAGAAATAGGGAGAAATAAATGAAAGTTGACGCCAAAAAATTCGAGCCCTCCTCCGGAACCAACTCCCTGGTCATGGGCATGATGGCACTCGGGCTGGTCACTTTCGCCGCCGGGCTGTTCACCAACGCCACCCGCGTTTGGCAGGCCTTTCTTGTCTATCATTGCCTCGCGATGGGTCTGGCCATCGGATCGCTCTTTTTCCTCGTGATCCACTACCTTGCGTCAGCGGGCTGGAACGTGGCCGTGCGCCGGGTGACGGAAAGCTTCGCCTCTTACTTTTTCGTGGCTGCACTCTTCAACGTGGTGCTGCTCTTCGGTACGGGAAAAATCTACCCCTGGACCAACCACGCTTTCATGGAGAGCGAGCATGTGTTGCACGGTAAGATCGGCTACTTCGGAACACTTTTTTTCTCCGCCCGTGTGCTCGTTTTCTCGGCCGTAGTCTGTTTCTTCGCCTGGCAGATTCTCGGTAACTCGACCCGCCAGGACGAGGAGGGGGGCACCGCACTCTGGTCGCGCCAGCGTCCGCTTTCCGCTGTTTTCCTCGTGCTGTTCGCTCCCCTGATGACGATGTTCTCGGTGGACGTGATCAAGTCGCTCGACCCCAAATGGTTTTCCACTATGTTCGGCGTCTATGTGTTCACCGGCTTCGTGCAGGCTTCAGTGGCCGCGGTGATCGTGGCCGTGACCATGCTGAAAAAGAGCGGGTATCTGAAGGAAGTGACCGCCGACCACTACCACGACCTCGGCAAATATCTTTTTGGCTTCACTATTTTTTGGGCCTATATCGGCGTCAGCCAATACCTTCTGATCTGGTACGCGAACCTGCCCGAAGAAACCACCTACTATATCCAACGCCAGCACCCCGGCTGGGTGTGGTTCTCGATGCTGTTGCCGACGGTGCGCTTCGTGCTGCCGTTCCTGCTTTTGCTTCCGCGCATGGCCAAGCGTACCCCCTCCTATCTGGTAAAGGTTGCGTACCTGGTTCTTTTCGGAGCGTGGCTCGATCTTTATTGGATGATCATGCCGAATTTTTCGCCGAGCCGCTTCGGCATCTCGGTATGGGACGTCGGAATGGCCGTGGGATTTGCGGGTTTCGTGGCTTTCGCCGTGAGAAAATTTCTCAGCCAGCACAATACGATACCGGTGAAAGATCCCTTCGTGCACGAGACCCTGCATCACCACGTTTATTAATTAAGAATCCTGATTCTGTTCAGATTCTGAATCTAAAGCTGCAACCCAAACTGTTCCTGAATCTCACTCGCGAACGGCCGTGGCTTGAGGCGTTTTATCGTGGCCCAGGCAAGGCCGAGCAGGGTGAGACCCAGAAAAAACATCCCGAACAGGAAGGCGAAGGTCGCGAAGTAGCGCCGCTTGGCCCAGTTGATCTCGTGGCTGTCGAGGTCTTTCGTCAGGGACCAGCACTCCGGGTGCTCCGGTGAGTAGAGGATCGGAAAGCTCTTGGGAATGTCCTTCTCGTCCTTCGTGGTCACCAGATCTTCTGCCCTGATGAGCTGGCCGTTGGGCGCGGTGAACTCAAGCTTCACCTTGTAGGTGCGGGAATCCTTTTTCGTGGCCTTCTTTACGTCGATGGCGCCGGGCACGCTGCTCTCCCGCAGTAGCCTGGTGCAGCTGAACTGCTGGTGGGAGTCAGCCAGCAGTGCCACGGAAACCGGAAGAGTGAACAGCAGGCATACGGCAAATGCCAGGGGAACGAAGCCACGCTGTGCGTCCACGTAATCGAAGGCCGCTTTCTGCGCGCTTTCCGGTGCGGCCTGGTTCCAATGGCGGAAAAATTCCGGGAGAAACTCTTTAAGCTGGCCGGCGGAGAGGGGAGAGAGAGAGGCGGAGATCCGGCCCCGCTTGATCCGTAGCTCTCCCGTCCAGGGGGAGACCTTCAGCTTCAGATTCGCGTCGAAGGAGAATTCTTTTTCCCGGCCGTCGGGGCCGCGAACCGTGAGGCTCCGATCCAATCTGTACTGATGTCCTTGGGCGTCGAGCTGCATCGGATTCGGATTTAACACGTTCGCAGGCGAAGCGGGGATTTTATGGTAGAGTCCGCCCAGATGAAGATGATCAGGCTCGTGTTTATCGGTCTTCTGGGGATGGTTTGTCTTTCCGCGTCTTGGGCTCACGAACAGACGCCGGAGATGTTCAAGGATGTCGGAATGGACCCCGTGCTCGGAAGCCAGATTCCGGCCGGCCTTGAGGTGGTGGATGAAAGCGGAAAAACGGTGCCCTTGGCCTCGTTTTTCGACGGGCAGCGTCCTGTTGCCTTAATTTTCAACTACTACGAATGTCCGATGCTCTGCGGCCTGGTGCTCAACAGCGCCCGGGACAGCTTTACGAAGATGCCTTGGTTTCCCGGCGATCATTACAGGATTGTAACGATTAGCATCGATCCCAAAGAGACGAGCACGCTAGCCTCCGCCAAGAAAAAGGCGATCGTGGGTTCCATTAAAGACCCGGCCTTTCGGGCTGCCGCGGAGAAAGACTGGCACTTCCTCGTCGGAAAAGGCGGAAGCGAGAAGCGTTTGGCCGACGCCCTGGGCTTTCGCTATAAATGGAACGCTGAGGAAGGGCAATGGGCACACGGCGCTGCATTATTTGTGCTCTCTCCGACGGGAAAGTTAAGCCGTGTGCTCTTTGGCCTCGATTTTCCGCCCCGTGATTTGAAGCTTTCCTTCCTCGAAGCGGGCGAAGGAAAAGTTGGAACGATTGCTGAAAAACTGATGCTGTTTTGCTATCATTACGATCCAAAGGGCAACAAATACGCGATCTTGGCATCCCGCTTGGTGTCGATGGGCGGAGCCGTTACGGTGCTCGCGATGTTATTGGCCTACTTGGCGTGGTTTATGCGCCAAAGAGGAAAGGAAACGCATGCATAAGTTCTCCCTGAACTTCCTGCCGTCCGCTTCGATCGCCGGTGACAAGTTCATGAACTTCATCAACGTGGCGATCATCGTCGGCGTGCTGATGTTCGTGGTTACGATCGGCGCGGCGATCTATTGGTCGCTCAAGTACAAATCCAAGAACGATACCGACGAGGGCGCTTACATCCCCGGCAACTATCTGATGGAGTTCACCGGTGTTTTTCTGATCTCCATCTGGGTGGCGGTTTTCTTTCTCTGGGGCTGGCGCGATTACTCCTACATCATCTCGCCGAAGATGGACGAGTACGAGGTGAACGTGATCGGCCAGCAGTGGCTCTGGCAGGTGCAATATGCGAGCGGCAAGACGCTCACTAACGAGGTTTACCTGCCGCGCGGCCGTCCCGTGCATTTCGTGATGACGTCCAAGGACGTGCTTCACAGCTTTTTCCTCCCTGAAATGCGGGTGAAGCAGGACGTTGTGCCGGGCCAGTTCACCTCGCTGCACGTGACTCCGACAAAATCTGGATCTTTCAATATCTTCTGCGCGGAGTATTGCGGTACCGCCCACTCCAAGATGCTGGGCGTGGTGCACGTGCTCGAGCCTGAAGACTTCCAGAAGTGGCTCGACGGCGTTTACGTTGCGCCAGCTCAGCATGCCGTTGACGCTGGCCCCATTGAACCTTCGGGCGCGCCCAAGCTCTCCATGGCGGAGCGGGGTTCCCAGCTCTTCCAGTCCAAAGCCTGCGTGAGCTGCCATTCGGTAAAAGGCGAGCGCTTGATCGGCCCCACTGTGAAAGGCCTGTTCGGTTCGGAGGTGGAGCTGATGGGCGGCGCCAAGGTAACCGTGGACGAGAACTATCTGCGCGAATCGATCATGGATCCGATGAAAAAGGTTGTGAAGGGCTATGCACCCCAGATGCCGACGTTCCGCGGAATGCTTTCCGACGAGGACGTGAACGACCTGATCGCCTATGTGAAAACGTTGAAGTGAAGCGGAACGTATTACAGCAGTGAGAAGCGAGACACGATAAGAGAAGAAGCTACCTAAGAGGAAGAACCAATGGCCCACGCAGCGAACGTCAATTTCTACCATGCCGGCAAGCCCGGGATCATGAGCTGGCTAGGTACTCTCGACCACAAACGGATCGGGATGATGTACTTCTTCACCAC
>DATBTF010000129.1:0-6587 GCA_036559405.1 Bdellovibrionota bacterium
ATGGAGCGTAAAGAGGGCGATAACCTGGTCATGGCGAATCGGATCGGTAAAAACGCAGTGATCGACCACGATTTCACGATCGCCAAGAAGCTCAAAGTATCGGGCATTCCCGCTTACCGCGTTCTCGACAAAGACGGCACCTTGATCCTCAGTGAAGAGGAAGCCTACCAATGGGTCGTGGATAAGTTCGGCAGTTAGTTTGCACAGACCTTTCGGTCTGATTAGCCGTCTACGAAGCTTTTCAGCAGGCGCGCACGCGAGGAGTGCCTCAGCTTGCGCAATGCCTTCGCCTCGATTTGCCGGATACGTTCGCGGGTTACGAAGAAATCCTGGCCCACTTCTTCGAGGGTGTGGTCGCTCTTCTCCCCGATCCCGAAGCGCATGCGCAGCACTTTCTCTTCACGCGGAGTGAGAGTGGCCAGAACACGGCGGGTTTGCTCGGAAAGGTTGATATTGATCACGGCCTCGGCCGGATTGATGATGTTTTTGTCCTCGATGAAATCGCCCAGGTAAGAATCTTCATCCTCCCCGATTGGCGTCTCGAGTGAAATCGGCTCCTTGGCGATCTTCAGCACTTTACGAACCTTATCGACCGGCATGTCCATTTTCTCGGCGATCTCTTCGGGAGTGGCCTCACGTCCCAGCTGCTGCACCAATTGCCGCGACGTACGCACGAGCTTGTTGATCGTCTCGATCATGTGCACAGGAATACGGATTGTACGCGCCTGGTCGGCGATCGCGCGCGTGATGGCCTGACGGATCCACCAGGTGGCGTAGGTCGAGAATTTATAACCACGGCGGTATTCGAACTTATCCACGGCCTTCATGAGGCCGATGTTTCCTTCCTGGATCAGATCCAGGAACTGCAGGCCGCGGTTGGTGTATTTCTTCGCGATCGAAACCACGAGACGCAGGTTGGCTTCCACGAGCTCGGATTTGGCGCGGTCGGCCTTCAGTTCGCCCTGCATTGCGAGGTCGTAAACGTCTTTCAGCGCCTTGAGATCGACGCCCGTATTGTGCTCGATCTCTTTCACGCGCGTGAAGCCCTGTTCGTAGATGGCCGCCATCTGGTCGAACTTCTGCGCGGTCACATCCTGGTCTTTGAGCATCTGGAGCTTGGCGCGCTCGTCGGTGCCGCGGAATACTAAAACCAATTTGACGTAATCATCGTGCGTATTGCGGTCGTAGAATTTCAAGGTGCGTTCTTGGTCGCTATGAATATTCTGCGTCTCCTGATAGGCGCCCTTGATCGCCTCGAGGAGCATATTGATCGTCTTGCGGTTGAAGGAGATCTGTAAGAAGGCCTTGATCACTTCATCTTTCTTTTTGGCCATGTCCTTCTCGATCTTCGCCTTGTCTTTGGCGGTGATCTTCGGGTTCAGGTAGGTGGCCTTCACTTTCTTGAAGTGGTCGAGCTGGCTCTTGAGGGCGTTCATCGAGCCCATGAGCCGGGCCTGGTGCGCCTTCTCGTCTTCCTCAGAAATTTCTTCGTCCACGCCGCGGATCATGTCTTTCACGCGGATCTGGCCATCCTGCACTTTTTGCGAAAGGCCGAGAATGGAATCCACGCCGAGCTGGCAGCTCAGAAGCGCGGCCACGATCTGTTCCTCGCCCTGCTCAATACGCTTGGCGATCTCCACCTCACCCTCGCGGGTGAGCAATGATACGGAACCCATCTTGCGCAAATAAAGCTTCACGGGATCGATCGAGCGTACGGAAGCCTCTTCCTCTTTCTGTTTGCGCTTGAGGAAATCATCGAGCTCTTCGCCCGGCTGGTCGTCGGCATCGTCGGAATCATCGGCCGCTTTGGCCTTAACGTTCTCGTCCACTTCGATGTCGTTATCGCCGAGGAAATCCATCACAGCGTCCACGCGGGAGGCGTCCTGGATGTCGGTGGGTATAAGATCGTTCACTTCATCGAAAGTGAGCACGCCGCGCACTTTTCCGAGCTCAAGAATTTTCTTGATGTCTTTTGCGGACAAGAAGTCAGCGGCTTGCACTTTCGATCTGGTGATTTCTGCCATTCCTGGGTACTCCGGGATTAATTCTGGGCCCGCTGGCGGCGCAGCTCGGTAAGCTCGAGCAGCAACGCTTCGCTGGTTTGCATATCGCCCTTGGCTTCCGCCTGGTGAATCCGCTCTTGCAGCTCGAAAGCTCTTTTCTTCAAAGACTCTTCCTTCAACCGTCTCAGCGCGCTCTCCAGGTCTTTGGCGGGAAGCTCATCTTCTGCTTCCATGCTGACCTCAGCCAATAGATTCCTGATGTCGGGCTGATCTCTGAAAACGTTCAGCAAGCTGCCGACTCTCTGGCCTTCAGTTTCCTCAGGCGCAAGAGGTTCGAGCACTTTGCCAAGCGTTTGCTGAATGCCGGCATCATCTATGGGCGCGAGAACCGCCATGCAGTTTTGCGGATCGAGCTTGCGCAACGATTCCAACCACGTGGGGTTCCGCAAGAGATCACGCAAAAACCTCCGCTGAAAACCAATGCCTTTTGTACCACTAGCCCCTTGAATTTGCCTGCTTTTTTGTAATTTGAAGGCCGCAGAAGGAGGCAGGGTTTTTGCATTAGCGTATGTACCAGCGCTGGAGGAATTGCTCTGGCTTCCCGTAGCCCGATGGGCCAGGAAGGTTTTCTTGAATTTCCGCACCGCTTCGATCAGCAAATCTCCTTCGAGCTCGAGCGACTTCGCCAAACCCGGAAGGCGCGCCTGAATGGCCAAATCGTCCCGCAATTTCGCTAGCTTAGGAGCAATTTTGTTTAGGGTGTCCATGCGCCCCTGCAGGGTGCTGGAGCCCTCTTGAACAGTTTTCTCGAGCCAATCGTCGAGGAGGGCCGGGCTATTTTGCAGGATTTCTGCCATGCGCAATCGGCCCTCTTCCCCATGCTCCCGCAAAAACTCGTCTGGATCTTTTCCGTCGGGAAGGCGCGCTCCGAGCAGGGGTACACCCTCCACCTCCAGAAAGAGATTCATCGCCTTTTCCATGGCCGCCTGCCCGGCCTTGTCCGAGTCATAGAGGCAAATCACCCTAGGAGCGAGCTTGCGGAGGATTCCCACTTGGGTACGGGTGAGGGCAGTGCCGCAGTTGGCCACCACATTCGTGAAGCCCGCCTGAACCAGGGCCAGACAATCCATGTATCCCTCCACCAGAACGGCAGTCTCCAGGTCGCGTATGGGTTTACGGGCCTGATCCAGGTTGTAGAGGATTTTGTCTTTTTCGTAGACGGCGCTCTCGGGACTGTTGAGGTATTTCGGGGCTTCGGCGGACGCGGGGCCGAGCCAGCGCCCCCCAAATCCCAGTACCTCGCCTTGAGGATCACGGATCGGGAAAACGAGACGGTTACGGAAGGTGTCGAAGAGATTCGAGCCATCGGCCTTTGGCTTCTCGTTCCCTTTAGTGCGGAATAGTCCGAGCTCGTAGGATTGGACCATGGGAGCTTTGATCTTGAGAAAATAATCGCGAAGCGCCGTCCAGGAATCAGGTGCAAAACCCAGAGCGAAGCCGAGAATCGATTCCGGCAGAATTCCTCTTTTTTTTGCATAGTCCCGGGCAGCGGCTCCCGCCTCGCCCTCGAACTGCTCCTGGTAGAAGCGCGCGGCGAAGCGGTTCAGCTTCAAAGCGGCCTTTCGCTCCTCGGACAATTTCCTCTCACGCTCGATCTGTTCCGGGCTTTTATTGGTTTCCTCCAATGCCATGCCGATCTTCTCAGCGAGCGCCGCCACCGCTTCGGGAAAGTTAAGCCCCTTGGTAAGTCTGAGAAAGGTGAAGACGTCCCCGCCCTGATCGGAGCTGAAGCATTTGAAGCTCTGCGTTTCAGGGTTCACGAAGAACGAAGGAGTCTTTTCCTTCGTGAATGGCGAAAGCCCCGTGAGGTATTTACCGGAGCGCCTCAGCTGCACGGATTCCCCCACCACGTCGACGATATCGACGGAGGCCTTCACTTTGGCGATGAACTCTTCGCTATACATGAAATTGAATCAGGCCTGGGACAGCTTTTGCTTCACCATTGCACTTACGGCGCCGCCTTCGGCCTGGCCGGCCGCTTTCGCCATCACGGCCTTCATCACGTTGCCCATATCCTTCATTCCGGTGGCACCAGTTTCCTTGATCACCTGGCTCACCAGGTTGCCAAGTTCGTCGGCACTCATCTGGGCGGGCAGATAGGTCAGCAGGAGCTTCAGCTCCGACTCTTCCTTGGCCACGAGGTCTTCACGGCCACCTTTTTTGAATTGCTCGATGGAATCTTTGCGCTGCTTCACCAGGTTCATGAGAATGCCGACCACGGCAGTGTCGTCGAGGTCTTTGCGCGTATCCACTTCAACGCGCTTGATCGCGGCGTTCACGAAGCGGATGCAGTCCACTTTCGCCTGCTCTTTGGCTTTCATGGCGGTTACGAGATCGGTTTTCAGGCGTTCTTTGATGCTCATGGAAACACTCCTTGGATCGAGAAAATATAAAACTAGATAGGGCAAGACTCACTGGAGCCTTGCCCTATCGATGGAACGGATAGGCTGCTAGTCGCGGCTGAAGCTACGACGGCCTTTTTTCTCGGAACGTTTGCGGGCGGCGATGGATTTTTTCTTGCGGCGCACGCTGGGCTTTTCGAAATGCTCGCGCTTGCGAACCTCGGAGAGGATGCCGGCCTTTTCGCAAAGCTTTTTGAAACGCTTCACCGCGTTTTCAAACGACTCACCCTCGTTCACCCTGATTGTGGGTTTTTCCATGGAAATATCACCCCGCTCTCGTCTAGATAGACTCGCCAATCTAGTGGTCTCGGAGCGATCTGTCAAACCTCTTCGGGGCCTATTCCTGAGCGGTCTCCAGGGTGACGAAGCCGAGTCCCAGCGCACGCTGGATATCGGGACGGGAGATCTCCACGTCTACCGTGGTTCCGGTGGGCTGGCCGCATTTCTGTGCGTGCATCTGGCCGTCGCTGCCGGCCCTGGATTGGAAGACCACAACCCCCGCCCCCTGCAACTGCGTCGCAGCCTTTTCGGGAGTCAGAATGCCCTTTTTGGGGGCGCATTGGCGAGATCCGTCGGACTTCGTCACCCAAATCTTTTGCTGGCTGGCCGTGGTGGCTTTTACCTTCCACTGCTTGGAATTTTGCTGTGCGCTAGTGCAGGCCCCAAGAAAGATGCATAAAAAAACCAGGATCCGTTTCGTCATTTTTCCCTCCGATATCCGGAAAATTTCGGAAAAAGATATCACCTTCGGCCGAGGACGCAAAGCTGGCTAAGGTGCTGTTTCAAGGCTATGATCGGGGCCTATGTCATTAGAAACAGACGCCCTTGAATACCACTCGCGGGAACCCCGCGGGAAAATTGAAGTCACCCCCACCAAGCCATGCTTTACCGCACGCGACCTTACCCTCGCCTATTCGCCGGGCGTGGCGATTCCCTGCAACAAAATTGCCGAGAATCCTGATGCGGTATACGAGTACACGACCAAAGGCAATCTCGTGGCTGTGCTCACTAACGGAACAGCGGTACTGGGGCTGGGGAATATCGGACCCCTGGCCGGTAAACCCGTGATGGAAGGGAAGGGCATCCTTTTCAAAAAATTCGCCAACATCAACGTCTTTGACATCGAGCTCAATGCCCAGGATCCCGACGACGTGATCAAGGCCTGCAAAATGCTCGAGCCCACCTTCGGTGGGATCAACCTTGAGGACATTAAAGCTCCCGAGTGTTTCTACATCGAAGAAACGCTTAAGAAAGAGCTCTCCATCCCAGTTTTCCATGACGACCAGCATGGAACTGCAGTGATCTCGGCCGCCGCCTTCGCGAACGCCATCGAGATCATCGGGAAAGACCCCGCGAAGATGAAAGTGGTTTTCTCCGGCGGGGGCGCTGCCGCCATGGCTTGCGCGAACATGTACCTCAATATGGGAGTGAAGCGGGAAAACCTCACCATGTGTGACTCCAAGGGCGTGATCTACAAAGGCCGCACCGATGGAATGAACCCCTACAAAGAGCGCTTCGCCCTCGACACCAAGAAGCGCACTCTCGCGGACGCCATGGAAGGGGCCGATGCCTTTGTCGGTGTTTCCGTGAAGGGGGCCGTGACCCCGGCGATGGTGAAGAGCATGGCCAAGGATCCCATCATTTTCGCCATGGCGAATCCCGAGCCGGAAATCCTTCCCGAGGACATCCAGAAAGTGCGCTCCGACGCCATTATCGCGACGGGCCGCTCCGACTATCCCAACCAAGTGAACAACGTGCTCTGCTTCCCCTTCATGTTCCGCGGCGCCCTCGATGTGCGTTCACGCCAGATCAACGAAGAGATGAAGGTCGCCGCAGCAAAAGCCCTCGCCCAGCTTGCCAAAGAGCCGGTGCCGGAAATGGTTTCCGCAGCTTATGGCGGAACCAAGTTCGCCTTCGGCCGCGAGTATCTGATCCCGAAACCCTTCGATCCCCGCGTACTGCTTTGGGTGGCGCCAGCCGTGGCGAAGGCTGCCTCGGATTCCGGCGTGGCCCGCTTCCCCATCAAGAATTTGAATGAATACAGGGAAAAGCTTGAAACCCTGATGGGCAACCGCTTCGTGGTGATGCGCACGCTGAGAAATACCGTGAAGCGCACGGCGGA
>DATBTF010000130.1:0-53636 GCA_036559405.1 Bdellovibrionota bacterium
AAAACCTACAAAGTGCTGATATCCGACCTTGTCGACCTTGGTCAGACGAAGTGGAATCCACTTCGCTGCACTGCGAACTCAGCGCTGAGTTCGCATCGCGTCAACCCCCACCAATCCTGGAAAACCATCCCCCCCACCCTCCGCCGCGAAGTCTGGGCCCGCGACCAGGGCGTCTGCACTTACCAATCCCCCGACACCAATAAAATATGCGGCGCCCGCGATCTAATTCAGATCGACCACATCCAGCCACTGGCCTTAGGAGGAAAAAACGAACTCGCGAACCTGCGCCTGCTCTGCGCCGCCCACAACCGCGCCCGAGCGGAAAAAACTTTTAGTCCCTCAGCTCAAAAGGATTGAGCTTTGCGGAAGTCTTCCTGGTACTTCTCCGACTTCTTGAGCTCCCGGTAAATCACTTCCGCCATCTTCGTGCCGGCTTCGATATCCGTCGGATGGTGCATGCCCGCGAGCACGCGGTCTTCCGCGATCTGATTAGCGCGCTTGTTGAGTTGCTCTTTCCATGCAGGACGCAAATCGCTCAGCATCAGCGCATAGAGCCTCGAAATCAGCGTATGCCCGCTCGGATAGGCCTTCGTGACTTCCTTCGGTATACAGGGCTCGATCCCCTTCAGGTACGCAAAGGGACGGTCGCGGGGGTAGTCCTTCTTCATCTTCTGCACAAAATAATCCGCATCGTTGCGCACCTGCGCGAACAGAAGCGACCACTGCTGGATTTCCGCCACCTCCACGGGCCCGTTCGGGCGGCCGAAGAAGTTTTCCAGATTCACTAGCATCTCTTCGCGCGCGCGCTCGCAATCCTTCTCCGTGCGCTTGCTCTGCCAGTCGCGCAGCGAAGCTTCATCCGCCTTCTGCTTGGCACTGCCTTTCTTGGGCAGGGCCGGCAGCTCTTTGCGAATGCTGCTGTACAAAGCCTTGTTCAAATACACCGGATCCTTGGGCGCAGGATGGTGAACCACCTCGTCGGCGGCAACCGACGTAAGAGACATCGCTAACCACAATAGTAGCTTCATTTTCCCTCCGGCCGCATATGCGGAAACAGGATCACGTCACGAATGCTCGCCTGGTCCGTCATCAGCATCACCACGCGGTCGATGCCGATCCCCTCGCCCGCCGCCGGCGGCATGCCGTACTCGAGCGCGCGGAGAAAGTCCTCATCGACCTCGCATGCTTCGAGATCTCCCGCGGCCTTGTTCGCGGCCTGCGCCTCGAAGCGCTCGCGCTGGTCAATGGGATCATTGAGCTCCGAAAAGGCATTCGCATGCTCGCGGCCGTAGATGTAAAGCTCGAAACGATCGGTCACTTCCGGGTCTTTTTCGTTCCGGCGCGCGAGGAAGGAAACCTCGGCAGGGTACTGGGTGATGAAGGTCGGCTGGATGAGTTTTTTCTCGACGGTGGTTTCGAACAAATGGGTGAGGTACGAACCCACTCCCCAATGCTTTTTCCAATTGGCTGGCACTTCGCCCGCAGCCTGCAAAGCTTTTTTGATGCTCTCCACGTTGCCGAGGGCCTGGTCAGTTAAAAATTCCTTGGGAAGCCCGCTCATCTCCTGCACCGCCTGCTTGATCGTGAGGCGCTTCCAGGGGCGCGCGAAAGAGATCTCCGTGCCCTGGTAGGTGAAGGTTTTCTTTCCGTGCACCGCCACGCACATGCCTTCGAACATCTCCTCCGTCAGGTCCATGAGGTTTTCGTAGGTCGCGTAGGCCCAATAGAACTCGAGCATCGTGAACTCGGGATTGTGCCGGATCGAGATCCCCTCGTTGCGGAAGTTGCGGTTAATCTCGAATACTTTCTCGAGGCCGCCGACGAGCAGGCGCTTCAGATACAGCTCCGGCGCGATGCGGAGGAACAGAGGCATGTCGAGCGCGTTGTGGTGGGTCGCGAACGGCCGGGCCGCCGCGCCGCCAGCGATCGGATGCATCATCGGAGTTTCCACCTCGAAAAAGCCGCGAGCCGCGAGGAAATCGCGGATAAAGCCCACGATCTTCGACCGCATCTGGAAGGTCTTGCGGACTTCGTCGTTCATGATCAGGTCCACGTAGCGCATCCGATATTTCTGCTCCACGTCGGTAAGTCCGTGGAATTTTTCCGGCAGCGGCTTCAGCGCCTTCGTGAGCAGCTCGATACGCGAGGCATGCACGCTGAGCTCGTTCGTCTTGGTGCGGAACAGATGGCCCTCCACGTAGACGATATCGCCCACGTCGAAGGTCTTGAATACGCCGAACTTCTCGTCGCCCAGATCCTGGATCGCCACATAGCTCTGCAGCACGCCGGTGCGGTCTTTCAGCTGCACGAAGGCCGCCTTGCCGAAATGGCGGAAGGCCATGATGCGGCCGGCGTAGGAGACTTTAGGTTTCTCAGATTCGAGCTGCTCGCGCGTGGATGCCTCCCACTTGGCGCGGATGTCGCCGGCCGAATTCGCCGGCGCAAGGCCGTTGCGATAGGGGTTGATGCCCTTGCTGCGGTAGGTGCCGAGCTTCTCGCGGCGGGTTTTCTCTTCGTCGGAAAGGATCTGCTGGCTCATCTTGCTTCCTTTTCAAAACCGGGCGGGGGCGCCGCCGGGCTCTCCGCCACGCGCTCGGCATCGAGCTCGCGCAGGTAGCGGTAGGTATAAATGCCGGTGGAATGCTGGTCGCTCCAGACGAGGTTCACGCCATAGCGGCCCACGGGGAGCGCCTTCTCGAGCGCCACGTCGTCGGCGATTTTGTCAGGAGTGATCTTGCGCTCACCGCTGAACTCGTCCACGCATACGGCGCAGGGACACATCAGGCGCAGCGCCTTGGCCTCGTAGGTATACTTCTGCCCGTCGCTCCAATACACGGCGAGGCGGTGACCGCCGGTGGCCGCAGGCAGAGGCTCCACGGCGAGCGGCACCAGTTCTTTGGCGGCATCGGTAGCGGCCGCTTCGGTTTTCGCCACGATCTGGGCCGCAGCCTGCATATAAGCTTTTGCCGAAGGCGAGCCCGGCGCGCGCAGTACGATCGGTTCGCCTTCGTCGCAGGCGCGCACAAGATCAGCGTCGACGGGAATTTGTCCCAACAAAGGCACGCCGTCTTCTTTCGAGAGCTTCGCAGCTCCGCCCGAACCGAAAATGGAGCTTACGGATCCGCACGAAGAGCAGGCAAAACCGCTCATCGTCTCCACGAGCCCGAGGATCGGAACCCCTACGTGCTTGAACATCAGCAGGCCCTTGCGCGCGATGTCCACGGCTACCTGTTGCGGCGTGGTCACCACGATGGCGCCGGTAAGGTTCGACTGCTGCGAGATCGTCAGCTGGATGTCGCCCGTGCCGGGGGGAAGGTCGATCAGCAGGAAGTCGAGTTCGCCCCATTTCACGCCGAGCAGGAACTGCTGGATCATTTTGGTGGCCATGGGCGCGCGCCAGACGGTCGGCTGGTCCCGCCCGATCAGGAGGCCGAGGGAGATCACCTTCACGCCATCCACGTCGAAAGGCACGATCAGGTTCTCGTCCATCGTAGGCTCGAGGGCCTCCTTGGACTTCGGCAGAAACTTGCCCAGCATGGTGGGCACGGAGGGGCCGTAGATGTCGGCATCCATCAGGCCTACTTTATAGCCGAGCTTGCGCAGGGCCACGGCCAGGTTCACGCTGCTCGTGCTCTTGCCTACGCCGCCTTTGCCTGAGCCCACCACGATCACGTGGTTCACGCCCGGCACGGCCTGCTGTCCGTGCACCACCCGGGGTTTGGGCTTCTGGAAAAGGTTGGGCATCACAGCGGTCACGCCGGGCACGGCCTTCACGGCGCTTACGCAGGCAGCGCGCAGGGCATCCATATGGGAAACGGCATGCGAGGGCACATACACATCGAAGCTCACCTTGCCCTGCTGCACGCGCACATTCGCAACCAGGCCCAGGGAAACCAGATCGCGGCCGCTGCCCGGGTCGGTGACCTTGCGGAGGGCATCTAAAATGGCGGCGCTGGTAACGGGCTGGGTATAGGCCATGAAAACTCCTAAAAGGTGAGAGTCGGATCTACCAAATTTCCCCACTCACGGCAATGAAGATAACCCCGCGCATTAACGAAGAAATCGCGGCTCAAATCCCCTATGATAAATGCCATGCAGATCGCGAACGAAGCTGTAATCTTTGCCGACGGCGACCCTTGTCCCCTCGCCCTGACTAAAGCGCTCCGTAAGGGGCGCTTCACCCTCGTGCTCGATGGGGCCGCCGAGGCCGTGCGGAAACAGAAGTGGCTCCCCGACCTGGTCTCGGGCGATTTCGACACCGTGAAGCCGGCCACGCTCCGCCACTTCCAGCGCAAGGGAGTGGGCATCCTCCCCACTCCCGACCAGAACCATACCGACCTCGAGAAGGCCATCGCCTGGTGCGTGCTCCGCTCCTTCGACCGCATCCTGATCGCGCAGGCCCTGGGCGGGCGGGTAGACCACTCCCTCACCAACCTCGGCCTGCTGAAGCGCTACCACGCCCCCAACCGCCAGATCCTCCTAGTGCAGCCGCAGGAGGTGATCCGTTACGTGAAAGATAGCCGAATCAAGCTCAGCGGCCGGAAAGGGCGTACGCTGGCCGTGCTCCCCTTTCCCCTCTGCCGGGTTCGCTCGCGGGGACTGAAGTACGAGATGCGAGGAATGGAGCTCGAGCTGGGAAGGCGGGAGAGCTCCTGCAATAGCGCCCGCACCGGGGAGGTGCACCTGACCATCGAAGGCGAAGCTCTGGTGGCGGAAGGTGGGGTCTTCAGGGACAAAATGCCGTAGCGAAGCTGTATCAAAAAAAGCACAGTCTGACTGAGTTAGGGTATCTTACAGCACACTCCTGAAGTCCGACTGGACACAGTGAGTCAATCGAAGCTCATTTCCAACCCATTAATTTTTCGTCCTATTTTTATTGTAATGTTAAATTGGGCGTGTCAGGTATTGTGGCACAAAGGTTGCCTTATCTCCCCTGTAGGTTATGAAGAATCAAAAGACCATACGTCAGTCCGTCTCGATCAGTGGGATCGGTCTGCATTCCGGAAAGCGTGTAACCCTCACCCTGCATCCTGCACGGGCGAATACGGGCATCCGCTTCCAGCGTTCGGATTTGGAGCAGCCTGTAGAGATCGCCGCCAACGTGCGCAACGTGCACTCTACCACCCTGGCCACCACCCTCTCGGCCGGAGGCGTGAAGATTTCCACAGTAGAACACCTGATGAGCGCCCTCTGGGCCATGGGCATCGACAACGTGCTTTGTTCCGTGAACGGCGAGGAGGTGCCCATCCTCGATGGCAGCGCCGCCCCCTTCGCTCAGCTGATCCGCCGGGCCGGGGTGAAAACCCAGCGTTCCGCCCGCCGCTTCCTGGTGGCCCTGAAAACGATCGACATCCGGCTGGGCGACAAGTGGGCGACCCTGCGTCCCTCGCGCGAGTTCAAGATCAGCTACACGATCGACTTCCCCCATCCCGTGATCGGGAAGCAGAGCTTTGAATACAATGCCGGCACCGATTTCCTCAAAGAGATCGCTCCCTGCCGTACCTTCGGATTTTTGAAAGACGTGGAGCGGATGCAGGCCATGGGCCTCGCCTTAGGCGGCTCGCTCCAGAATGCCGTGGTTCTCGACGATGTAAAGGCGCTCAACCCTGAAGGGCTGCGCTTCGGGAACGAGTTCGTGCGCCACAAGGTGCTCGATGCGATCGGCGACTTCTCCCTGATCGGCTACCCCATTCTCGCTGAGATCGAACTGCACCGCGCGGGCCACGAGCTGCAGACCAAGCTCGTGCAAGAACTCCTCGAACAGCCCGGCGCTTACAGCATCTACGTACCTCAAGACGCAGAGGAGCTTGAAGCTCCCCTGCGTCTCACTCAAGCCGCATACGCTTTCTAAGCTCCAGCTAGGGCCAAGAGCCTATCTGCGACTCTGTTTTCCCTGACTTTGCTTACCTTGATCTTGTTTACCTTGGTTTTTTTCTTGGTTCTGTCCTTGTCCCTTACCTTGTTCTTTACCTTGGTTTTTTTCCTGGTTCTGTCCTTGTCCCTTACCTTGTTCTTTGCCTTGCTCTTTACCTTGTTCTTTTCCTTGTTCCTTACCTTGTTCTTTTTGCTGTTCTTTCTGTTCCTTACCTTGTTCCTGTCCCTTACCTTGGTCTTGTTTATCGACACCAGCAACGGCAGGAAGAGCTGCGCTCAGCGCTACAACAATCAGTTTTTTCATTTTCATAGTGGGTCCCCTTTCTCCCGTACGATATGCCCCTGAAAGGCAGTCGAGCAAAGGCATCGGCGCCATAGCCCGATCTCCCCTAAAATAAAATTGTTTGGTTGGATTAGGGCCTATCGCCCCAGCGCGGCCAGCTTGGCTCGGGCAGAAGCGATGTCCTTGTGGATCTGCTCGAGCAGCTCCCCTACCCCTGGGAACTTCCGCTCCGTACGCAGGAAAGAAAAGAACTCCACTTGGATTTCATCGCCGTACATATCGGCGTCGAAATCAAACAGGTGGGTTTCCACTTTCAGCGGCAGGTCGGTTCCGTCGCCCTTGAAGGTCGGGTTAAAGCCCACGTTCGAAACGCTTCCGTACCATTTCCCGCGCCAAAGTGTACGGGAGGCATACACCCCCACCTTCGGGTACTTGCGGTTCTCCGTGCGCAGGTTGGCCGTGGGCACGCCGATGGTGCGGCCGCGCCCCTCGCCCCGCCATACCAGGCCACGCAGGAAAAAGGGGCGGCCCAGGCAGAGGTTGGCCGTCTCGATCTCGCCGGAGTCCAGGCGAGAACGGATCAGCGAACTCGAGACTGTCTGCCCGTTCACCTGATAGGGCGGCACCACGTGCATCTCGATGCCGAGCGCTTCCACCAGCGGACGGATGGAGTTCACCGAGCCCGCACGCTCCTTGCCGAAGGCGAAGTCGTAGCCGAGGTAGAGCACCTTCGTGGCCAGCCTTTCCACGAGGATCCGGTTCACGAACTCCGGCGGGCTGATGTTGCTGAACTCCCGGCTGAAGGGCTCTTCGATCACGAAGTCGGCTCCATAACTGCCGAGCAGCTCGAGCTTCTCCTCGTAGGAATTGATTAAATGAGGCGCGGCCGTGGGCCGGAGCACGAAATGGGGGTGGGGGCGGAAGGTGATCGCCACAGCAGTGCCATCGACTCTGGCGGCATGCTGCTTCACGGCCCGGAGCAGCTGCTGGTGTCCCAGGTGCACACCGTCGAAGTTTCCGATGGTCACCACGGCGTATTTCGGTGGGGATTCGAGCTCAGCCACTCCCTTGTAAAGCCTCATGGTTCGTGGGATACCACAGCGCATGCTTTCCCGGAAGGTGATCCTACGCGCTCTGGCATGCGCCCTGCTGGCGCTGGTGCCCTTTCCCGACCAGGAAAACCTCCTTTACGATCTGAAAGTTAAGCTGCTCGCCAAGACCCATTTCCGCCGGCCCGAGCAGGTGGTGGTGCTCGAGGTTACGAAGGACGATTTCGAGGGCCTGCGCAAGCGCTTCGCCCGGCGGCCCGTAACCAGCTCCGAGGAGCTCGGCCCCTGGCGGGAAAAGTTCGAGGCCCTGCGCACTCAGTTCTTCTGGGACGACGAGGTGTACGAGGGCCTGCTGCGCAAGGTGCTGGCCGACTTCCCGCGCAAGTTGCTGGTCACCTTCTTCTACGGCGATAGTTTAGTTTTGTTGCAGAACAATTCCGACCTGCACCGCCTGGCGCGCAAGCCCGAGGTTCTCTGGGCCAGCCAGTTCGATCTCGAGGGCAAGCTCCTGAAGCCGGCGCCCGAACTCACCGGCACCGAGAACTACGGCTTCACCAACCTCAGCCCCGATGTCGACGGCGTGGTCCGCCGGGCCTATCTCGTGAGCAAGAACCATATCTCGCTCCCGTTTCGCGCCCTGCTCGACGGGCCGGAGGATCTGCAACGCTCCCTGCCCCTCTCCGACCCCTTCCTCATCCAGTACGCCGGCCCACCGGGCTTCATTCCGACCTGCAGCGTGACTGATTTAGTCGAATCGGCCCCGGAGTCGAGCCAATGCGGCAGCCTCAAGGGCAAATACGTGATCCTCTCGCCCTCGGGGAATATCGTCGCCGGTGCCACTCTTTACAGAACGCCCGTGGGCTACATGAGCCGGGGCGAGGTGCTCGCGAATATCCTGCTCACGGCCCAGAGCGAATCGGCCTATATCCCCGTCGGCAACCGAATGATGTTCATCTTCGTGCTCGGCCACTGCTTCCTCGTCGCCGCCATCGTGCTGAACTTCAGCGGGCGACGGCAGATGCTGTATCTCTCTTTGATCCTGGCCGGAGAAGGGCTGTTCGGCCTGATCCTGATGCGCTTCCTGCTGCTGCAGATCGGCTTCGTGCCCTTTCTCGTGGCCACCGCCGCCTCGGTGATCGCCTTCCAGACGCTGCGCTACGGACAGCAGGAGAGCAAGCGCTGGCAGGCCGAGAAGAAAGCGCAGTACCTGCGCGAGCTCGACGAGCTGAAGAGCAACTTCCTCTCGCTCATGAGCCACGACCTGAAAACCCCGATCGCCAAGGTGCAGGCCCTGGCCGAGCGGCTTTCGCGCGAGGCGCTCGGGCTTACGGGCGAGCAGAAATCCATCCTTGAGGCTATCCAGCGTTCGAACGACGAGCTCAGCCACTACATCCTCAGCATCCTCAACTTCCAGCGGATCGAATCGCAGGAGCTCAAGCTCAACCGCAAGAACCACGACGTGAACCTGATGATCGAAGAAGTGATCCAGCGGCTGAAAACCCTCGCCCAGGACCGGGGCGTGCAGGTGGAGCTCGACCTCGAGCCGATGTTCCCCGTGGAGTTCGACGACCAGCTGATCCGCCAGGTGCTCAACAATCTCGTGGACAACGCCATCAAATACAATAAAGCCGGGACCAAAGTGACGGTGCGTTCCCGCGACCTCGGTGACAATGTGGAGGTGATGGTCGAGGACGACGGCGTGGGCATCGAGACCAAGCAGATGCCGAAATTGTTCAAAAAATTCTCCCGTACGGGACGCTCCACCTCCGAGCGCGTGAAGGGCACGGGCCTGGGATTGTATTTGGCCAAGTACTTTATTGAGCTACATGGGGGCGAGATCGGGGTGGAGAGCGAACTCGGCAAGGGCACGCGCTTCCGCTTCCGCTTGCCGGTAGTGCATTAGGCTGAAAACCCTCTGATCCTAGGGGCTTATACTTTGCTGCCCAGCATAAACACTCTTTGACTATAGCCTAAGTTATTGTTATATAAGGGTCTTTCAAAACGAGGACCGGTCCATGAAGTCTTTGAAAGTCTTGATCGCCGATGACGAGAAGGAGCTGCGCGAGAGCATCAGCGCGACCCTTTGTCATATGGGCTTCGAGACGGTGCTCGCCGTGAACGGCGAAGAGGCCGTGCAGAAGACCCAGGAGCAGGACTTCGCTATCGCCATCCTCGACGTGAACATGCCCAAACGCTCCGGACTCGAGGCCCTGCGGGCGATCAAGGAGCAGGATCCTTCTGTTTTGGTGCTGATGATCACCGCCCACGGCAACGTCTCCGACGCCGTGGAAGCTCTCAAAGAAGGCGCCTTCAACTATATCGAGAAGCCGGTAAAGGAAACCCACCTGCGCGCGCTCGTGGAGAAAGCCTCGCAAACCCACCAGGCCGTGCGTGACGTGGCGCTCTCCTCGCCTACCCTGAAACTCGAAAACGGGCAGGAGTTCGTGGGCCACTCCCGACAGATGAAGAGCGTGTTCTCGCTCATCCAGCGCCTTGCCAACGTCTCCACCTCGGTGCTCATCCGCGGGGAGAACGGCACGGGCAAGGAACTCGTGGCCTCGGCCATCCACCACTACGGCCCCCGCAAAGAGAAACGCTTCGTGGCCGTGAACTGCGGCGCGATACCGGAAAATTTGATGGAGAGCGAGCTCTTCGGCCATGAAAAGGGCGCGTTCACGGGCGCCAACACCCGCCATATCGGAAAATTCCAGTACGCCGAAGGGGGCACGCTCTTCTTGGATGAAATTGGCGAGCTTCCCCAGCAGATGCAGGTGAAGCTCCTGCGCGTGCTGCAGGAACGCTCCTTCACGCCCGTTGGCTCCAACCGCGAGATCCGCTGCGACGTGCGCATCATCGCCGCCACCAACCGCGATCTCGACAAAATGATCAAGGAAGGCGGCTTCCGCCAGGATCTCTTCTACCGGCTGAACGTGATGCCGATCTTCCTGCCCGCACTCCGTGAGCGCCAGGAAGACATTCCGCTGCTCGTTTCCACCTTCATCCAGAAGTTCAATAAACTCCACGGCCGCGATATTTCCGGCATCACTCCCGATGGTCTCGATAGCCTGAAGCGCTATTCCTGGCCGGGCAATATCCGCGAGCTTGAAAACTCGATCGAGCGCGCCTTCGTGATGGAGCTTGGAGACGAGATCTCGCTCCGTTCCCTGCCGGAGCAGATCAGCGGCATCACACCCGAGGAGGCGATGCATGCCCCCTCTCCCGGCCTGGACGCGGAAGATAAGGGAGACGCCAGCCTGAACGTGGCCGGCGTGGATTTCCAGCAGGAGAAGGAAGATTTCGAGCGGCAGTTCATCATCAACGCCTTGAAACGCTTCGGCGGACGCATCAACCAGACGGTGGCGCACGCGAACATCCCGAAAAACACCCTGCTGCGCAAGATCCGCAAATACGACATCAAACCCTGGGAGTATGGGGCGGAAGAAGACCATCTCAAGGGCGAAGAGCTGCCCGACGAGACGATGTAAAAGAAAAAGGCGACCTCTTTCGAGGCCGCCTTTTTTGTTTGCTCTCCTACCCTAGTAGCAGAACAGCATCTCTCTGTACTTCGGCAGCGGCCAGTAGGCGTTGCCCACCGCAGTCTCGATCTTGTCGCAGACATCGCGGAGCGTTTGCATCGCCGGCAGAACCTTCTCGGCCAGGGCTTTCGCGCGGGCTTCCTCACCCAGCGAGGCCGAAGCCTGGAATGCGCCTTCCATCACGGAACGTTTCTCGGTGAGCTCCTTCAGCAGCTCGGCCACCTTCTTCACTCCGCTCTCGATCGGGCCCTTTTCGACACCCGTGAGTTTGGCGATATTGCCGGCCGTCGCCGCCATATCGGAAAGGTAGCCCGCCGCGGCCGGGGCCACGTAGGAGTCCACCATCATCCGCATGGTCTCGAGCTCGATGTCGATCTTCTTGAGATAACGCTCGAGGTTCACATGCTGGCGCGAGTGCAGCTCGGCTTCCGAGAGCACGCTTTGATCGAGGAAGAGCTGCTTCGTGCTCGGAAGGTTGAAGGCCGTGAGGGCTTCGGGGGTATTGCGCAGGTGCGCGAGGCCCCGGCGCTCGGCTTCCGTGACCCATTCGGCACTGTAGCCGTTGCCCTCGAAGCGGATCGCCTCGGTGGCCACCACGGCTTCGCGCACGATTTCGAGGATCGCCTTGTCGCGGTCGCCGCCGTTCTTGGTGCGGTCTTTCAGCTGCTTCGCCATATCGCCCATCGCTTCCGCCACGGCTGCGTTGAGGCAGGCCATCGGGAGCGAGCAGGAGGCCGAGGAGCCGACAGCCCGGAACTCGAACTTGTTGCCGGTGAAGGCGAAGGGCGAGGTCCGGTTGCGGTCGGTATTGTCGCGGGCCACGGCCGGGATCTTGGAAACACCCAGGCTGATCATCGCGCGCTCAGGGTTCTCGATCGACTCGCCGCTCTTGATCTTGTTGCAGATCATCGTCAGCTGGTCGCCGAGAAACACGCTCATGATGGCCGGGGGCGCTTCGTTAGCACCTAGCCGATGGTCGTTGCCCGTGCTGGCGATCGAAGCCCGCAGGAGGGCATTATGCTTGTGCACCCCCTTGAGGATGGAACCTAGAACCATCAGGAAGCGCAGGTTCTGGTGGGGAGTGGCGCCCGGCTCGAGCAGGTTCACGCCCGTATCGGTGGCCATCGACCAGTTGTTGTGCTTGCCCGAGCCGTTGATGCCCGCGAAGGGCTTCTCGTGCAGGAGGCAGGCGAAGTTGTGGCGCTCGGCCACTTTACGGAGCACTTCCATCGTCAGGTGGTTGTGGTCGATCGAGACGTTGGCGTCTTCGAAGATGGGAGCCAGCTCGAACTGAGCCGGAGCCACCTCGTTGTGACGGGTCTTAGCCGGAACGCCCAGACGATACAGCTCGAACTCCACTTCCTGCATGAAAGCCTGCACCCGCGAAGGGATCGCTCCGAAGTAGTGGTCTTCGAGCTCCTGTCCTTTGGGAGGACGGGCACCTAGGAGAGTGCGGCCCGTATGCACGATGTCGGGGCGGAGGGCGGCGTAGGCGCGGTCGATCAGGAAGTATTCCTGCTCAGCGCCCAAGGTCGCGGTTACCCGCTTGATGTTCGTATCGCCCATGGCGTGCAGGAGATTCACGGCCTGGGTGGAGAGCGCTTCCACAGATCTCAGAAGCGGCGTTTTCTCGTCGAGGGCGTGGCCAGTATAGCTCACGAAGACTGACGGGATGCAGAGGGTGCGCCCGTTGATCGTCGTCATCATGAACATCGGGCTCGTGGGATCCCAGGCCGTATAGCCGCGGGCTTCGAAGGTGGATCGCATTCCGCCCGAGGGGAAGGAGGAGGCGTCGGGCTCCGACTGGATCAGCTGCGATCCCGAGAATTTTTCCAGGGCGGCGCCGTCGTCGCTGAAGGAGATGAAGGCGTCATGTTTCTCGGCGGTGAGGCCGGTCATCGGCTGGAACCAGTGGCAGAAGTGGGTGATGCCCATCTCCAGCGCCCAGTTGCGAACCGCTTTGGCGATTTTGTCGGCGAGGTCTTTCTCCAGCGGCTGTCCGTTGTGGGTGAGTTCGAGGAAGCGCTCGAAATCTCCGCGCGGGATCGCGCCTTTGATCTCTTTCACGCCGAAGGTGAACTGGCCGAAATAATCCGATACGGCGAGCGAACGGCCGAGATCGTCTTTCGGAAGATCGAACTTACGGGGATGACGGTTGGTCGCAGCCTCGATGGCTTTGAATCGGGAAACTACTTCCGGGCTAGAGTAGGTCATGGATTCTCCTCTGTGGTTAAGTGCAGGTGGTGAAGCAAAACTTGAGAGGGAACATAGCACCAATTGTGAGCGCAAGAAACGCCTCTAGCCAATGGAAAGAGAATTTTTCATAGGAGAAATTAGCTGAGTCAGAATTTTGAGGGAGCAAAAACTCTAACGACGATTTCGCCGCTCTTTTGCAGATCCGACTTCTATATAGAGTGAAGGACTGTCCGGCAAAAATCCAGAATCCGATAATTGTGTAAAATTGTCGGGATTGCGAGCTACTTCTGGAACGGCTTCACGGGCAGGCCGGCGCTTTGCCACTCCCGAAATCCACCGAGGTTCTCGGCCTTATAGCCGTCGCAGCACAGGAACTCAGCAAACCGCCCGGACCGGGCGCCCGAAGCGCAGTACACGAAGATCAATTTGTCCTTCACCAGCTGCTGCCTGAAGATACGCCACTGCTCGAGGTCGTCCTGCATGGCAGAAAGCGGCATCCAGATCGCGCCCTCGGCCAGACCCGTTTGCACGATCTCATTCGACTCGCGCACATCGACGAGGATGGCTTTGCCTTGGCTGATCAGTTCATGGGCTTCTTTATGGGAGGTCATCATAATAGAGCTTCTATACCATTAAGCCCGGCCGCCGGGCAAATCCCTGGTCATCCACCGCCAGCTCAAAAACCAGAGCGCCACGAGCAGGAAATTGCGGGCCAGCACCATGGCAATGGATAAACTATTCATATTTACGTAGCTCCAGTAGAAGCGGAAGTGCACCCCGGTGAGCACCACGACCAGCCCGAAAATCCCGAGCCAGATGCCCCGCCTGCCCGCCCTTACCTCCCCCGCGGCACAGATCCCCAGCGGCAGCAGCCAGAGCAGAAACTGGGGCGAGAGCACGTAGCCGAAGGTCACGAAGGCCGAAACCGCGAGCCAGGAGGCGGTGAGCAGGGTGCAGAGTCCCCGCTTCCACCAGAGGAGCAGATAGGTAAACCCCAGGGAGGCCCAGAAAATCCCGTGGCTCAAGGGCACGGCCACGGAGGTCACCGAGCCGTTGAGGTGCTGGGCTCCGAAGTTGTTCGCGACCTCAAGGTTTCCCAGCCGGAAAAAGTGGTGGGCGGCGATCACCAGGCTGCCGACCAGGCTTTCCACCTGCACACCACGCTCGGAATGGTAGGTCAGGAAGGAGACCTTCCCCGACGACAGATAGAGAGCCAGGCCGCAGGCGACGACGAGCGGAAGTCCCGCGAGGGCGCCATAGCGAAGGAAGCGCTTCCAGAACGCCGCGGAGACCACGCTTTCCGCCCAGAAGAAGGGCGCCAAGGGAGCGGGAACCAGGGTGACCAGCTTCAGCGCTCCTCCCAGCCCCCAGCTCAGAGCGCAGCGGAGATCGGAAGCATTGGTCCCAAGAAAGGGCCATACGAAGAGGAAGCCGAGCACGATATCGAAGCGGTCAAAGAGCAGGAGGCCCAAGGCCGAGCTGAGCAGCACGTAGGAGAAGGCGGCGCCGGGGAAGCTCGGCCGGCCGCGGATCTTCCAGTAAATCAGTCCGTCGAACGGCAGCAGCAGGAAGCCGAAGAGGAGGCGGTAGCTCTCAGGCCCCTGCAGCCCCAGCAGCCCCTGAAGCCAGACAGGCCCCAGCATGAAGGGGTAGGCCAAGGGAGGGTATTCGAAATCCCAGCTCCGGTAAGGGATCATGCCCCCCTGGAGGAACATCTCCCCGTACTGAAGGTAAATGGCGGTGTCGCTGATGAAGAGCGGCAGGAGAAAGAGGGTCGCGGCCCGAGTGGAGAGGTAGAAAATGTCCAGCTCGAGCCGACGCAAGGGCGGCCTTCCTTAATTGCCGCCTACGGCGGGCGTGAAGCTGAACGGATAGTCCACCTCCACCACCCCGCCTCCCAGAGGCTCGGGGAAGACGATCCGTTTGAGCACACCCAGCACGCAGCTTTCGACCTTGGCGTTACCCATGCTCGAAGAGGTGACCCCGGCCTGCGAAACCCGGCCGGAGCCGGAAATCACGAAACGGGTGGCGATGCGCCCGGCGAGGCGGCCAGTGGCTGAGTTGAGCTCCTTGGTGTAGCAGTTCCTCAGCTGGTTCATATGCCGTTTGATGTATTCGTCGATGACGCTTTTATCGAGACCGCCCATTACGATGGTCTCGGAGGCGTTGCCGACCTCCACGTTGGGACGGCCGCCGTTGCCTGAGCCGGAGAGATCACCGCCGGAGCCGATCGCTCCGAGGCCCGTGCCCGATTTACCCATGCCGTAGCCTCTGTTGCCGAGGCCCTGGCTGTTCTTGGAGCTTCCTCCCCCGCCTTTGCCGGTGCCCATTTGCCCTAAACCACCATTCCCTTCGGTGGTCTGGTTGCCGAAACCGCCGAGGTTTTCCCCTGCGGCGCGGGCGCCTGCCTGGCCTGCGGCCATGGATTTGGAGATGCTGCCGGTGAGATCGGAGAACATGGCTTCCACGTTCCCCGTGCCCTGCACCTGGCTCCTGTTCGGAGTGTTCAGGCGCGGGTTCCCGCGCGAGTCATTTTGGTGGAGCCTGGCCTTGGGCTTGTTCGGAGCGCCTTTCTTGCCCTCGTCTCCCGCGGCTTTCGCGCCTTCCCCGGCATTGCCGCCGCCCGGATTGGGCGCGGCGCCCTTCACCTGATTCACGGCGGGCTGGGGTTTGGGCGTGGGAGCCGTATGCACCTTTACCGGCTGCTGAGGCGCGGGTTTCACCACGGGTTTGGGCTGCACCTTTACTGGCGGAATTTTCTTGGGCGGAGGAGGCGGTTTCTTCACCGGCTCCGGCGGTTTCTCCACGGGCTTGGGCTGCACTTCCACTTTCGGCTTCGGAGGAGGAGGCGGCGGCGGTACCGGTTTGAAAATCATGGTCGCGATCTGCGGGGGCACCTCTTCCACGTCGGGCCTCTTCTCGGGCTTCATCGCCGCGATGCCCACGAGCATGGCCAGGGTGAGTCCCATGGAGGTGAACCAGATCTGCATATAGAGCGGGTCGCGCTCCAGAACTCGTTGGCGCCGGAGGTGCGGGGGCACGGGCGAATAGCTCACGAAGAAGGTGAACTCTTTGTACTGGATCTTGGCGAGGTCGTTCTGCTTCAGGTGGAAGCGGGGCTGCTCGAGATCGTCGAGCGAGATCATCTTGCTGCCCGAGCGCACCACGCCCGTCATTCCGGTGGCGAACTGGAGGTTGGCGCCCTCGGCTCCCGAGGAGGCCAGGGTGAATTCCCCCGGCAGGCCGGGCACGGCGAAGGTGGCATTCTTGGTCTCGCCCAGGGTCACGGGATCCTTTTCGAGGATGTGCTCCACGTCGAGGATCGTGGCGCCCCAGTACATCACCACCTGCAGGCAGCGCTCACCGGCATTCGGGTAATCGAAGATCTGGATGACGTTGCGCTCGTCTTCCAGGATGAGGGGACGGAAATCCTCTTTGGCGTCATAAAAGAGCGTGCGGCCCGAGCCCGTGGATTTCACCATCTCGGGCGGAGCGGCTTTGGCGGCGTCACTCACGGCCACCTTTTTGAAGCCGAGAGTCGCGAAGCCGATCTTCACCTCGTCACCGTCTTTGAGGTTCTCGGAAACGGATTTCTTTCCGTTGATATACATGCCCGTCTCGGAGGCCATGTCGAAGATCACGGCATTGCCTTTGTCGTCCATCTCGACCACAGCGTGCACGTTGCTCACCGAGTTTTGCTGGATGCGGATGTCGCTCGAAAGGGCCGAGCCGATCACGAGGCGCTTTTTGTTCACCTTGAAGGTCTTCTTGATGTCTTCCTTGCCCTGCTTCATGTGCAGGCTGAAGACCATCACCCACTGGGTTTCGGGCTGCGCGTTGGAGAGCTCGGGTTGGGAGCTCGGGATCACCGGTTTGTCGTTCATCGTCTCGTCCTCACTTCAGCAGAAGCGCGTCGCGCATCAGCTCACGGTGGAAATTGGGGCGCAGCTTGAGCAGGCTGCCGAACTGTTTCTCGGGCGGGGTCACCACGTAAACCCCCTCGGGGTTGTTGGCGGCGCCTTCCACCACGGCGTCGTCGAAGCTCACGGCGGTGCGCTTGCGGTAGATCACCTTGGTCTTGCCGTCGACTCCCTTGGAGATCACGCCTTCCTCGCCTCCGCCTTCTTCGTCGGCGGCCAGAGCGGGAAGGCTGAAAGCCAGGAGCACCAAGAGAAAGAGGCTCGTTTTCATTCTTTGTTCTCCTTCGTCTTCCAGAATTCGAGGATCAGCTTGGCGAATTCGTTATGGTCGGCCAGGCCGTTGAAGATGTCGGCGGCGGAATCGCGCTTACCCTTGGAGAGCTGGAGCACGGCATCGGCGAAACGGCCGTTGTCGCCCCCGCCGTCGGTCACGATGGAAGAGTCGAAGGCCTTGCCGGTGGCCATCGCGGCCAGCGCCACGCCTCTCTTGATCTCACGATCGTTCGGTGCCCGCACCTCGAGCTGGCGGTAGTTCTGGCCGGCATGCCTCCAGAGGCCCGCGCCCATGAAGAGGCGGGTGAGGTTCTTCTTGGCGCCGACGGCGAACTCATCATGCGAAAGCGCGCTCTTGAAGCCGGAGAAGGCGCGGGCGATGTCGCCCTCGCGGCCACGGAGGTAGGCCACGTTGTTGATCGCGGCGCTGTTCTTGGGATTCTTCTGCAGCGCCAGCAGATAAAAGATCTCGGCCAGCCCGGAATCTCCGTCGAGAATGTGATGGTTGCCGATCGCCACCCAGGAGCTGGCTTCGGTGGGCTTGGCGCGCAGGATCTTACGGTGTTTCTCGAGATCGCCACTTTGATCGCCCATGATCCAGTCCGCGGGCTTCGACCAGTCCGGAGCCTGCAATAGCGGCAGGCGGTCCGGGCGGGCCGAGTTCACCGATGAGAGCACATAGGCGCGGGCCATGGGCGCCGAGACCACCTGGAGCTGCTCGCCCTTCTGGGTGGCGGTGTCGAGGGTTTCGCTCACCTTGAGGAATACGGGCGCCGCTACTTTTTTCAGCTGCGCGCGGAACTTGGCTTTGTCCTCGGGCGAGAGATTCTCCGGCACCGGGGCGCTTTCCAGCTTCTGGGCGAAACTTCTATAGACGAGAGCCATGCGGCGGAACGCTTCCACGCCCCACTGGCCGTCACCGAAGTCCATCACCTCGATATAACCTTTGTTCAGGCGTTCCATCGCCTGAAGCTTGTTCTTGATGTCGGCCTGGAGCTGTTTCTCGGGCAAACGAAGCTGCGCCCGTTCAAAGCTCTCCTCCAAGGGCGCCAGCAATTCCAAACGTGCCCGGGCCGCATAGCCCAGCTCCTCATGCGAAGCCTTGGAGCCCTTGCCCTTCACCTTGGAGATGGCGGCGCGGTAGTAGTTCTGCGCCTTCTCCTCTTCTTTGAGCTTCATATAGATCGCGGCAGTTTCCATGGCAGCGCCCACGGTGTGTGCGCCATCGGGGAAGGCCGTGCTGTACTTCTGGAAGGAACGTGCGGCCTCGGCATTGTTGCCTTCGTCCCTCTGCCGGCGGGCGACGTCGAAAAGGAATTCACCCGCGGCTTCGCGCGCGGCACCGATGCCCTTGTTGGCGGCCTCGACCAGATTGCGAAAGTCTTCCGCCGACTTATCGTTCTGCTTCAAAGCCCTCCGCAGAAGAGCCGCCGACCGCAGGGATTCGAGCGCGTCCTTTTGCGAATTTGGCTTCAGCTTGCTCAGCTTGCCCTTGTAAGTGCGGTAGAACCGTTCGTAGACATCGGCGGCCTCGGAATAACGGCCGGAGAGGAAATGCTCGTTGGCCACGCCGAGCACGGCGCGCTCGGCCTGCTCGTTGCCGGGGCTCACCTTCAAGGTTTGCTCGTAGATGCGCAGCTCGTTGTCGTGGTCGCCCACTCGCCCGTAGTTCACGGCGGCATTGTTGAGCGCCTTCATGCGCACTTCGGGATCTTTGGCCTGTGCAGCCTGCTTCTCGAAACGTTCAGCGGCGCTGCCATAGTCCTTGCTCTTCTCGAGCTGCTGGGTCTGTTCGAAGGTGGTGCGCTCCACCACGGTCTGCAGCCCTTTGCGGAAGGCCCCTTTCTTGTCCTGGCTCATCAGGCCGGGGTTCGCAAGGAACTGCTGCGCAAGACGCTGGGCTTCGGCAGGGTCTTTGCGTTTCTCCGCGTCCTTGAGAAGCGTCCCCGCGCTGTCCATGGCTTCCTTGGAACGGGGGTGCTTCTCGATCAGGTCCAGCAGGCGGGGCTTGGCCTCGTCCATACGATTGCTGGTAACGAGGATTCCGGCGGCACGCGCCAGGTATTTGGGCACGTCTTTATCGTTCGGGTAGGTCTGCACGAAGGAGTCGATGGATTCGATCACCTGGTCGCTGTCACTCTTACTTAACTTTTTGCCGTCGCCCTTGTTCTTGAGCAGGGCATCCGCGCTATAGACCATGGCCGAGGAGGCGTCCTTCTGGTACTTCTTGTAGGCGGGATCCTTCTCGCCTTCCTCGATGATGTAGTGGTACTCGGCGTTCGCTTCCTTCTGCTTCCCGAGCTGCGTGAGCACGTCGGCGAGGTACCAATGGATCTCGGCGGCATCGGTGGCTTTGATCCGGGCGGCGAAGGCGGAGAGATACAGATGATACAGATCGTCGGCCCGCTCAAAGGCTTCCCTGGGATTGTTGGATTTGTTCCCTTCCTTATGCGCAAGGGTGGCGGCCTTGCGCACCTGGGTGCGGAGGATCTCGGCTTTGTCTTCCTCGGGCTCCTTGGCGTTGGTGACGAACTCCGCCGTCATCGCCTTGAGCAGCGCCGCCTGCTTGCCGCGGTCGCCCCGCGTGGTGGCCATGTTGAGGCTGGCCACCATGATCTCGAAACGCTGCTCCTCGCCCTGCTTGGCGGCAGGGCCGCCCATGGCCAGGAGCTGCTTGTTCACGGAAAGGGCTTTGGCGTACTTGCCTTGGCGCTGGTAAAACTCGCTCAGCTTGCGTAGCACGAGCGGCCCTTCGTTCTGCCCGAACAGATCGAGGAAAAAGGTCGAAGCCTCGTCGACATTTCCGCCCTCGGAATAGAAAAGGGCGAGGGACTCTGCGGCATCGCGCTGGAGGGCGAGCCCCGCCTTGGCCGCCTCGGCATTGTCGCGGCCGGTCTGGATCGCTTCCTTCATCGTGCTCACCGCCGACCGGTAGTCCTGCTGCTTGAAGCGGGCCCAGGCCAGGCCATAAAGAATGCGCGGACGGGCCGGGCTGTTGCCGAGCTTGGCCGCTTTCTCGTAGTAGCGCGCCGCTTTTCCGAAATCCCGGCTGGCGAACGCATAGTCGGCCACGTAACGGTGGGCTTCAGAGGCAAATTTGGAATTTGGGTAGGAGTCGATGATCTTCTCGAAGCTGCGGATCGCCTCGGGCTTTTTGCCGAGCTCCCACTGGTTAAAGGCGAGGAAGTAGTACACCTCGTCGATGCGCGAGTAAGGGATGCTCTGCTCCGGAATCTTCTGGAGCACGCCCACGGCCTTGCCCAGCCACTGGCGGGAGGAACTCGCGCCCAAGGTCGGCTTTCTCCGCAGCTTCTGCTGGTCAAGGGGAAGCGCGAGGTAGGCGTCCATCTCCTTGTTCCAGACCTCGTTCTCTTTCACGAAGTAGAGCTTGTACTTCTCTGTGTACAGCTCGGCGAGGCGGAGCATGAGATCGGGCTGGCTCTCCCTGGTGGGGCTGTGCCGGGCGATGACGATCTCGAGCTGCTTGATCTCCTGGTCGCGGAGCTGGTCGATCTTCGCTTCGCGCGGGGTCAGCGAGGCGAGCACTTCGCTTTCAGATACAGCGAACGCGGGTCCGGCGAGGCCGGTAAGCAGAGTGACTAGGAGTAAGGTCTGCCGTTTCTTCATCTCAATAACATTCCGGTCTCAGTGCGAACGTATAATCTCCGAGCTCGTCGGCCCAGAACTCCCCATTGAAGCTCCAGAAATACTGGTGGTCGCGAAGACTGGGCTTGCCGAGCGAACCGCGCTTCTTGCGACCCCATTCGTCCTGGCCGGTATTGAGCTGGTCGCTCATCTTCTCCACCTGGGCGCGCGAGCGGCGGAGCATCTCGAGCTTCACGATGTCGATGGTGCTCACGTTGGCGAGCAGGTTTTTGTATTCGGTGGAAAGACGGTCGCGCATGAAGCTGCCACCCACCTCCTGGGCGGTCTGCCAGCGCCACACCAGCACCTCGCGCAGCATGCCGCCGAGGCCTTTGCGGCCGGCGTCGCCGAGGGTGTTGAGGTAGTTCACTTCCTTGCGCACCCGCTCGCCGGTACGGGCAAGCTGCACGAAGTAGGGAGAACGCACGAAGCGGTTCATCACCTGGTCCATCGGGTTTTCGCTGTGGATCTTGCCGTTCATGGCGTAGATGCCCCTCTGGAACAGGCGCACGAGGCCGCGGGTGGATCCGCCTGCGCTTTCGTCGAGGAGCGACTTCATCTGCTGGCCCACCTTGGTGTACTTGCCCATGAAGCCTTGCGACTCTTTCTCCACATCTTCATAGAGACAAAGCTGCAAATAGCTCACGGCCCGGAGCATCTCGACTTCGGAATCGTAGAACCACGAGAGGCCAGGCGCCTTATAGGAGACGAGGCGTCCGAGTGCGCGGTTGTAGTCACCGCGGGCGATCGAGTCCCAGGCGAGCTCGTATTGGATCTGCGGCCACACCATGCTCTGGATTTCCACCTCGGCATAGGCCGACTCGGCTTCGTTATAGCGCTTGCCCTGGTAGTTGGCGCGGCCCACGCCGGCGCGGCAGCGGTTCACGAGCTCGCGCAGCTCGGCCTTGCTCTGGCCCTTGGAGTAGCGCTTGCTATCGCCGTTCTTGGCGCAGCTTTTGAAATCACTCACGCCAGCGTCGATATTGCCAACGAGCAGATGCGCTGTACCACGCAAAAAGAGCGCAGAGGGATAGCGCGCGAAATCCGAGCTCATCTCGTTCACGGCGCGGATCACGTCGTTCGGGCGCTGGTTGTAGAGATGGTCCTGGGCCGTGAAGTAAAGGAAGTAGTCGCGCTGGTTCTTGGGATACTGCTCTTCCTTGGTATATTTGAGCGCGTATTTGCGGAAGAGCTCGGTGCCGGCGTAGTCCACCAGCCCTTTGGTGGAGTTGAGCGCGATGCGGATCACATAATCGTCGCCGGTAGCGAGCGACTTCAGATAGAAGTAGGTGGCCGACTGCGGCAGTCGGTTCGCCAGCAGGGCGTTGGAGATATAGGCATAGGCCAGCGCCTTGTGGCGCTCCGTGGTCGCGCGCTGGAGCGCCTGAAAGTAATATCGGGCTGCCTGGTAGTACTGGGCCCGCTTCTCGAAGCGCAGCCCCTCCTGCATATAACTTTCAGGAGCAAAGTCGGCTGCCTGCGCACTGAGAGCCATCATGGCTCCGGCGGTGATGCAGAGAATCTTCCGTTTCATCTCGCGACCCTCCGTGGTGCTTCCTTAGAACGTGTAAGCGATGCCCAGGGTTAAGTAGTAGTTGTCGTAAGTGTCTTCCGCTGAGCCGGAAACCGCGCCGGTTCCGCCGGATATGAGACCAGTAGGCGCCTTGTAATAGGTGGCGAGGAAGTCGAGGCGGGCACCCCAATTCCTGGTAATGAAAAATTTCCAGCCCGAGCCCCAGTGAAAGGCGCCGAAGGTGGCCGTCTCGATCCGCGCCGATCCGTTGGCGCGGGTGTTGAGGTCGATCTCCGTAGAGGCCGAGCCTAAGCCGGCTTCGAAATGCCAGTCGATGTAGAAGATGGAGTTGAAAAGGTTGATCTTTCCGTAGAAGGGCAGCCACATCACGGAACCACCAATGTACTGGTTGGTGTCGCGCACGGCGGGGATCACGCCCCCTCCCCCCACGAACTCCTTGAGCGCCACGAAATCCTGGTTCTCGCTGTTGTAGTTGTTGCGCCAGAAGGCGCTGAGGCCCCAGTGCTCGTTGAAGTAGAAGGTTCCGCGCGTGTTCCAAGTGCGCTGCTTGCGGTAAGTCTCACCCATGCCGATCCCGTAAGCTGTGGAGATCTCAAACTTCTGGGCCTTGGTGTATTTGCGGTTCTGGACCACGTAAATTTTCTTTTCGGGATCCAGCCAGGAAAAGTCGTAATCATCACGTTCGGCATCCACTGCCTGGTCTTCTGCCGAAGCTCCATAACTTGGCGCGGAATAAATCGTGAGGGCGGCAAAAAGGGCTAAAAAGGCGCGAAACAACATATCACTCCCCCATCCATGGTGGTTTGCAGCATGTGAGCAAAGCTTTGCTCTCTAAGGAAATGTTAGCACAAGCTTTTTACAAATTCTTAGCCACAAATTCTTTGCCGAGATCGCAGTGGTCGGAATAGGGGCAGGTAAGGCAGTGGTCGGAGGCTTTCACGCCCCGCTTTTCAAAACTCAGTTCGTTATCCGTGAGCGTGTAGTTTCCGGCGGTTTTTTCGAGCTGCCGGGCCACTTGATCCTTCGTGTCACCACTCTCAGGGTCCACTTTCACGGCTGCCGATGAAAAGAGATCCACGAGATAACCCGCCACCGTGAATCGCTTACCCGTGCTGGCAAGACCAAGTTCCTCCACCGCGGCCATGTAAGCGGCTACCTGGAAGCGGTAGTCGTCGAGGCTTTCTTCCTTTACCGAGGATTTGTAGTCGACCACGATCCAAGAGCCATCGGGCTTGCGAATCAGGCGGTCGATCGCTCCGTGGAGCACTACGCCCCCTACTTTCCAATGAAAGGGAATCTCGGGAAAAGATTTTGCCTCGCGATGAAAGAACTCTTTTCCGCTCGCCGACGACAAAAACGTCTGGAGCTGCTTTAGGTCGATCTCCAGAAGCTGGGTGAGCAAAGGCTCGTCGGCGCGCACGCCCTGCGCTTCATAGGCCTCCTGCAGCCAAAGGCGGGCCGAGGCGGAATCGATCGCAATGTCCTGCACCCGCTCAAGCACGCGGTGAAGGGCAATGCCTCGTTCTTTACGTTCGATCTTGAGACCTTTGAGCAGCTTGGCCACGCGTTCACTCTCAGGGTCACGGGGAATATTTTTCTTCCGCGTTTGCTTGCGGAAGCCCGCCTTTGACTTGGGCCAGAGTGCGACGATGCGGTCGTCCCAGGCCTGCACTTTTTTGAGACGATGGAACTCCGGGCAGGCCTTGAAGTCGGCGATCTCGGTGATGCTCGAGGAACGGAAGCGGGGGAAGGCAGGAACCGAAGGCCACACACCCTCCTTTTTCTTCTCTGAAGACTCCTCTTTTCTCTTCACCGTAGCAAAGCGCGCGTCTCCATCGATTTTTTCCACGAGCCCGTTTAGATCGGCGGCCCGCAGAAAGTGCGCGCAGCTGCTCCACTTCTTGGGGTCCTCCGCCGCGAACGAGCGTGGCAGGAAGAAGTATTCCTCGGCTTGGGCCCGTGTAGCCGCCACATAAAAAAGACGCTTGAGCTCGGCCAGCTCGCGCTCGCCATTCCTGCGGCCGATTTCGGTATAGGCGTCGTTAGTTTCTTCGTCTTCCAGCTTGAGCACCATGCCCACGCCCCGCACCATCCGAAGGGCCGAGTTATCGCCGAGTGGCTTGCCGCAAAGATCGGCAAGAATGGTCACGTCGAACTCCAAGCCTTTCGCGGCATGCACCGTCATCACCTGCACGGAGCCGGCTCCGCTCGGCTCGGGCATCATCGCCTCATCCGAAGATTCGTTCTCCTGGTCCCAGCCCGACCAGGAAGAGAGCAGATCGAGAATTTCCTGCCGCGGTTTCGCCTCGCGCTCCAGCTTATCGACAATACCAATCAGCTTTACCGCCTGAAGGTGCTCGCGCCTTCCCATGGGATAAAATGCGTACGCGGTTTCCAGCATGCCGGCCAGTGAGCTGTGCGTCGCCAGCTGTTTCCAGGCGAACAGAGAGGCCGCTTCCGTCTCTTCCAACTTGTCCCAGAGAGCGTTGTACTTCTCTTTCCGCTCGCGGATCTTCACTAGCTGGGTATCGCTCATCCGCACCCAGGGAGAACGGAGCAGGGCGAGCAGGGCGAGATCGTTCTTGGCACCATACAGCACCCGCAAGAGCGCGATCCCGTCCGTAACTACACTCTGCCCGTAAAAGCCCTTGCTCGCGCCCACGCGAAAATGAATCCCGGCCTCGGTAAGCGCGCGCAGATAGGCCTCGTTGCCCGAAAATTTCCGCAACAGGAGCGCGATTTTTTTGGGTGGATGTTCCCGCGCGCGTAATTCCGAAACCAAGGCGGCCACCTGCCGTGCCTCGGCCGCTCGCCGCTCGCCCGCAGTCCATTTCTGATCAGTGGCACCATACTCAACCAGCGCCACCTTCCCGCCGGCAGGAAGCTCCGCCTGCGCCGGCGAGTCCACCGCTTCGAAGTCCGGGGCGGCTTCGCCGGAAGCCGGCAGGATGGCAGCCGTGATCCTGTTAGCCACGCTCACGATCTCAGAGCGGGAACGGTAGTTGCGGCTCAGGGTTACCAGGCGATTCTTCGCCTGAGCCTCGCGCCGCAGTCCCTGGAAAACGCTCACATCGGCCGCACGGAACCGATAGATGGATTGCTTGGCATCGCCCACCACGAAAAGGTTCGACCATTCCGGCCGCGCGATTCCTTCCAATATCTTGCGTTGTAACGCATTCGTGTCCTGGAATTCATCCACGAGCAGCAGCTCGAATTTTTTCCGATAAAACTCCCTTGCATGCGGATGCTCCAGCACCTTCAAAGCCAAGGCTTCCAAATCGTTGAAGTCGAGCACGTTACTCGCACGCTTGCGCGTCTCGTAGGCCACCACCAAGCAGTCGGCCAGGTCTAAAAGCGCCAGCAGGATCTCACGGGCGCCTCCCTCCGGGAACAAACGTTCCGAGCCCTCGCCGGCGCGGAAGCTGCGGATTTCCTCGGCGAAAAGCGCACGCCCCTCCAGTATCCGCAAGAGGATGCCTTCAACCTTGGCGCGCGAAAATACCGCGAAAACCTGCGCAAAGAGCGCAGCCACCGGCTCATCGGGGAAAAGAAAGAAATCCTCCACCGTTTCGCGCAGGAGAAGATCGGCACTCTTGGCATCGAGCATGGCAGCGAGTGGGCTCACGCCCGCTTCCACCGGAAAATCGGCCAATACTTTCCGGCAGAAGCCGTGGATCGTGCTCACCTGCGCCTGAGCCTGCGCGGCCACTCGCGGCCCGAAGGCTTCATCCTGCAGCAGGGATAGAGACAATCGCGCACCCAGCTCCTGCGTGGATTTTTCCGTGAAGGAAATCGCCGCGAAGCGCTCCACCGCGAGATAGGCCGGTTCCTGCTGGATCCGTTCCGCTAAAAATCGCCGCACGCGCTCCACGATCACCGTGGTTTTGCCCGTACCGGCCGCGGCCTCGATGAATACCAGTGCACCCTTGCGGGTGAGCGCGTCTTCCTGTTCGGGATTGAAGGCACGCGTCTTTTTCCTGGATTCTTCAGCGGCGGAAGCACTCTCAAGCAGCGCCGTAAAAACTTCCGGCGCAGGGCGTGCCCAGGGCTCGGCCGGAGGTGATCGCAGATCACGCACTCTGCAGGCGGGCCGCACACTGCAGCGCTGGCAGCTCTTCTCCTCATCCAGGGGGCGCACCGGGAACTGCCCCGCCTCGATTTGTCCGGCTAAGCGCAAGGCTTCCTCTTGCGAACGGGAGAGAAGATCGGAAAACTCCGCCGGCTCGTGCAAGGCTGTGGACCTTCCTCCAACCTCGAAGTATTTCACCGCTCCAGGAGCATCCTTTTTTCCCGCATTGAAATCTTTGCGCAGCAGACCCGTGCCCCGCTCTCCCGTGGCGAGGCTGGCGTATACTCCGCCCGCGGGATCGAGCTCGGGATGCTCCTCTCTCACCGCGCTGAGGTAGAGCTGCAGCTGAAAGCGTTTGAGCTCGTTTACCTCGGCGTTCGCCGGCGGGCTGGCGCCGATTTTATAGTCGGTAACTAAAAATTTCCGATTTGCCTCATCGATATCCAGGCGGTCGATCTTGCCTTTCCACGCGTATTTTCCCCCGAGCATCCCTCCCACTTCCTTCTCCAGCTGGGGCTGGCCGAAGAAAGGGAAACGGCTATAATTTTCGGCGTCGAGACGCAGGAACTCCAGCAGCAGCCTTTTAAGACGCTCGAGCTGCGAGGCCAGGAGCGCTTCGTTGCCCTTGAAGTACTCCCTCTTCAAACCAGGCGTCTCTTCCGTGCCTGTTTTCGCTTCCTCGAGGCAAAGGTCCAAAACGCTTTCGCGCTTCGCTACCTCGATAATCTCCTTGCCCCGATGCTTGCCGTAGAAAAGCTCGAGCGTTTTGTGGACGAACGATCCTTCCTCGAGCCGGCTGAGATCGAGCGTGCTTTCTTGCACCTTGTCTTCGAGCCGGAGAACTTTCTCGGCGAAGGCCTTGAAGGGGCATTCCTTATAAAGCTCGAAGAGACTGGCGGAATAGGTTTGGAGTCCCGGATCCTCCACGCGAACTTCTTCCAGGGCGCGGAAAGGCTGAAGAGTAATTTCCCGGGATGCTTCCGGCCAATGTGCTTTCTCGGTGTCGACCGCCGACGCCACCCAGCTGGGCTCAAGCTCTTTACCGCTCCCGTCGTGGCGGCAAAAAGAAAGCAGCATGGTGCCGCCGTTTTTCGTAGCTCGCGCCATCTGGTCCAGGAAACAGAGGCCGCTCTGCACCTGCGTAGGCAGGGCGAATTCCGCGAGTTTCCGCCGGGCGCCTTCCTCGAAGTAAAACGAAAATCCCGTGGATGGTTCCACTCCGGCGTTCAAGCCGAGCGCCAGCGTGAGCGTCTTCTCACCCGCGGGGGGCAGCCACTCCCCATATCGGTAAAACTGTACGCGCGGGAAGAGGCTCAGCACCTCGCCCACCTGGCTGCCCTCGAGTGCAACTTTCAGCTCCCCCATCCACTCCCCGAAGGTGAACGGCCGTTCCTGACGAGTGCTCGATGCCAGCATCTGGGCATTCCGCAAAACAGCGGCGAGCGCCGCATGCGCTTCGCGTTCGGTCTCGAGATTGGGCGCGCGCCGGGCGAGTTCGCCCAGGCCTACCCAGCCGGCGATCTTTTCCACCGCCGCCGCAAAGTCGCCTGCGCTGCCTTTCTCGGGCAATGCTCTGTCGATCTTCTCCAAGAAAACGCCGAAGTCCTGCAGGTCACGATCACTCCCCGCTTTCCGTTTCCAATCAGCCAGCCCCTTGCGCACACCGGCCCGGGCCGCGCGCGAGGCGAGGTCTTTATACTCTCCCAGAGTGAACTCGAGCAGCTGGCCGAGCTCCAGGCCATAGGCGAGGGCGTAGTCCTTCTCTTTGAGCGAGAGCACATGGAAGAAGAGCCGGGCCACGGGATGAAGAAGCGCGGTGCGCGCATGAAAGTTCGCGGGCAGGGCGAGTTCCTCACGGAAGGGCGCGGAAACCGAGCGGTCGGAGAAATAATTCGCCGGCACGAGATAGCGCAGCTCCGCGAATTCGCCCAAGGCCACGCGGCCCAGGGCAGCTGCCCCTCTCGCCTCTTCGGAGGGCGAGTGCGCCTCAAGCAGGCGAATGCGCCGGCGCCCGTTTTCTGTTTTCGAAACAGGAAGCAGCTCGCGCTTTCCCGAATATCCCGTGAGCAAGGCCCTGAGCGAGAGCGCGGCCGGATGATCGAGAAACGCCTCCGCCTTTTCTGCCAAGAGAGCCGAAAGCACGCCGTCTGGAAGAGAGAGCGGCAGAACTACTTCCACCTCCCTGGCGAGTTTCTGCAAGAGCTCGCATTCCAGGAGCGAAAGCCGGTCGAAGCCGAGAAGATAAAGCGCGCCCTCGGGGGCCGCTTCCGCCGCAAGCCTTAATAGCGAAGCTTCGTCCAGCCTTGTGTCTTCCCCCGATAGGAATCCCTCATAGAGCTCGAGCAGCTTCCAGAAGTCTTCGTAGGCTTCGCGGGTCACGGGATCGGAGCCAGAGGATAAAAGTTCGCGGGCCCGCCCGATCGCCTGCACCTGGGTCAGGCCGGCCTTGCGCGCTTCGCTCACGCAATCGACCAGGCCGGAGAAAAATCTTTCTTCCTTCCAGATGTCTTGCAGATGGTGAAACGCTTCGCTGCCAGACAAGGCCTCGGCCACGATCCGCAGCTGCTCGCGCTTGGCGGCAGGGTTCAGGGGCCGGAATCCTTTCCCTTGCGAGAGGGAAAAATCACGCGCGCGCGCCTCCACCCATTCGTTCCATTTTAAAATCCGCGTACCGAAGAGCACGGCGTTCCGGCCGAGAACGTGGTCTTCGATCCATTCGCGGCCGCTCTCGCCTATCCCCGGCCCGAGCAGCAATTTTCCTTCGGGATTATTTCCTAAAAACTCCAGCGCGCCCTGGAACGCGCTCTCCCAAGCCGCCCCCGCGGAGAAAAGAACTAGTCCTGGCCCCTTTACCCGCTCCACTCGCTATTTCAGCTCGAAATCCAGGCCGCCGGCGCGCACCACGGTCTCGCCTTTGCCCTTTTCCACGTGGCCCAGCGGAAAAGCGCGCTCGCCCTTCTTGTTCATGAACTTCACCAGCGCCTCCGCCTTGCCTTTCTGGCAGGCGATCACGAAGCCCACGCCCATATTGAAGGTGGAATACATCTCCTGCGATTCAAGCAGCGCGCGCTCCTGCAGCACGGGGAAAATCGCCGGCGGCTCTGGCAGATTCGTCACCACGTAACGGAATTTCGAATTGATGCGCGGGATATTATAAAAACCGGAGCCTGTGATGTGCGCAAATCCGCGGATGCCGAACTTCTTCGCTGCCAAGGCCGCCAATGCATTCTTCACATAGATCCGCGTGGGTGTCAGCGCCATCTTCAGGAGCTCTTCCTCTTCCGCGCGCAGCAACTTCCTCACCAGCGAAAAGCCGTTCGAATGCAGCCCCGACGAAGCCAGACCCACCAGCTCATCGCCGGCCTTCAGCTTCGATCCGTCCAGGAGATCTTTCTTGGAAACCTCGCCCACCGAGAAGCCGGCGAGATCGTATTCGCCCTCGTCGTACATCCCGGGCATCTCGGCCGTCTCTCCACCCACGAGCGCCACCCCGGCCTGCTTGCAGCCGTCGACGATTCCCTTCACGATTCCCTCCGTGACCGCCAGATCCAGCTGCCCGCAGCCGATGTAATCGAGAAAAAACAGCGGACGCGCGCCGGTACACACCACATCGTTCACGCACATCGCAACAAGATCGATGCCCACCGTATCGTGCACGCCGAGCAGCTGCGCAACTTTGAGCTTCGTGCCCACTCCATCGGTTCCGGCGGCGAGGTAGCGTCCTTTTCCGATCTCATATAAGGAGGCGAAGCCACCCACCCCGCTTTTCACAGCCTTGTGGTAGGTCGAGCGCACCATCTTCTCGATCCGCTGGACAAAGAGATCGCCCTTCTCCCGGTCAACTCCGGAGTCGGCATAGGTAATGGACATAAGGCCTCGATTCTTAGGGGGTTTAGGCGTTGACAGCATAGCGCAGAATTGACCTACTTTCGCCCCTTGCTGCAGCTTTTTCCCTACGCTATATTCCGGCCCGATTTCGTACCTAAACCCTCGATTTTTCTGGAAAGGAACCTCCATGCTCCGCCCCATTTTTGCCTCCCTTCTGACCTTTACCCTAGCCTCCCCCGCCTTCGCCGGCTCCCAGACCATCGCCTGCCATACCAAAGACAAAAGCATCTCCATGGCCGCCGGAAACTCCGAGTCGGAGCATGACCAAGGCGAGGGCGTACTGTTCAAATACGTCGACGAGAGCAATAAGCCCGCCACCTTTACGGTCGGCATCAACCTGATGCCCACCTTCTCGGGCAACGCGGATCGCAACAAGCCCTACCTGATCGCGATCCCCACGAATAACCAGCAGATCGTTTCCGAGAAAAGTGAAGTGATGCATGTATTCCACAAAGACGGAACCGACTGTTTCGGCCGCGAGCGCTGGAATACGGTCTATGTGCAAAGCTATGTGTTCACCGGCAAAGACGGCGACACCGCCACGAGCATCCTGCCCTCTTCCAAGAAAATGCCCGGCCTTACCAAAGACGGCTATATCGCGGCCGAATTCATCTGCCGTGACTATGGCATCACCACCGCCGGCGGCTGCTTCGTCGGTGACGGCGATACCTACCGCTGGGAAAAAAACAATTCCAACTAATAGGAGCTAACCATGAAATTCGTTTCTCTATTTGCTTTACTCCTCGCTTCCGGCCCTGTTCTGGCCGCGGACTGCGAACTGAACACCCGCAATACCACCACGGTGCTGCTGAATAGCGCTGAGCAGCTGGCCAAGCTGCGGGCGATGCATATGACGGACGGCCAAGCCGTTTCCTGCCGCCAGGTCGAACAGGGAGTGAAAGAATTCACTTTCGCGTTCCGCACCTGCGGCAACTGCTTGCCCAAGAAAGCGGACCTACGCGTGATGCAGGACGAGCGTCCTTCCTATGCGGATGGTCCCGTGAAGTATACGCACGAGATCACGGAAGTTCGTTAGAACAGTTCTTCCAGCCTATCGGTGGGCCGCGCGATGATCGCGCGGTCGCCGCGGATGATCAGGGGACGCTCGATCAATTCGGGCGTCCCGCTTAATTTTTGTGCCACGAGTTTTCTGTTCTTGATGTCGAAGGGCTTCTTCGCAAACGCCTCTTCCTTCACCCGCACCAGACTTTCCGCCTGATCGCCCAGAAGCTCCAGCACATGCTCCAGCTCTTTCTGGCTGGGCGGCGTCTTCAGGTATTCCACGATCTGGGGCTCGATCCCCTTGGAACGCAGCATCTCCAGGGCTTCACGGCTCTTGGAGCAGCGGGGGTTGTGGTAGATTTTCCAGGAAATTTTGGGGGTTTTCATGGGCTCAAATCGTACAGCCGGCCCGCGAAATGCTCAAGCGCACACCTATCCGTCGTACGACGGATGAATTTCCTTGGAGATTTTGGCACGCGGCTGGGGCCGCCATTCTGGAGCGGCACCCATGCACGAAGAGCCTTCTCCTCAATACGCCCCCTTGCTACCATTTCAGGATGCGGCGCCTTCTCCTCACATTCCTGACTTTCGCTCTCCTGCTTCCGCCCGCCCACGCGAAAATGCACCGCCCGCCCCGCACCGAAGTGCCCCTATCCGGGAGCTGGCGTTTTCTGCAGAGCGATGCCGACCGACCCGAGCGCCCTGACTTCAACGACACCGCCTGGCCGCTCGTGGAGATCCCCCATTCCTGGCCCGCGGGATTTCGCGGCCTCGGCTGGTACCGAACCTCCTTTTCCCTGGATAAAGAGTCTGTAGGAAAGAAAATTTTTCTCCGCTTCGAAGCGGTGAACCAGGTCGCCGACGTTTACCTCAACGGCAAGCTGCTCGGCTCGCATGAAGGCGGTTATACGGCTTTTGTCTTTGATTTGAGCGACGCCTTGGTCGTCCCCGGCCGGAATGTGCTCGCGGTGAAAGTGACGAACGCCCCGAACGCCGATCTCGCCCCCGTCTCCGCCGACTTCACCTTTTTTGGCGGCATCTACCGCAAAGTTTCTCTTCTGATGACCTCGCCCATCCAGATCACTCCCCTGGATTACGGCTCCTCGGGTGTCTACCTCACGCAAAGCGAGGTGAGCCACTCTTCCGCCAAGCTGAAAGTCGCCGCAAAGATCGCGAATGCCAGCGGCAACGCCGCCGACCTCAAGGTAGAAGCCTTTGTGCTCGATCGAACCCGCCGTTCCGTGGCCAAGCTCACGAAGTCGCTCCACCTCGACGACAAATCCCTCCAAACCGTTTCGCTGGATCTGAAGGTCGCCAATCCCCGTCTCTGGGACGGCAAGTTAGATCCCTATCTCTACAGCGTGGTGGTGCGGCTGCTGCAGATCAAAGAGAAGAAGGTGAAAATTCTCGACGAAGTGATCCAGCCGCTCGGCTTCCGCTATTTTTCCGCAAACGCTGCGAATGGTTTTTCCTTGAACGGCCATCCCTACCGCCTCGAGGGCGTGAACATGCACCAGGACTGGGCGGGCAAAGGCTGGGCGCTCAATTCCGAA
The DNA here is from genome assembly GCA_036559405.1 of Bdellovibrionota bacterium. Taxonomy (GTDB): domain Bacteria; phylum Bdellovibrionota; class UBA1018; order CAIPTA01; family CAIPTA01; genus JAKFYM01. The sequence continues at coordinate 32,823 of DATBTF010000130.1, forward strand.
GACCGCAGGGCGAACGTTCGTATCCTGAGAGACCTGGGCGCAAACGCAGTACGCCTCGCCCATTACCCGCATGCGCAGGAAACGCTTCAGCTGCTCGACCGCTCCGGCATCGTCGCCTGGAGCGAGATCCCGCTCGTGAACAAGGTGACCGCCTCGGATAAGTTTGCCGCCTCGACTAAGCTGCAGCTCACGGAGATGATCCACCAGTACTACAACCACCCTTCGATCCTGTTCTGGGGTCTCTATAACGAGATCGACGGCGACACCATCGGTCTCGTGGACGCGCTCAATAAATTGGCGCACTCGCTCGATCCCCAGCGCCTCACCGTGGCCGCGAGCAACCAGGCGCCCGAGCATCCGCTGAACAAAATCCCCGATTTACTCGGCGTCAATCGATATGACGGCTGGTACTTCGGCAAGCATAGCGATTCCGGCAAGGCGATGGATGCCTATAAAACCGCTGTTCCGCATCCCGTGGGCGTGAGCGAGTATGGCGCAGGGGCGAGCATCCTGCACCACCAAGATCCGCCTGCGCAGCCGCCTCCCGGCGGGCATTTCCATCCTGAGGAGTACCAGAACGAGTTCCACGAGGTGTTCTATGCCAACTGGCAGGCGCGTCCGTATCTCTGGGGCACCTTCCTCTGGAACGTCTTCGACTTCTCCGTCGTCGGCCGCGATGAGGGAGATACCAAAGACAGGAACGACAAAGGCCTGATGACCTACGACCGCGGCACGAAGAAAGACTCTTACTATTTCTACAAAGCCCAGTGGAATCCCGAGCCCGTGATCCATCTGGCGAGCACCCGCTACGCCGACCGTAAAACCAATGTGGTGAATGTGAAGGTGTATTCGAACTTGAATGAGGTGGAGCTGTTCGTGAATGGGGCTTCGCTAGGGACGAAGCTGCTTCCGCCGAATAAGATCTTCCTGTGGCCGACCGTGAAGCTCAAGAGCGGCAAAAACGAGATCCTGGCCATCGGCCTTTCGCACGAAGACGGCCAGGAATTTCACGAGCAGGCGAACTGGACGGCTCCGTAATTTTTTGGGCGAGAGTAATTTTCCGGGCGAGAGGCTTTGTATTTTTTCCTCTCGCACTGCTCCGACTAGGCAGATTTTTATTTATGCTAAAATTCTGCGCATGCAAATTCAAAATCTTCCGCTAACTGTTTCTGAATCTTCCCTCCATGAGCGCGCGCTCGCGGCGGCTTCTCGCTTTCGCTCGGTCCAAGCCGAGCTACTTGGCATTATTATGGAGATCGATCGTTGCCGACTCTTCGAAAAACTCGGCCACTCTTCCTCCTTCGACTACTGCGTGAAACGCCTGGGCCTCAGCGAAGACATGGCCTGCAGCTTCTTAAGTGTTGCGCGCAAATCCAGAGAGGTGCCGCAGTTGCGGATAGCCGTGGAAGAAGGATTGCCGATTTCCAAGGCGAAGAAGATTGTTACCATTTTGACCCGAAGCAACGGCGCCGAATGGATTGCCAAGGCGCGGGAGAATTCTTACCAGAAATTGGAAAGAGAAATTGTGAAAGTTCTTCCGCAAGCGAAGGTGAGCGAAAAGGTAAAACCTATTTCGGAGTCGCGCTCGAAAGTGGAGCTGAGCCTTAAAGAAGAGGATATTGCGGTATTGAGACGAGCGCAGGATCTATTGAGCAGCAAGAAAGGCGGAGCGGCATCTCTCGAGGAGGTGCTTGCAGCCGCTCTACGCGAATTTGTAGGCCGCCACGATCCCGTACAAAAAGCGGCCCGCTCCCGTAAAAATCTCACAAAACATGAAGTGCATAAACGTGATGGTGGAAGCTGCCAAGCCCGCGACGGCGAGGGACGGATTTGCGAACAGAGGCGTTGGTTACAATTGCATCACATCAAACCACGCAGCGAGGGTGGAGGCGATAAGCCGGAAAACCTGATCACTCTCTGCGCCTTCCACCACCGGCTTTTTCATAAAACAACTTATCCGTCGTACGACGGATAAATAACGCGCCAACCCGCTGCCAAGCCACTGCCACTGCCACTGCTGCGAAAATATCAGTACCCCGGCGGCACCGCGATCAGTCCTGAGTAATACATCCCCCGCGGCGCTCCGCCATCCGCATAGGGATTGAACTTCGCGCTTTCCACCGTATTGGGATCCGTGATCCGCCGCCGGCTGTGCGCTTCGATCACATTGCCGTAGGTTCCGGGAAACACATGATAGCCCGTATGGGCGGTGCCGATGAAGAACGGGACACGCTTGAACTCCGCGGGCACGTTCTCGCCGAAGTTCACGAGGGTCTGGGCGTCGTCGACATCATTGTAGTAGTACTTCTTCGACGAACGCACCGTCGACCAGCGGTAGGCATGGTAGCCCCAGAAGCGATCCTTGTTGGTCGGATCCTTATAGTGCTCGTAGGTGTCCCACTTCTCGTTATTGGCAGGGGCCGGATTCCAGTACAGCACCCGCCAGCCGAGCGCCCGCAGCGCGCCTTGGAGCGCGGTGCCGTCTGAGCTGTTCTGACCCGTATAGCGGTTGATCCGCGACCAATACTCTTCCTGGCCCGCGGCGCGGAAGCCGCGCTCGAGGCATTTCAGTGCCATGCCCACGCAGCTCGTGGGGCGCATTTGTTTTAAAACCTGCGCTGCCAGGCGAGGATCGCGGCGCTGGCGGTAGAGCGCGTCCTGCACCACGTAGTATTTGTCGTTGTACGAAAGCTTAAAGAACTCGGAACGGTCGCCGTAAAAGGCGGCCACGCCATAGCGGCGGTAGAAATCTTTCTGCCGGTCGAGATCGGCGCTCATGCAGGCGGTCGCCGCTTCCACCACCTTACCTATACTTTGTTTATGCGCTTCCTTCTCTGTCTCGCTGAACGAGATCGATCCCTCATGGTCATCCGCGCAAGCGGAGGCGGTGGAAAGCAAAAAAACAGAGAGGAACAAGACAGGCAGTTTCATAAATCCCTTTTCCCCAAGAATTGGGGGCGAACTTACTGATTCGCGCCATCTTGGGCAAGGGACGAAAAGGAACTTTTAGTGCCTGAAGTGCCTGCGGCCGGTGAACACCATCGCCATGCCGAGGCGATCCGCCGCAGCCACCACCTCTTCATCGCGGATCGAGCCCCCGGGCTGGACCACGAACTTGATCCCGAGCTTTCCCGCGGCCTCGATCCCATCGGCAAACGGGAAAAAAGCGTCGGAAACCAGCACAAGATCTTCGAGGTCTCCCTTGGTTTTGGCCCGCGGGCCCGCCAGGGCCTGGAGGGAGTCGATGCGGTTGGGCTGGCCCATCCCCGCCCCCACCAGCTGGAAGTTGCCATTCTTATGCGCCTTCACCAGGGCGATCGCATTCGAGCGCAGGTGCTTGGCGGCCATCACACCGAAGCTTGCGAGCGCCAGCCTTTCCTTGGGAAAGGCCTTCTTGGTCACGGATTTGAAGTCCTCATCGAGGCCCTCGTCCTCGTCCTGCACCAGAACTCCGCCCAGCACCGAGCGGATCATGCGCTCCTGCAAATCGGGCTCCCGGGGCGGGCAGAGCAGCACCCTAAGGTTCTTTTTCTTGGCGAACACAGCCAGGGCTTCGCCCTCCACCGAAGGCGCAACCACCAGCTCCACGAACTTATCGCCAAGCCAGTCGGCACATTCCTTGGTCACGGGAGTGGTGAAGCAGAGGATGCCGCCGAAAGCGGAGACGGGATCGCCCTCCCAGGCCAGCTCGAGCGCCTCAAGCGCTGACTTGCCCGTCGCTAATCCGCAGGGGTTCAGATGCTTGATGATGGAAACGGCGGGTCTTTCTTTTTTCACCGCATGCCAGGCGTCACTTGCGGAACGAAGAGCGGCGTCGGCGTCGAGCAGATTGTTATAGGACAAAGCCTTACCTTGCAGGATATCCGCCGAGGCGATCGAAGCTTTGCCCGAGAACTGGGGATCCCGGTAGAAAACCGCGCCCTGGTGGGGGTTTTCGCCGTAGCGCAACTTCTTGCCATGATCGAGGCTCAGAAAAATGTTTTCCTGACCCAGATAACGGGAGCCGAGCTCGGCGGCGATGGCGCCGTCGTAAGACGACAACAACTGGAAGGCCGCCACGGCCAGGGATTTGCGGGTCTCTAAAGTCAGAGCACCGTCGTTATTTTCGATCTCCGCCATCAGCTTCGCGTACTGCGAAGGACAGGTAGCCACCGCCACATGCGCGTGGTTCTTGGCGGCCGCGCGGATCATCGTGGGACCGCCCACGTCGATTTCCTCGACGAGTTCGGGATCGGGGGCATTGCGCTTCTTTGCCTCCTGGAAGGGATAGAGGTTGCAGACCACGAGATCCACGGGCTCGACGCCCATTTTTTTGGCGGTGGCCACGTCGTCGGGATTGTCGCGCCGGTAGAGCAGCGCGCTCGCGAAAGGAAAGGAGATCGTCTTCATCCTTCCGCCGAAGGCCTCCGGATTTCCGGTGATCTTTTCCATCGGAGTCACGGGAATGCCGGCCTCCTCCAACTTTTTCAGCGTCCCGCCCGTGCCGAGGATCTCGACCTTCCGCTGGTGCAGGAAGCGGGCGAAGCTGACCGCCCCTTCCTTGTCGGAAACGCTGAACAAAGCCCGGCGAATCTTGACCATCTACTTCCTCTCTTGAATATAACTCACGCAATTCTGGAAAAACTTCAGCCCTACGCCCGGAGCATCGCGCTTCTCGAGGCGCGTGGAGTTCGGGTACTGGAGAAGGGAAACGGCTGCCTCGGGATGCGGCATGATGCCGAACACCAGGCCGGTCGGATCGCAGATTCCCGCGATGCGGCCGTAGGAGCCGTTCACGTCCTCCGAATAGCGCAGCACCACCTGGCCCGCATGGCTCAGCTGGCGGTGGATGCTCTCTTCCTCGCCCTTGAGGAAGGCGATCCGCCCTTCCCCGTGGCGCATCGGCAGCGCGAACGCTCCGCTCTCGTGCAGGCCGCGGGTCCAGAGGCAAACAGAGGCCTTTTCCACCTCGAGCTCCACCCATTTGTCGGTGAAATGCCCGTGGGCATTGCGGGCGAGCGCCATCTTGCGCGGATGAAAGGGCTCTGGCAGAAGGCCGAGCTTGGTGAGCGCCTGGAAGCCGTTGCAGATCCCGATCACGGGTTTTTTTGCCGCCAGGAAAGACTTCAATTCCTCTCCCAGCACCAGGGAAATCTTGAGCGCCAGCACCTGGCCGCTGCCGAGGTCATCCCCGAAAGAAAATCCGCCGGGAAAGGCCAGGGCTTCGTACTGGGACAATTGTTTCGGATTCTCGAGCAGGTCGTTCACGTGCAGGATCTTGGGCGCGGCCCCCGCCAGGCTGAACGCCCTCGCAGTTTCGCGCTCGCAGTTGATCCCGTCTCCAGTGAGCACCAATACGCTAGGGTTCTTCATTTCTGCTCCCCTCTCCAGGCGCGTCGCGCGTCGCGCACGGGCACGTCCAAAGTCACAAGCCCGTGGCGCACCACTCTCAGAATGTCGCCCTTGGTCTGTCCGATGCGCAGGCAGTGCTGGCCGGCGAAGAGTTTGCGGAAATCCTCCTCCTTGGCCGGGGGCACCGAGACCACGAAGCGGCCCGGGCTTTCATTGAAGAAGAACTCCGCGAGGCTTCCGCCGAACTCCTTAAGGTCTTCCTCCATCTTCTCGAGCTCCACCTCGACGCCCAGATTGCCTCCGATGGCGCTTTCCGCCATGGCCACCAGCATCCCGCCCTCGCTGCAGTCGTGGCAGGAACGCAGCATCCCGGCCCCGACCGCCCGGAAGATCGTGCGGTAAAGCCGCAGGTTCTCCGGACCGTTCACGGCCACCGGGTTTTTCTTAACAGACTCAGGAAGCTCAAAGGCCTCGGCAAGCTCGCTCCCGCCCATGCCGCGGAAGGAGCGGCCGAGCAGGTAAACGCTATCGCCCTCTTTCTGGAAGTCGGAAGTCACGGTCTTGGTGACATCGGGCACCTTGCCCATGGCCGAAACAAGAATCGTCGGGGGCACCGAGATCTTCACCTCTTTGCCGAGGCGGCCGCGGCCGATGAAGTCGTTCTTCATGCTGTCTTTCCCGCTCACGAAGGGAGTGCCGTAGATCTTCGCCAGATCATAAAGGCCGCGGTTCGCGCGCACGAGCTGCGCCAGCTTGTGGGCGGCGTCGGGGTTACGATCGGAAGGCAGAGGATCGGGCCAGCAGAAGTTGTCGACGACGCAAACCTGATCCGGATCCGCTCCCACGGCCACGGAGTTCCGTATCGCCTCATCCAATCCGTGCTGCGCGCTAAGGTAGGCATCAAAGCGGGACAGCTTAGGCTGCAGACCGCAGGAAACAGAAACGCCTCCCAGGGCCTCGCCCCCATGCGGCGCCATCCAGATCACGGCGGCGTCTCCGGGCCCTCTCGCGTCCACGCCCACGAAGGGCTTCACGAGGGTCGCGGCCTGCACCTCGTGGTCGTAGCGGCGCACCCAATCTTCCTTCGAGCGCACGTTCCAGCGCGAGAGCACGGTGTAGAGCGCGCTCTCGTGGAAGGCGCGGGAGAGCAATTCTGTTTCCTTGATCTCGGGAAGCTCGGGCTTGCGGCTCCAGTGCTGGTCTTCCTTGGGGCCGCCCCATTTGGCTTTGAGGATCATGGCCGGCAGGCCTTCATGGAGAAAATCGAGGTCTAGAAGCGCTACCGTGCGCCCGCCATGCTCCACCCGGAAGAGCCCGCTATTGTCGAACTCGCCGAGCACGCTGGCTTCCACATTCCGCCGTTTCGCCAGGTGCAGGAAGGATTCCAGCTTATTTTTCGGAACCGAGAACGTCATCCGCTCCTGGCTCTCGCTCACCACGAGCTCAAAGGGCTGGAGACCCGGATATTTCACCGGCGCATGCGACACATCCAGGCGCGCGCCGCCCGAGCCGCTGGCCATCTCGCCCACGCTCGAAGAGAGCCCGCCCGCGCCATTGTCGGTCACGGACGAGTACAAACCTAAATCACGAGCCTCGAGCAGAAAATCCGCCAGGCGCTTCTGCGTGATCGGATCGCCGATCTGCACGGCAGTGGCCGGGGCGGATTCCGTGAGCTCCATCGACGAAAAGGTCGCGCCATGGATGCCATCTTTCCCGATCCGTCCGCCGGCCATCACGATCGCATCGCCTGGCACCTGGCCCTTGGAAGCCCCCTCGCGTCCATCGGGCAATTTCGCGGGCAATGCTCCGATCGTTCCGCAGAACACCAGGGGTTTTCCGGAAAAATCTTTGTGGAATGCGAAGGCGCCGTTCACCGTCGGGATTCCGCTTTTATTGCCGCCGTCTTCCACGCCGAGATGCACGCCTTCGAAAATCCTGCGCGGGTGCTTGAGGCCCTCGGGAAGATCCTTCTCCTCTCCCAAGCCCGGCCAGTCGGGATGGCCGAAGCAGAAAATATCCGTATTGGCGATCGGGCGTGCGCCCAAGCCGCAGCCGAGAACGTCGCGGTTCACGCCCACGATGCCCGTGAGCGCTCCTCCGTAGGGATCGAGAGCCGAAGGGCTGTTGTGGGTCTCTACCTTGATGCAAAGATCCACATTCGGATCGAAGCGCACCACGCCGGCATTGTCGGTGAACACGGAAACGAGCCAGGGAAGCTTGCGCGCTTCTTTGATCTCTTCCGTGGCTTTGCGGATATAGCTCTTGAACACCGAGCGCACCGTGAAGGTCCCGAGCGAAGGATAGCCTTCGGTGCCCACGTCTTCTTCCGTATAGTCGATCTCAGCCCCGAAGATCTTATGCTTGCAGTGCTCGCTCCAGGTCTGGGCGAGGATCTCCATCTCCACATCCGTCGGGTCTTCGGGCATCTGGAACTTGGCGCGCTTGGCCTTCACCTCCGGGCGCTGAAAATAGTCCCGGGCCGTATGCATCTCCTGGAGGGAGAGCGCCCAGCAGCGTTCCTTGGAAAGCCTTTCCAATGCCCGATCGTCGATCCGCAGCGAGATCGCCTCCACGCTCGCCTCGCCCTTGAGCACCACCTCGGGCACGCTCTGGTTCTCGAAACGGGCGGCCTCGTAGTAGTCCTTCCAGCTCACCACCTGCATGTCTTCGATCAGAGGATTGCCGATGATCTCGCTCGCCGCTCTCTCCACCTCGGCCTTCGAAAGGTCGCCGTAAAAGTAGACGGCTTTCCCTGTAAAGATCGTCACTTCCTTTTCCCGCGCCCAGGCGCTGAGCAGACGCACGGCTTCCGTGGCCGTGCGGCCCACGTTATCCGTGACTCCGGGGAGAAAGCGCACCTGCACCACGAAGCTCGGCAAGAGCGAGCCCGCTCCTGAAAAACGGAACTGCTCCTGGTGGGAAAACTGGATCTCCTGCAGAACGGGGTCGCGGAACACACGCTCGCCCCAGAGGTTCGCCTGCTCCATCGGGATCGCTTCGCCCTTTGCCGTCTTCGCCCAGAAGAGCTCCACTGTCTCGGTACCATACACGGGAACATGCAGATGCTGCCTGGCGGCCCGGGCGTATTTCTGCTCCCGCGCATTGCAGTCGAGATCCCGTACTTCCATCCGCACTACGCTCATCTCGCCTTCCCGCTCACGCTCACCCAGGTGGAGCCGTGCGCTTCCTTCAAATGAATTTTTCCCGCCGCCGCCAGATCCAGCGCTTTGGGATACAGGCTGTGTTCTATTTTGCGCCCGCGGGCCATGAAGCTTTCGAGATCGTCGTCGTCCTCGCGCTCAAAGCTTTCCTGCAGCAGCACCCGGCCGGTATCCAGCCCACTGTCCACGAGGTGCACGGTAACCCCACTCACCTTCACGCCATCCTGGAAGGCGCGCTCATAGCCGCCGAGGCCGGGATAGGCGGGCAGAAGCGAAGGGTGGATGTTCAGCACCCGGTAGAAACCTTTGTCGGAAAAGAAATGTAAAAAGCCGCTGCCGACGATCCTTTTGTAACCGGCCAGAAAGGCCCAGCGGGGCCGGAGGCGTTTCAGGAGCGCGAGCATCGCCCCTTCGTCTTTGTGGTTCACGACGAAGGTCTCGACTCCCAGCTCAGACGCCAGATCCAAAGCCGGGGCGCCGGCACGGTCGCTGATCACGGCCACGGCCGCGAATTTTTCCCTATGCTTTCTGGCATGCGCGAGCAAAGCCTTGCAGTTGGAGCCCGCTCCCGAGGCGAGGATCACGAAAGGAAGCACTTCCTTAGCGCCCGACATCTGTCCTCCTCTGCGCGCCGGAAAATTTGATTTTCTCCAGCTCTCCATACGCCTTCTTGCGCGCCTCTTCCCTCGACGCCGCCAACGCGGTCAATCCCAGTACTCTTCCGCCATTGGTGGCCAGCCGTTCGCCCTGCTTCGCCACGCCCGCAAAAAACAGCTTCACGGAATTCCGCTCCCAGCTCGCGGGGGAAACCAGTGAGGGATCGATCGCAATCGCGTCCCCCTTCTTCGGCGTACCGGGATAGCCGGCGGCCGCCAGTACCACATGCACTCCGTGCACCTTTTTGAGCTTGGGCCCCGAAGGCGGCATCGTGGAAAGCTTCCCTTCCCGTGCGGCCCGCAGCCAAAGCAGCAGATCTTCGTCGATCAGCGGCATCAGCACCTGGGTCTCGGGATCCCCGAAGCGCGCGTTGAACTCCAGCACCTTGGGACCCTGCTCGGTGACCATGAGGCCAATGAAGACGATGCCCTTGAACGGGCTCCCCCTCGACTTCATCGCCGCCAACAAAGGCTTGGTCACTTCCTTGCCCACGCGGGAAACAAAATCTTTCTCCACCCAGTCGGCGGGTGAAAAAGCGCCCATGCCGCCCGTATTGGGTCCCTCGTCGTTGTCGAAAATTCTTTTGTAGTCGCAGGCCAGGCCGAGCGGCACGCCGATCTCACCGTCGCAAAGAAAGAAGGCCGATACCTCGCGGCCGATCAGCCGTTCTTCGACCACGATTTTCTTTCCGGCGGCTCCCATCGAGCCCGCGAGAAAGTCGTCCACGGTCTTGAGGGCCTCCTCTCTCGAGGAGCAAACCACCACGCCCTTGCCGAGAGCGAGGCCGTCGGCCTTGATCACCCAGCCGTCAGCCCATTCCACCTCGGTAAGAAATTTCCGTGCTGCCACCGCAGTATCAAAAGTTTCGTACTTCGCCGTAGGGATCCCAGCAGATCTCATCAGATCCTTGGAATAGGCCTTGGACCATTCGATGCGCGAGGCTTCTTTCGTGGGACCAAAGGTCGGGATGCCCTTCGCCTCGAGGAAATCCACGGCGCCGTCGGCCATGGCCTGGTCGGGGCCGACCACAACGAAGGAAATGTTTTTCTCCTTCACCAAAGAGGCGATGGAAGCGAACTCGCCTGCGGCGATTCCCGTGCATTCGAGCTTTTCGTCAATAGCCATGCCCGGATTGCCAGGCGTGAGATACACACGATTCACGCCGCTGCCCTGCGCGAGCTTCCAGGCGAGGGCGTGCTCTCTTCCGCCACCGCCGATCACGAGAAGGTTCATAGAACCTCCTTGAGGCGTTTGCAAAGCTCCATCACCGTGGGCGTGTCTGCAAATACGGTCTTGCCGAGAAAAGCAGAGGCGAGCCCGTTCGCCAATGCCGGGTACATCAGCCGCGCGCTTTCGAACACTTCCTTGGGCAGCTTATCCGGAAAAGAGTTCAGCTCTTCCTTGCAGATCTTCTTCCAGTTCTTCTCGCCCCGCTCTTTGGCGAGCTTCTTGGCCTTCTCCATCGTCACATACCAAGGGGACCCCCGGTACACCCGGCGCAAAAACTCCTTCGAGAAGTGCACTCCCGCTGCCCCGATCAGGCGCAACTCATCGGGCCCGATCGAGTCCACGAGAAGAAATCCCCTGCGATTCCCCTCGCCGGGACAGAAGGCAAATTCAAATTTTCCGTCCCAGAGCTCGAGGCCCAGGGGCGAGAAGATATCCCGCATCCGCAGAGCAAGCAGAGTGGTCAGGGAAACGAGATCGTCGAGCTCTTCCTGCTTGAGCGCTCCCACCACCATCGCCTCGGCGCGGGTCAGGAAGCGGTCGGTCGGCTCGAGCTTGGTGAAGAATTCCACGATCGGATAAGGGAACATCTCTCCGGCTGCGGGATTTTCCGCGAAGCCGAGGCTTTGCGCGTAGCCCGGGATCTTTTCCGCCCGCGAAAGAAAGGAGCTTCCCTCGGGCGCGCCGAAACGAAACACCACCTCGAGGGGCACCAGGGCATTGTCGGGGCGCGCGGCATAGGCGGAGTAGTCCCAGACAATTTTCCCGTCGACCAACTCGGATTTGGCCGGAGGCCGCTGGAAAGAACGCACGGCGAGGCGGCGGGAGATCTGTCCCTCGGCCACGCCCATCCCCTGCTCATCCACCAGGCCCAAAGAGTGGTGCGCAAGGCCAGAGCGCCTGAGCTGTTTGAAAAAATCAGATGACGAGAAACTGTCGCGCCAAAACTTCGGGTACTGCTCGGGGATCTGCCAGCTCGCCCAGGCTTCGGGCTTGGCGAGGAAACGGAAAAACAGATCGCCCATCACGGCGAGCGCTTCGCCTTTGCCGGGTAATGCATCGGGCATCTCTCCCCAGTCGAAGATGGAATAGCGGTCGGAGAAGTGGAACACATAGGGATCGCGGCCCGCGATCCCGTATACGTCTTTTACGGAGCCGGAGTAGAGAAGATGCCGAGAAACCTCTTCCGGCACGATCCTCTCAGGCATGAACGTATCCTTTCTTGGCATTCGTCAGAAAGGCCGAATGGGTGCCGCTGCCGTTGGCCAGCTGCAAGGCCGCGAGCATTGCGTTGCCCACGTTATTGATACCCACCCAGAGCGCGCCGGGCACGGAGTTCACGCGTCTTGCCACGGCCAGTGCCGCGAAGGGATCGCGGTACATCTTCTCGTTCAGCACGGGCACGAAGATGCCGAGATCGTCGGATTTCTTCCCCGGCATCGCGAACTCGAGCGGCGCCTCAGGGTCGGTCTCGCTGATGTCCACGAGAAAGAGGTTCACGGAATTTTCTACGGGCTTGTCGGTGAGGTTCAGCGCTACCCCGGTTTTCTCAGCGATCTTCTGCGCGCGCTCGAGAAGAACCTGGAAATGCGGCTGGGACTTCTTGTGGCGCTCGAACACAAGATTGAATTTCTCGAAGCTGTACTGCAGCTCGAGCCGGGCAATACGACCTATCGCATCCACGCAGTGGAGGTACTGGTCGGAGGCCGAGGCGAGCACGGGAATGCCGAACGGCATCTGGGCGATGGCGAAGAAGGCGTCCACCCCGCCCACGGCGGCGGCGCAGGAAATGCCGAAAACAGGGATCAGCAATTTGGAGGCAACAATTCCTGGTAAATGCGCCGCGAGGCCCGCGCCCGCCACCACGGCCTCGGCGTTCACGCCTGCCAAGGTCTTATCGAGCAGTTCCGGGGAGCGATGCACGGAGAGCATGCGGAAATCCACCTCGTGGCCTTCGTTCAGAAGGCGCGCTTTGAGTGGCTCGTAGATATTCGCGTCGCTCTTGCTGCCGAAGATCACGAGAACTTTCATTTCTTGCGGTCTCCTTTGCGCTTATCGCGGAACGCAATCCCTGCCGAGACGTCCGTGGGATATTTGCCGTCGAGGCAGGCCATGCACATCGACTTCAAACCGATCGCTTCGCGTATGCTTTCCTGGTCGAGGTAGATCACGCGGTCGGCATTCAGGGCCTGGGCGATCTGGGATTCGTCGCGTCCCGTGGCGATCAGCTCTTCGGGTGAGGGGAAGTCGATGCCGTAGTAGCAGGGATGGCGGATCGGGGAGCAGGTGCTCACGAAATACACTTCTTTCGCGCCCGCGCGGCGCACGAGGTCCACGAGGCGTTTCGAAGTGGTGCCGCGTACGATGCTGTCGTCCACGAGCAGCACGCGTTTCCCTATGATCTCGGAGCGCACGGGATTCAACTTCAGGTCCACCGCTTTCGTGCGCTTCTCCGGAGTGTTCAGGATGAAGGAGCGCTGGATGTAGCGGTTCTTGATCAAGACTTCGCGGTAGGGCAGCCCGAGCTCTTCGGCCAAGGCTATGGCGGCGATGCGCGAGGTCTCGGGCACGGGCACCACGATATCCGGCTGCATCTCGCCCTTATTTATATGGCCGCGGATCTTGCGCGCGAGCCCCTTGCCCAGCTCCAGACGCGCGTTATAGACCGGCTTTCCTTCCAAAATACTTTCGGCTCCGGCGAAGTACACCCACTCGAACATGCAGGGCGCGGGCGTGGAGGCGAGCGGAAGTACTTTGCGTTCGATTTTGCCATCGAGGTCCACGAACACCAATTCCCCCGGCTTGAGATCGCCTACGGTTTCGTAGCCCAGAAAGTTCAGGAGGATCATTTCGGATGTCACGCAGTAGGCGGGCTTCTTCGTCAAAGATCCCGAGGCGTCCTTCACCATGGTCTCGCGCTTTCCCAAGATCAGCGGGCGGATGCCTTTGGGGTCGCGGAAGGCGAGCATTCCCTGGCCGGCGATCATCGTCACCACCGAGTAGCCGCCCACGCATTCCTTCATCACGGAGTGCACGGCTTGCTCAAGCTGTTCGAAACTCAGCTTATCCTGGCCATTCCCGGCGATCCTCAGAAGCGCGTCGGCCAACAGGTTCTCGAGCACTTCGAGATCCGTCGAGGTGAGCGGCATCCGATGCGTTTCGCGGCGGAGCTTCTCGACCAATTCATAGTAATTTACGAGGTTGCCGTTATGGGCCATGCCGATGCCGTAGGGGTAGTTCAGCACGAGCGGCTGCACGTCGCGGGTGTCGTCGCTTTTGCCCACGGTGGAGTAGCGGGTGTGGCCGATGGCCATGCGGCCCGGTAGGCGGTTCACGATCTCTTCGTTGAAAACCGCCTCGACCAATCCGTTATCTTTGTAGAGATGGAAGCCCGGGCCTTCGCCCTCGTTGTAGGAAAGAATGCCGGCCGCGTCCTGGCCCCGGTGCTGGAGCGTAAAGAGCCCCAGAAACACCTCTTTGGCTGCCTCTTCAGGCCCGATGATTCCCACGACTCCGCACATGCGCCCCAATATGCTCTATTGCGCTCCGCGAGTAAAATCTAAATTCCTAAAATTTAAGCTGCTTTTTCCTTCACTGCGGCATCGCGAGACTACGACTTTATGCATCGCGTTAAACCTGAGGCAAAGCGGCTTCTGGAAAGTTGTTGGACGGCGGAGCAAAAATAGGGGAAACAGCGGTCCTCTCTAATATAGAGGCCGACGGGGATAGGGGCTTAATTGGGCTGGGTAAGATCATTTTGCTTAGATGCGAGGGCGCTCGTCAGCCTGCTCGCGTTCATTCTTCTCCTCCCCCTAGCGGGCTGCGGGAGGAACGAGGAGGAAAACCAGGTCCCGGATCCCCACTGGGCCTCCTTCCCCGTTCCCCTCCGCGTGGACGAAGATTTACTCGACGGACGCTTCGCCAACGAAGACCTGCTCTCGGCCATCTCCTTCTGGGAAACGCGAGCCCACCGCACGCTCTTCACTCTTGGCAATCCTTGGCCCCATGGCGTGCTTCCCTATAGCGGCCTGGCCGCCAACCCCAACGGCCTGCTCGACAACGTGATCTTCTTCCAGAGTCCCTGGCCCCAGGAATGGGAGGCGCGGGTAGCGGGGAAAACCATCATCCACTCCACTTCCTCGCTGATCGCCCATGCGGTGATCTTTCTCAATGCAGAGACCCGCCTTTGCTCGGCGCTCTGCATCGACGAGGCCGACAGCACCAGCCGGCGCAAGCTCCTGGCCCACGAACTGGGCCACTTCCTCGGCTTCGCCCACGTAAATGATCCCCAGAACATCATGTATCCGGAGATCCAGCAGGGCGGCTATCTCGACAATTTGAAAATCGATGAGGGAAGACTGCGCGCTCTTCTCCCCCGCCCATAAAATTCGCGGTTTGACGCAACCCCAATCCCCAGGTACATCTTCCCCATGAGAAATATCCTCGCTGTTGGCTCTTTGGCGTTCGATTCCGTTTCCACCCCCGCTGGCAAGGCGGAGAAGGTGCTGGGCGGATCGCTCAACTTCTTCTCTCTTTCCGCGAGCTTCTTCAATCCGCTCCAGCTCGTGGGCGTGGTGGGCGAAGACTTCCCGAACGACCACCTCAAAATGCTCGGCACCCGCGGCATCGACACCGAGGGCGTCTCTGTGATGGCGGGAAAGACCTTCCACTGGACGGGCGAGTACCACGAGGACATGAACGAGGCGATCACCCTCTCCACCCAGCTCAACGTCTTCGAACACTTCAACCCCAAGCTTCCCGAAAACTACCGCGACGCCGAATACGTTTTCCTCGGCAATATCGCGCCCGAGCTGCAGATGAGCGTGCTGGAGCAGGTGCGTAAACCGAAGTTGATCGCCCTCGACAGCATGAACTTCTGGATCACGGGCCGCAAAGATGCGCTGGTGAAGGTGCTTCCGCGCATCGACTTGCTCACGATCAACGAGGGCGAGGCGAAGCTGCTCTCGGGCGAAAGCAATGTGGTCACCGCCGCTGAAAAGATCCTCACCATGGGACCCAAATGCGTGGTGGTGAAACGGGGCGAGTATGGCGCCTTCCTTTTCTACCAAGGCGATATTTTCTCCGCTCCCGCCGTGCCGATCCGCCGCGTGGTGGATCCCACCGGCGCCGGCGACACCTTCGCGGGCGGCATGATCGGCTACCTGGCCTCTCACGGTGTTGGTTTGGACCGCGGCGCTCTTCGCAAGGCCGTGCTCACGGGCTCGGTGATGGCGAGCTTCACGGTGGAAGACTTCTCGTTCAAGAGGTTACTCAAGCTCGACCGCAAAGAGATCGACGGAAGGCTCGAGCAGTTGATGGCGACGATGCGGGTGTGAATTTATCCGTCGTACGACGGATAAATGGCCCGCTGCCCTACAGCAAGGTCCACAAAGCCGACAATGGCACCTCATAAATGCCCTGGCAGATCCAGCCGAACAGAACCAAAGTCGTTGCCGTGGCGGCTACATTATAAACTGAAGCCGCCCCCGCCGCCCTCTTCAGCGTAATCAAAACCATGGGCATCACCATCACGAAGTGCCAGGCGCAGATCTGTGGCGAGGCGATCAAAAACAACAGATAGCAGATCGCGAGCGAGGCGCTCAGCCAGTCGCGCTTCCGCTCGAGCTGCGTAAGATGCACAGCCGCTAGGATCACCAGCAGAGTCAGGGCGTGGCTCTTCGTTTCCGAACTCTGCAGCGGATTGTTCACCCAAAATCGGCTGAGCTGAGGCAGCGCGATCGCAAAGCAGAGAAGCGAGATAGAAAGAAAGCAAACCGGAACCCAGAACATCCGCCGCTGATAGGGAATGCGCTTCAGCTCCTTCCACTGAAAATAGAAAAGCGGAGCGTAATACAGCCCTCGCCAGTGCAGAAAGATCGCGAAACACAAAAAGGCGAACGATTCCAGGGGCCGTTTTTTCTCCAGACTCCAGAGGCTCGCCAGCACAAGGGCCACGGCCGTCACGTCGTAGAATCCCCTCAGCACCCAGTAGGTAAGCCAGTAGCAAAGATAAAGAGTGCAGACCGCAAAAGCGCCAGCCGCATAACGGTTCTTCGCCTCTTTCCACAGCTTGATCGCCTCGCGCAGCAGTAAAAACTGCAAACCCGCCGTAAAACCCAGCAGGAAAAGAATGATCAGCCGGTTCATGTTCGCAAAGCCCAGCCATTTCAGCTGGAAGGCCAAGGCAAAGGGCGCGAAAAGAACATGCATGCCCGGAGGATAGGGACAGATCTGGTTCTGCCAGTTGTTGAACAAAGGCGGGCCGTCCACGCTCAGCGGGTTCACGTAGAGATCCGAGAAAATGAGCCCGCTCATATTGGCGAAAAAACGGTCGCGCGGGTCGCGGGTATGCACAAGGCTTTCGTTCGGCGTCAGGCGGTACACATTCAGGCCGCGGTCGAGGAAGTGAATCACGGAGCTCACATGGCTGAAATGATCCGAGAAGGCCACGGGAACGGCATAGGGATGGCGGAAGTTCTTAAGCGCGTGCACCAGGCCGAAGCCAAAGAAAAGAACACAGAGGAGAAACGCCACACGGGCTTCGTTCGCTTTCTTAAAGATAGACACCTAGGAATTTTAGCCGAGGCCCTCCCCAGATGTCCAAGCCGCTTGCTGCTCACCGCAGCAAAATCCTATAAGGCCCGCTGGAGGACCTATGAAAATCACCACGCTGCTCACTCTGATCCTATCGTTTGCTTCCCTTACTGCCTTCGCCGACGACCCCGCCGGCCGCTACGACGGCTTCACCCTCAACGGCTTCCGCCTCCATAGCGTGGAGTACTGGGGCAACGGGAACTACGATGGCGGCAATGGCGTCTCTTTCGGCTACCTCACCAACGACAAAGACTGGAACCGCTCCTGCGCCCGCACCGCCTGGACGGAGCTGAAACGCATCCTCAAGCTCAACACCCCCGAGATGCGCGCCTTACGCGAAGCGGGCGGCCCCACCGGCATCTACATCATCATCTCCGACTGGACCGAATCCCTGCAGCCCGGAAAGCTCGAACCGGCCTCCGTATGGCACTACAATGCCGACCAGAACGGCCGCGGCGGGCTCATCAAGTTCCATGCACAGTCGCATAGCGGATCCGGCGCCCACTATCTTTGCAATTCGCCCAAGGAAGAGCAGCTGATCCAGTTCGCCATCGAGGCGAAGAAAAAGATCGACGAGTCGGGGAACTAGATAACCAGCTAGACCCGCAAGGCCCGGGATATCTTCTTCAGCGACTTCGCCAGGGAGAATCCCCTTCCATATTCCATGAGCGGCAGCTCGATCCAGCGCCTGCAGGCGTAGGCAAGCGAGGCCAGGAGCCCTCCGTAGGTCAAGACAATGAGCGCGACCTCGGAGGGTTGCAGCGCCTGTAAATTCGCCCGGAATATGCCAACCGCCAAGTAGTAGGCGGGCATATGCAAAAGATAGAGCGCGTAGGAATGCTGACCCACCACGGAAAGAAGCCTACGCAGGCCCGGAAGTTCGAACACATAGCCCGCATCACGGCTCGCCAGCCAGACCAAACCAGCAGAGATCGCCGCCGTGGCTGAATTTCCCCAGTTGAGTCCATCCACACCTTTCATCAAATTGGGGATCAGCACCAAGGCCGCGATCGCCAGCAAGCTCAGCGCGTTCCCAGCCAGAAATTTCCACCTGAGATTCCGTCCTTTACCCTTGGATGCTCTCCAGTACTCCGCCAGCAGCACGCCTACTAGCAATCCGTCGAGGCGGCAGTGGGTGGCCGCCCGGAAATACGGCAGCTGGTGGGGCGGTTGCGTCCACTCGTAGACCCAAGGCCGAAGCGCGAGCGGCGAAGCAAGAATCACCGCAAGCCCCACAAGCAAACGCTGGGTACGATTCCGCAAAAAAAGCACGAAGAGCGGCAACAAAAGATAAAAATGCTCCTCCACGCAGAGGCTCCAATAAGGAGAAAGCAGCAACGCGCCTTTCGTGGCGTAGGCGAACGCATAGTTAAAGCGCAGGGTGACGATCGCGAGGAAGTCCTGCCCTACCTGTTCCATCGACGTCATTTCCGAAAAACCGCCCATCATCCAGACCACGGCCGTCGGCACTGCGCTACACAGCAAAGCCAGGGGCGCGATCCGCCAGAACCGGCGCTTATAGAATTCCAGCGCGGAATTTGACCGCTGCAGGCTCAGGAAAACCACGAAGCCTGAGATCGCAAAAAACAGATCCACGCCTGTCCAGGTTTCTCGCAGCATCGGGTGAATGTAGGGCGCGAGCAATCCAAAGGGAGGAACGGCCAGGTGGTCGTAGATCACCATCAGAATGGCTAGTCCACGCAGGCGGTCGATCTCTGGGAAGTGGTGATGGGAGCGCATCGTCTGTTCGCTTCATTCTACCCAAGCACTGCGAAGCAAAACCAGAACAATTCCCGTTCTCGCTTCCGAGGATCTAAGTTACCATTTACGAGCCGGCGCACCCCACTGAGCCAGAGAAAAAATGGGAACCATTAAAAGACAAATAAGTCAGTTCCTGTGGTGCCTCCCGTTCATCGCCATCCTCTGGTATTGGCAGCGCCTCTCCAACATCTGGATCGTTTCCGACGACGTCGAGTTCTGGCTGCAGGCCCACCAAAGGCTAGCCTTCTGGCGCGCCCACGGCCTCTCGGGCCTGACAAAGATCTTCCTCCTCAACGACTTCGGCCGCCCTTCGATCCACTACCTCTTCGGCCTTCCCTTTCTCGCCCTCAGCGGAGGCGATACCACCGCCGCCACGGAACTTTGGGCGCTCTTCTTCTGGTCGGGCTTCGTCTTCCTCACCTTCAAGACCTTCCTCCTCCTGACCGGGCACCGCCTCCTCTCCTTCCTCTTCACCGGCCTCATCGCCACCCATCCCCTCTACTTCCAGACTACCGTCAGCTTCATGTCGGAGCTGCCCTACCTCTTCTTCCTCGCCCTCGCCGCCCATAGCGGCCTGTGCAAACGACTTGGCCTCACCTGCGCCGCCCTCGGCCTGGCGATCGCCCTGCGCCCCCTCGAGGGATTCGGTATTTTTCTCTTCCTCACCGCTGCCGTGGGATTCGTTTTGTGGAGGGAGAAGAAAACTTCTCTCCTCACCTTCCTTCTCCCCTGGGTTACTGTCGCACTCTCCGCTCTCTGGCTGCGCGCTCTCTGCAAACCGGACCTCAGCCTGCCCGCCTCAGCCCTGCTGCCCGCAGCCCTTCCCCTGCTCCTGCCGCTCGCCCTTCACCTTCTCCAGCGCGACAAAACCTATGCGCTCCTCGTGGCCACGCCCTTGGCGCTTGCGGGCCTCTGGTACGCTCCCCGTTTCCGCGATCTCCTCAGCTGGATCCTCGCGGGCACCTTCGCGCAGGAATCGGCCGCCGCCCTTCCGAGCGTGGGAGAATTTCTGAAAAGCTCCCTGCTCTATCTGGGAGAGGTGTTCTATTCCTTTCTCGGCTGGCATGGCGCGATCCTGCTGCTGGCCGTGCTCCTCACCTTGGCGCTGCGCAAGGCCTCGCGGGAAAGCACGCTGCGAACTCTGGCGCTAGGAGCGATGCTTGTGGCCATGATCGTGGCCGCCGGCCTCACCAAGAATGAGAGCTCGCGCCTCGCCTACCATCGCTACTTCCTCGGGCCTTTCTTTCTCTTCTTCCTTTCCGCCTTCGATTCTCTGGCCCATGCACAAAAAAAATTCGTGCCTCTGCTCGCCGGCCTCTGCCTACTGCCGCAGGTTCTGGTCTTTTCGAATCTATTCTTCGACATTCCTCGCGGCTACGCGAACACCTATCCCTGGATGGTGAAGGTGAGCGCGCTTATTTTGCCGCAGAGACCTTTCTACTTCACAAAAGGGCTGGTGGAGGCACTGGAGCCCTTGATCCCCGGCGAGGCCCAGATCTTCGCCTTTGCCGAGAGCGAAGACATCACTCCCAGCCGATCCGCCTTGAAACTCCGCGCCTTCGAGCTGCGTAAGCCCTGGGAGTTCAACAAAAACCACGAATTCTTTTGGCGCGCTCTCTTTCAAACTGGCGGCGACTTCTCTTTCGTTGAGAAGTTCAAGCCGTACCAATACATCTTGATCGGGCCGCTGAAAGAACATGCGCCCACATCAGGAGCTTCCAGCCACGCAGCGCGCTTTGTGCGATCGTGGGCTAAAGATGGCAAGGGCCAGAAAGGTTTTCAGGTTCTGCAAAGGATAGAGGTTTCCGGTCCGAGTGGGGAGCAGTGGAAGTTTGTGTTGCTGAAGAATCGGGGGTGAGGGTTGCCCCCAATCTCCCGCCACAAGGTAATTTCTCCGGGCGAATCATTAGAAACAAATCCAGAATAAAAACTGCCCCTCGCCCTGAAATAGAATTCTGTCGCGGACCGTGAAATCAGGCACTGGCTGCTCGGCCAGAAGAGAGACGACAGGCCTCGGGTTCAACCGCCCCAGGATGGGAGCGCCCGCGCGAAGGAATCGCTACGAGGACTTGGTGGATCGACG
>DATBTF010000131.1:0-22933 GCA_036559405.1 Bdellovibrionota bacterium
CCGCATTTTTTCCGTACGCATGGTGCCGCCAGCGTTTGTCGGCGAGACGCATGAGCTGATTTTCCACCTGAGTGCGGCTGTGGCGGCGTTCGCCCACAACCTCCTGCAACAGGAGAAAATCCGCCCTGGATTCTCTCAGGCTCAGCTTCACGCGCTCGATGACGTCAAGATTCCGGAACGGGTGCAGCCCCTTATGGATGTTGTAGGTGATAAGACGCCAGGTCTTCATAACCAGTACACCAGCCAGCTGGCCAACCAGTAGAAGGCGCGCTTCCAGGCCGGCAGCCTTTCCATATCCCTCAGTTCCATCCGTCGGCTCATCACCTGATCAGCCAGAAAGAGTTCTTCGGCCCGCTTCACGTCGGAGGATTCGCGTAAGATCACATCGAGCTCGAGATCGTGCATGAAAGAGCGATGGTTCAAGTTCCCGGATCCCACCAAGGCAGTATCGTCGATGAGCCAGAGTTTGCGGTGAAGCACTTTCGCCTGAAATTCATAAATGCGCACACCCCAGCGAAGGAGGCGGTCATAAGCCGCGCGCGCGGCCATCCTGCTGAGCTCGACGTCGATCTTCTGCGGGAGTATCAGCCTGACGTCGACCCCCCGCTTGGTGGCGAGGAAGATCTGGAAAAGCATCGCGGGGGTGGGGGCGAAGTAGGGAGTGACCACCCAGAAGCGTTTTCGGGACCGTTGCAGCTTTCTGACGAACCAGGTGTTACGTGCCAGCTTCAGGCGCCAGGTGTAGTTGAGGAGAAAATCATGGGAAGGATGGCGCCGGAACGTGCGCATCCAGAATGCCTGAACGAGCTTAGCTACCGAGGGGCCTTCCAGTTTGACGGAGAGGTCATGCCATGCCTGAGAGCCGCTGCAGCGTTCGGACTCCACATCATCTACGTTGCGTCCCCCGGAGAAGGCAACCAAGCCGTCGACTATCACCAGCTTGCGGTGAGTGCGGCGGTTGATCAGCTTCAGACTGCGAAAAAAACTGGCGAAAGCTGCGAACGGCAGGGGATGGAACACCTCAAACTCGATGTTCTTGCTTCGGCAGAAGTCGCTGAGCGCGGGTGCCTCATCCCGCGAGCCCACTCCGTCCACTCGCAGATATACCCGTGCGCCTTTCTGGCGAGCCGAAGCCATCGCTGAAAGGATCTGTTTTCCGGTTTGATCGTTTCGGAAAATGTATTTTTCCACGAGCACCGAGTGCCGAGCCTCACCAATGGAGGCCAGGACGGCCTTGTAGTAGCTATCGCCGGTTTCTAGGAAGTCTACCCTCGCCCAGGCCATGCAACGTAATGGATGCTAGATTCGTGCTAGCTCTTGGCCAGATTGGCGTGTGCGGCCGCCAGCCGCGCAATCGGCACGCGGAAGGGACTGCAGCTCACGTAATCGAGGCCGATCATGTGGCAAAAATGCACGGAGCGCGGTTCGCCGCCCTGTTCGCCGCAGATACCGATCTTCATTCCATTTCCGCGTGTCTGCTTGCCCTTTTGCGAAGCGAGCTTCATGAGCTCACCCACGCCATCGGGGTCGATGGAGACGAAGGGATCCTGACCGAAGATTTTTTTCTCCACATAGGTTCCCAGGAACGAAGCCGAATCGTCTCGGGAGAGGCCAAATGTAGTTTGCGTCAGGTCGTTGGTGCCGAAGCTGAAGAACTCTGCATTGCCCTTGTCTGGAGCGGCGATCAGGTCGGCCGTCAATGCCGCGCGCGGGAGCTCGATCATCGTGCCGATGGTGTAAGGGACCTTCATGGATTGTTCTGTGAACACCTTTTTGATCTCGTCTTCGCAGTAATTACGCACATAGTGCAGTTCCCGCCAGTCGCCGACGAGCGGAATCATGATCTCAGGTTCCACGGGCTGGTTTTCTTTTTTCTTCAGCTCGCAGGCTGCTTCCACGATCGCCCGAACCTGCATACGGTAAATCTCAGGGAAGGAAATCCCGAGGCGGCAGCCGCGGTGGCCCAGCATCGGATTGAACTCGTGCAGGGTTTCCTTGCGGCGGTTGAGGACATCGTAGGGCACTTCCATTTCCTTGGCGAGCGCGCGCACGTCCTCATCTTTATGAGGCAAAAACTCATGCAGGGGCGGATCCAGCAGGCGGATGGTGACGGGAAGCCCTTTCATTTCCTTGAAGAGGCCGTAGAAATCCCCACGTTGCATCGGCAGCAGTTTGGCCAGCGCTTTTTCCCGCTCTTCGAGGGAATCGGAAAGAATCATTTGCCGGACGGCGCCGATCCTGTCGGGCTCGAAGAACATATGTTCCGTGCGGCAGAGGCCGATGCCTTCGGCGCCGAACTGGCGTGCCACTTTGGCGTCGTGAGGGGTGTCGGCATTGGTGCGCACCTTGAGCTTGCGTTCGCCATCCACCCACTGCATGAACTCGTTGAAGTTTCCGTGGGAAAGATCGGGCGTTACCGTCTTCACCTGGCCGGCCATCACCTCGCCTGTGGTTCCTTCGAGGGTGAGCCAGTCGCCCTCGGCGAATTCGCGACTGCCGACAACGAGCTTGCGGCTGTCCATCAGGATCTTCAGTGCGCCACATCCTGCTACGCAGGTTTTTCCCATACCTCGCGCCACCACGGCGGCGTGGGACGTCATCCCTCCGCGAGCAGTCAGGATGCCTTCCGCTACGTGCATGCCATGGATATCCTCCGGTGAGGTTTCCACGCGTACGAGGATGACTTTTTCCTTCTTCTCTTTCACCCACTTCTCGGCAGTGTCGGGATCGAAAATAATCTTGCCGGAGACGGCTCCGGGAGAAGCGGGAAGGCCTTTCGCGACCACGTCTTTTTTTGCATTGGGATCCAGACGCGGGTGCAGAAGCTGGTCGAGTTGGTCGGGGGTCACTCGCAGTACGGCTTCTTTTTTGTCGATAAGGCCTTCATGCACCATATCCACGGCGATCTTCATCGCGGCGGCGGCGGTACGCTTACCATTCCGCGTCTGCAGCATGAAGAGTTTCCCCTTCTGGATGGTGAACTCGATGTCCTGCATGTCTCGGTAATGCTTTTCCAGCTTCTGATAAAGGGTCACGAGCTCCTTGTAGGCGATGGGGAGCGTCTTCTCGAGCGTGGGAAGTTGCTTGTTGGAATCGTTCACGCTCTCGGCATTGATCGGCTGGGGGGTGCGGATGCCGGCTACCACGTCTTCGCCCTGGGCGTTGATCAGGAACTCGCCGAAGAATTTTTTCGCACCCGTGGACGGGTCGCGGGTGAAAGCCACGCCGGTGGCGCAGTCGTCGCCCATGTTCCCGTACACCATCGCCTGCACGGTCACGGCAGTGCCGATATGCTCGGGGATATTGTTGATGCGCCGGTAGGTGTTTGCGCGCGGGTTCATCCAGGAGCCGAATACTGCGCCGATCGCGCCCCAGAGCTGCTCCTTGGGGTCCTCGGGAAACTTCTTGCCAGTCTGCTCCATTACAATGCCCTTGAACTCTTTCACCAGGGCTTTGAGGTGGTCGGCGCTGAGCTCGGTATCGAGCTCCACTCCGACATCGGCTTTTTTGTGCTCAAGCGCGGTTTCAAATAGCGAGGTGTTCACGCCAAGAACCACGTCTGAATACATCATCACAAAGCGGCGGTAGGAGTCGTAGGAAAAGCGCTGGTCTTTGCTCTGATCGATCAGGCCCTGCACGGTTTCATCGTTCAGCCCGAGGTTGAGCACAGTGTCCATCATGCCCGGCATGGAGACGGGGGCTCCCGAGCGCACGCTCACCAGGAGGGGGTTTTTCTTGTCACCGAACTTCATTCCCGTGGATGCCAGGTCTTTCTCAAGAACTGCCACGGCTTTGTCCACTTCCGCCTTCAGCGAGGCAGGATAAGAACGCTCATTCTTGTAGAAGTGGGTGCAGACATCAGTCGAGATCGTGAAACCCGGAGGAACCGGCAGGCCCAGCTTCACCATATCCGCGAGATTGGCGCCCTTGCCTCCGAGCAGGTATTTCTGTGTCCCGTCTCCGGAGCACTCCGTGGGTCCGAAGGAATAAACGAATTTTTTTTCCATGGGCATACTCCTGACTGCCGTGGCGGTGGTTTGACCTAGATCCATTAGCTCATTTTCCAGTTTTGGAAGGCATCGCCGATGTATTCCAGCACGCGGCTCATCGGAACGCGCTCCTGCGCCATCGTGTCACGATGGCGGATCGTCACGTTTTGGCCGATGAGACTGTCATAGTCGATCGTGATGCAGAAGGGAGTGCCCACTTCTTCATGGCGGCGGTAGCGCTTGCCGATCGATCCGGTGGCGTCATAGTCCACTTTGTAATGCTTGCGCAGATCTTCGTAGATCTTCAGTGCCGGCCCCACGAGCTCATCCTTCTTCATCAGCGGGAACACCGCCGCCTTGTAGGGCGCAAATTTCGGATGGAACTTCATCACGACCCGATCCTCGTTTGAACGATAGGCATCGCAGAGCACGGCGAGCACGAAGCGGTCACAACCCACAGACGTTTCGATCACGTAGGGGATGAACTTGTTCGCATTTTCGTCGGTGTACTGCAGGCTCTTGCCGGAAAACTCCGTGTGGCGGCTGAGGTCGAAGTCCGTACGATTGTGGATACCTTCCACTTCCTGCCAGCCGATCGGAAACTCGTACTGGATGTCTCCGGCCTGCTTGGCATAGTGGGCGAGTTCGTTCTGGCCATGTGGATGAAACCGAAGCTTCTTTTCCCGTATGCCCATGGCCACATGCCACGCTTGGCGGTCGGCTCGCCATTTTTCGAAATGCTCGGTGTCGGTTCCCGGCGCTACGAAGTACTGCATCTCCATCTGCTCGAATTCGCGGGTGCGGAAGGTGAAGTTGCCGGGAGTGATCTCGTTGCGGAAGGCTTTGCCGATCTGGGCGATACCGAAGGGCAGTTTCCTGCGCATTGTCTCTTGCACAGAGCGGAAGTTCACGAAGATCCCCTGCGCGGTTTCCGGGCGCAGATAGACCACGTTGGCGTCATCGGCCACGGGACCCATATAGGTCTTGAACATCATATTGAAAAGGCGGGGAGGGGTGAGGGTGCCGGCGCTGCCGCAGCTGGGGCAGTTGGCGCCCTCGAGGGCTTTTGCCATCTCCTCGAGCTTCGGCAGGTGGCCCAGCTTCTGCTCGAGTTCTTTAACGGGCTTCAGATGGTCCGCACGGTGGCGGGCCTTGCACTTTTTGCAGTCCACGAGCGGGTCGTTGAAGTTCTCCACGTGGCCGCTGGCTTCCCAAACGCGGGGGTGCATGAGGATGGAGGCATCTACACCTTCCACGTCGTCATGCATCTGGGTCATGCTTTTCCACCAGGCGTCTTTTACGGCGAGCTTGAGCTCCACGCCCAAGGGACCGTAGTCCCAGCAGGAATTGATTCCGCCGTAGATCTCCGAACTCTGGAAGATGAATCCCCGCCGCTTGCAAAGCGATACGAGGGTTTGCATATCCGATAGATCTTTCAGAGGTTTGTTGGGATCGGCCGCTGCTTCAGAAGCTTCGTTTTTGGGCTCGCTCATGCTCCGGATTTTTAGCACTTTGACGCAGTGTGAAGCAAAGTAAAACCAGGAGAGATAATCCGGAGTTTTCTATAGAGGAAATGTCTTAAAAACGGGCTGAACCAGGCTCAAAATCGGAAGGCCGTGCGATGCTATCGGTCTCGTCTTGCCAGTGGATCCGCGGTGCATCCTGCCAAAGGCCTTCCAGGTTGTAGTAGTCGCGCAGGTGGTCCTGGAAAACGTGAACAATGACTGTGCCGAAGTCGATCAGGGCCCAGCGGCCCTCTTTCATGCCTTCTTCGTTGTAAACTTTGATTCCCGCATTGCGGCCTTCGGCGGAGATAAAATCGGCGATCGCCGAAACCTGACGGTCGGAAAATCCGCTACAGACCACAAAGTAGTCTGCTACGGAAGACTTGCTCTCGAGGTTCAGAATAACGACGTTCTCGCCCTTTTTTTCCAAACATCTTTGGGCGCAGACCTCTGCGAGCTTTCGGGCTTCCATCATTACTTTAATTTCTAGCATAGGGGTTTTGAGCCGGCAAAAGTTTCTCCAGATCAGGCCGTACGGGGGGGGGGATCCAGGGAGAAGAACAGTCGCCTGCGGCAAGCTGCTCGCGCAGCTTTGTGGAGGATGCGGGATGTAGGGAGATCGATATGATCTGGTCAGAGGGATGTTGGGCCCTGGTTTCGGTTCCCTCCCGGTTCACCACGAGCAAACGGCAAAGCTTCCGGATCCCATCCGGGTCTTTCCACCCGGAAATTCCGCGATATGCATCCGCTCCGAGCAGCCAGAAAAGACGGTCATTCGCGGCGCCGAAGGCTAGGGCTTCTTTCAGGGTCTCGATGGTATAGCTCTGGCCCCCTCGGCGAACTTCGGTGTCCCATACGGAAAATCCAGGGCCGCGAACGGCCAGCTCCAGCCACTTCAACCTTTGCGCCGCCGTCGCGGCGGGATTTGCTTTCCCCGGGCTGACCGAAGCAGGCACAAACACCACTTGTTTGGCTTCCGGGACGGCCGCCAAGGCTGATTTTGCAACATGCAGATGGCCTTCGTGTATGGGATCGAAGGATCCGCCGAACAAAATCGTGCTGATTCGGAAGTCGGGACTCAACCGGGAATTTCCTGCATGCTGTACTTGTTCGTGAAGAGCATGTCCGCGGTGAGCTGTACCAGTTCATCCACGCCCTCACGAGTCGCCACGGACACTTTCCGATAAAGGCGGCGCTCTTTGTCCAGCCGGGCGCAGAATTTGTCGAGGGCTTCCGTATCCTGGGCCGAATCCATCTTGTTGAACACGATAATCTCGCGTCGTTGGAGGAGGTCGGGATTGAAGGATTCAAGTTCTTTTCTCACGACTTCGTAATCCTTCTCCGGATCCCGATCCGAAGCGGCGTCGATAATGTGCAGGTAGATACGCGTGCGTTCGAGGTGTTTGAGGAAACGGATACCGAGACCCACGCCCTCATGGGCTCCTTCGATCAGGCCGGGAACGTCGGCGACAACGAAGCTGCGTTCTCCATCGATGCGAACGACGCCAAGGTTCGGGACAAGCGTAGTGAAGGCATAGTCGGCAATCTTGGGGCGTGCCGCCGAAATCGCTGCGATCAGGCTGCTCTTGCCCACGTTCGGAAATCCGACCAGGCCTACGTCGGCCAATAACTTCAGCTCCAGCGTGATTACTTTCGATTCGCCCTCTTCCCCGGGCTGCGCAAACTTGGGGGTTTGGTGGGTAGAGGTGGCGAAGTGGGTATTACCCTTTCCTCCGCGGCCGCCTTTGCAGAGCCGGATAGTGGCCTGATCCTTGTTGAGAACCTCCCAGAGCATCTCGCCGGTTTCGGCGTCGCGCACGATGGTACCCACGGGTAAACGGAGGATGATGTCCTCGCCGTCCCGGCCAGCCCGCTTTTTGCCGCTCCCAGGGTCGCCGGGTTTGGCGTGATACTTTTTCTTGAAACGGAAGTCCATGAGGGTGGAGAGGTTGCCGTCGGGCTTCAGGTAAATGCTTCCGCCTTGGCCGCCGTCGCCGCCGTCGGGCCCGCCGAAGGGTTCCATGGTCTCACGGCGAAAGCTCACGCATCCGGCGCCACCGTGGCCGGCTTTGATCTCGATCTGTGCTTCGTCGATGAATTTCATAGGCCTACAAACACAAAGGGCATAGCTCCCGGAGGAGTATGCCCTTCCTTAGGATCCAGAACCGCGCCAGCTTAACTAGCAGTGCTGGCCGTCGCGGGATAGACCGAAACCTTCTGGCGCGTGCGGTCTTTGTTTTCGAACTTCACCACGCCGTCGATCAGCGAGAAGAGGGTGAAATCGCGGCCGAGGCCCACGTTCTTGCCGGGGTGCCATACGGTGCCCACTTGGCGGATGATGATGTTGCCGGCTTTCACGACTTCGCCGCCGAAGCGCTTCACGCCCCGCATTTTCGGGTTACTGTCGCGGCCGTTTTTTGTACTACCACCAGCTTTTTTTGATGCCATTGCTGTCTTCCTTCTGCTTAACCGTTAAACAATAAAACTTAATTACTTCTTGGTGCTCTTCTTCGCGGCGCCCGCTTTTTTAGGGGCAGCTTTCTTCGCGGGAGCAGCTTTTTTTGCGGCGGCCTTTTTGGGCGCGGCCTTCTTCGCCGGGGCGGACTCTTCCAATCCCGTAGCTTCGGTTTCCAGCGCCCAAGCGTCTTTCGCGGCGAAGCCCACGTTCGCCAGAACTTTCGCTTTCTCGTCGGAGGAGAGCGTGTCTTTCTCGCCGGAGCCGTTTTCGATGCCAGTGATCAGAAGGCGGGTGTAGGGCTGGCGATGGCCGGTTTTCTTATCGTTCTGTTTGCTGGGTTTCTTTTTGTAAATGATGATCTTGGGGCCTTTTTCGATCGCCACCACTTCGGCGCTCACCGAAGCGGAAGCCACGAAGGGCTGGCCGATCTTTGCTTCGCCGGATGCTCCGCCTACGAGCAGAACTTCGGAGAAGCTCGTGGTCGCGCCGAGTTCGAGGGGAAGAAGTTCCACTTGAACGGCATCACCCTTCTTCACTTTGTATTGTTTGCCACCGGTTTGAATCACTGCGTACATACGGAAGACCTTCCTAAAAATGCGCCGTTCTCGGCGCCCTCACGCGATTTGCGGGAAATACAGGTTGTTGTAGCGGCGGTTAAGCTAAGTGTCAAGAATGAAAGGGAATTGCCCTTTGGAAGGCTTGACTACCGGTCTCTTTCCGAAGGAATCAAAATCACCAATGATTTTTGGGCTCTCGGTAGAAGCAGCTTACAGTAAGATTAATAGCATTTTACTCGGTTAATGGGGGGTGGGGGGAGCGTGGTACGTTGGGCCCCTATCCGCAACAAGAACAACGGAGGTTCTTATGTTCAAGGCATCCATCCTCACTACTGCCGGTCTTTTTGTAGCTATATCCGCTTCGGCCATGCCGAACGTGGGCGATCAGGCGGTTTATGACGTGACATCGACCCAGGGCGGGCAAAGCACGAAGTTCGCCTACGTCATGGAGATCGTGAGCTACGATGCGGCCGCCAATAAATTCCTCCAGCAGAATAAATATCAGATCCCCGGTCAGCCCGAACGGGTGGAAACGGAGTGGAAGGACGCCTCTGAATACGTGAGTGACGCGACGGTGGACGACGTGCTTGCGAATTGCAGGGACTATGGCGGCACTCCGCAGACCATCAAAGTTCCGGCAGGCACCTTCCCGACCTGTAAATTGCCGGTAAGCGACCAGAAACGGCTCCAAATCGCCGGATCGATGTGGGTAGCTAAGGTTTCTTTCGGAATCGCCCGTTCGGATACGACGGAAAATGGGCAGCACACCCTCGTCGAGTTGCGCTCGTTCCACGTTCTACCTTAGTTCAACGAACGGTTCAGGCGGCTGAGCAGCTTCTTCCGCTCGCTCAGCGCCTGGTTCACGATCTCACGGACCTTCCCGCCGGAATAAGATCCCTCGTCGAAAACGAGGCGGCCGTCTATCCAGGTCTGGCGCACGCAGGCCGGCGATCCCGAGTACACTACGGCGCTGTAGGCCTGCTCCGGATTTTTCTCACTCAGCTCCATGGCCATGCTCGCTTCAGAAAGGTCGAGCGCCACCAGATCGGCTTTTTTGCCAATCTCGATCGAGCCGACGTCCCGTTCGATGCCCAGGGCGCGAGCGCCCTCGATCGTAGCCATCTCAAAGGTTTCGCGGGCCGGCATCGCACCCGGGCCATGGGCCGGCTTTTGTAGCAGGGAGGCCAGCCGCATTTCCTGGAACATATTGAGGTTGTTGTTGCAGGGGGCGCCGTCGGCACCCAGGCTTACCGAGATGCCGAGCTTTTTCAGATCCGGAACCTGGCAAACGCCCGACCCCAATTTTAAATTCGAACTCGGGCAGTGGCTCACCCGGGTGAAGGTCTCGGCGAGGATGCGCCTTTCCGAGTCGGAAAGATGGATGCAGTGGGCGAGCACAAGGCGCGGGCCCGTGAGTCCGAGACGATGAAAGGCTTCAATATTTTCACAGCCATAGGTTTTGCGAACGGCTTTTACCTCGTCGCGGTTTTCGCTGGAGTGCGAGTGCACGATCATCTCATTTGCCGAAGAAAGGCCCTTGAGCTCACGGAGCAAACCTTCCGTACAGGAAAGTAGAAAGCGAGGGGCGCTGGCATAGCGGAGGCGATCGTTGGCTTCGCCGTGCCAGCGCTCGAAGAGCTTGAGGTTTTCCTGCAAGGCTTGCTTGGTTCCTTCCCGAAGGCAGGCGGGGCTCTCTTCGCGATCCATGAGGCACTTTCCGATGAAGGCACGAATGCCCATTTCCGCGGCGGCCTCGAAAATCGAGTCCGTATGTCGAACGGTGCCCATGTCGAGAATGGTGGTGGATCCGCCAGCTAGGAGCTCTGCGATCCCGAGCCTGGCCGAGGCGTACAGGCTTCGTTCGTTATGCGCTCCCTCGAACGGCCAGATGCGCTCTTTGAGCCAGTCAAGAAGCGCCAGATCGTCGGCGAAGTTGCGAAAGAGAGTCTGGCATAAGTGTATGTGGGTGTGGACGAAGCCGGGGATTACAAGCTTTCCCTTGAGATCGACCCGCTTCTCGCCCTTCTTCTTGGGAATAGCGCGCGCGACTTTCGCGATCCTGCCCTTTTCAACCCGGAGGGATCCACGCGCAAGCTGCCCCGAGCCATCATTGAGAAGGAAAAAACCGTTATCGAAAACGAAAGACGAAGGGGACATTACCCCGGATTATCGCTTGAGTGTGCCGCTTTTGGAAAGGGAAGAGGCGGAATAGCGGGCGATCGCCGGCAAGGAATCCAGAATGAGATCAGAAAGCTGGTTCATCACCTTCGCAGCGGACTCCTGCACTTCGGCATGGTCGAGGGTTTTTTGCTCGATGCCGGCGGCCATGTTGGTAATCACGGAAATTCCGGCCACCCGCATGCCGAGATGGCGCGCAGCAATGGCTTCGGGAACCGTGCTCATGCCCACGGCATCGCCGCCCAGAGTGCGGATCATTTTTACTTCAGCCGGAGTTTCGTAGGTGGGTCCGCGCAGACCGACGTAAGTTCCCTTCTGCAGAGGAATTCCCAGGCGGTTTGCGGCCTGCTCGATGATGGCGATGCTTTCGCGGCAGTAGGGCTCGCTCATGTCGGGAAATCGGGGGCCGAAACTCACCGAATCTTTTCCCGTGAGCGGATTGTCGCCCATGAGGTTCAAATGATCTTCCAGCACCATGAGGTCGCCGGTCTTGAAATTCAAATTCACGCCACCGGCCGCGTTGGTGAGAAAAAGCGAATGTGCGCCAAGCGAAGCGAGGGCGCGAGTGGGAATCACGATGCTGTTCATCGAATGGCCTTCATAGAAGTGCCAGCGGCCCTGAAGCACGGCAACGGCCACGCCGCCGATATGCCCGAAGATCACGCGTCCTTCGTGTCCCTCCACAGAAGGCTTATGAAAGTGGGGGATTTCACTATAGGGAATGCTTTTGGGATTTTCGATTCGGCCAGCCACTCCGCCCAGCCCGCTGCCCAGAATGAGTGCGACTTCCGGACGAACGCCCATCCGCGGTTCGAGATAACTCACCACGTCCTGGATCTGCTGAACTACGAGAGATTGGCTCACGGCTATTGTCTAAATCAGATCCGTTGCAGGATCAATTTAGGTTTCGTCGAAGGCTCGGCTCCGATCTCGACGGCTTCCTCGAGCATTTTTCGCGCGGATTCGGCTGATTTCAGGTCTTTGGCGTATATCTGAGCGATAACGTCGTCTTTTTTGACGTTGTCTCCGACTTCCTTTTCAAACCAAAAGCCCACTCCCATATCCACCTTGTCCGTAACTTTTCGCCGGCCGCCTCCAAGTTCGATCAGGGCGTAGCCGATCTGCTCTCCATCCATAGCCCTGATCGAGCCTTTCTTCGCGGCGACAAATGGCACTTTTTTGGCGGCCAAGGGCAGCCCATGATCCACGGCCTCCGTATCTCCCCCTTGCAGGCTGACGATTTCCAGAAATTTGGAATAGGCCATGCCTGACTTGAGAGCGTTTTCCAGAATCTCGCGGACCGCAGGCGGGCTGGGCCGTTTTTTGCCTTTCACTTGCTCGGCCACGCAGACAAGTTCCGTGGCCAGCTCCATCGTAAGTGCATGGAGTCCGGGATGGGGCGGGGGATCCTGCGGCCCTTGGCGGAGAAAGGCAACGCATTCGTTCATTTCAATGGCGTTGCCCACGGCATGCCCGATCGGACCGCTCATCTCTGTAACCAGGGCAGATGCCTGCTTGCCGGAAGCTTTTGCCGCGGAAACGAGGGCCGAAGCCAAGGCGCTCGCCTGTGGTTCGGACTTCATGAAAGCGCCGGAACCACATTTGACGTCGAAGACCAGGCCGTCCACGCCCTCCGCAAGTTTTTTGCTCATGATGCTGGCCACGATGAGCGGATTGCTTTCCACTGTTCCGGTGACGTCGCGCAGGGCATAGATTTTCCGGTCGGCTGGACAAATTTCCTCTGTTTGTCCAAGGAAACCCAGGCCCACCGTGGAAACGAGTTCCTCGAAACGTTTCAGCGAAAGGAAGCAATTAAATCCGGGAATGGACTCCAATTTGTCGAGAGTGCCACCCGTATGTCCTAGCCCGCGACCGGAGATCGTAGGATAGGCTACTCCGCAGCTGGCGAGCAGGGGAGCCAGGAGAAGTGTGGTCTTGTCACCGATACCTCCAGTGGAGTGTTTGTCGATCTTGGGCAGCTTCACTCGGGAGAGTTCCACTGAGGTGCCTGAGCCAACCATGAGCGCAATTAGGTCGCTTGCTTCTTCGAGAGTCATCCCCTGGAAATAGGTCGCCATCAGGAACGCGCTCATCTGGTAGTCGGGGATCTGGCCCTTGGTGAAGCCGTCCACCAGATGCCTGAGCTCCTCTTTCGAAAGGCTTTCTCCGTCCCGTTTTTTCTTAATGAGCTGTACCGTATTCATTTTCCGTTCCTCACTCCGTCATCCGTGAAAGAAAGCTGCTTCCGATTGCTTGCTGCTCCCTGCATCCTAAGGCGTCCAGCACCGTTTGTCCCAAATCGGCAAAAGTTTTAAGCGTGCCCAGGTCACGGCCTCCGGCAATTTCCGTCTGCTTGCTCCAGGCGAGCACTGGAACGTACTCGCGGGTGTGATCCGTTCCGTGAAAGGTGGGGTCATTTCCGTGGTCGGCCGTCATCAGCAGCAAGTCGCGGTCGCCAAGTTTCGCCAGAAAAGACGGAAGTTCGGCATCCAACCACTCCAGCTCGCGGGCGTAGCCCTGAGAGTCGCGCCTGTGCCCATAGAGCATGTCGAAGTCGACGAGATTGGCGAAGGCGAGACCGCGGAATCTTCTTCCTGCCTCCTCTTTAAACGCCGTGAAAATGGTGCGATTGTCCCCCGCCTTCACTTTCTTGCTGAAGCCACGCTCTGAATAGATGCTGGCCACTTTTCCGATGCTAACGGTTTCCATTCCAGGCATCCGCTGCAGCCGGTCCATCATCGTATCTTCGGGAAGCGCTACGGAATAATCTTTGCGATTCGTGGTGCGCTTATAGTTTCCATTTGAACCGAGGAACGGGCGCGCGATCACGCGGGCCACGCCGAGTTCATCACAAAGATTTCGCGCTACTTCACAGATTTTATAGAGGCGATCAAGCCCGAACGATTCTTCATGACAGGCGATCTGGAAAACCGAATCAGCGCTGGTGTAAACGATCGGCTTGCCGGATTTCATATGCTCGTCGCCGAGCTTCTGGATGATTTCCGTGCCGCTGGCGGGAATGTTTCCCAGATAACCCGGCATCCCTGTTTCACGGACGAAGCGATCCACGAATTCCTGCGGGAAACCGTCGTAGTAGGTAGGGAAGGGTCGGTTCACGCGCACGCCTGCCATCTCCCAATGTCCTGTAGTGGTGTCTTTGCCCTTGGCGAGTTCCAGGGACTTGCCATAGGCAGCGGAGGTTTTCTTGGCCGGCGAAATGCCTTTGATGCTGGAGATATTGCCCAGGCCCATGCGCCCTAAATGAGGCAACTTTAGACCCCCGACGGCGTCCGCGATATGTCCCAAGGTATGGGCGCCGGTATCTCCGAAATCAGCGGCATCCGGCATGGCACCGATGCCCACGCTGTCCAGCACGAGAAAAAAAACCCTGTCGTAAGCGGCTGCACTACCCATCGCGGAAGCCAGTATATGCCGATTTTCCAGGCTTTTTCATAGGAGAAAAAGGCATAAAACTATTCTCCGGTGAATGAGCGGAAAACCGCTTGGATTCCCCCTTGCCTAGTGCCATGATCCCCTGTCTATGCACGATCTTCAGCTGCGTATGCCGTCAGGTTCCAAGGTACATTTTCCACGGGTTCCCGTGGACATGGTGGGGGTTCACGAGCGCGCGGATTCCTTCACCAAGCGCAGCATCAAGAACGAAAGCAAGCTGGGTGCCCTTTATGCCGCACTCACGATGCTCGATCTGACCACTCTGGAGGGCATGGATACCCCCGGAAAAGTGCGCCAGCTCTGCAGCAAGGCGAGACATCCTGTTCCTGCCGCCATGATGGAAGAGCTGTTAAAAAAACGGCCGAGCCTTCCCGCGATTCCTTCGGTAGCAGCTGTTTGTGTGTATCCGACTCTCGTTCCCTATGCGAAAGAGTTCCTCGCGGGCACGAACATCAAAGTGGCTGCCGTATCCACGGCTTTCCCGTCGGGCCAGGCGCCCGAAGACGTGAAGATGCTCGACGTAAAAAGGGCCGTACAGCTCGGAGCGGATGAGATCGATATGGTGATCGACCGCGGTGCCTTCCTGAGCGGCGACTACCAGAAGGTTTTCGATGAGATCGTGAAGGTGAAGGACATCT
This sequence comes from Bdellovibrionota bacterium, assembly GCA_036559405.1. Lineage (GTDB taxonomy): Bacteria > Bdellovibrionota > UBA1018 > CAIPTA01 > CAIPTA01 > JAKFYM01. The sequence continues at coordinate 14,779 of DATBTF010000131.1, forward strand.
GCGGCGAGCGGGTGCACCTCAAAGTGATTCTCGAAACGGGTGAGCTGAAAACCTACGATCATGTGCGCTTCGCTTCCGATATGGCGATGGAGGCGGGCGCCGATTTCATCAAAACTTCGACGGGAAAAGTGACTCCAGCAGCTACCTTGCCTGTGACTCTGGTGATGTTGCAGGCGATCGCTGACTACTACGACCGCACCGGGCGCATGGTCGGCATGAAGCCGGCAGGGGGCATCCGCACCTCCAAGCAGGCGATCCACTACCTCTGCATGGTGAACGAGACACTCGGGCAGGATTGGCTCACCCCGGACTGGTTCCGCTTCGGCGCGAGCGTGTTGCTGAACGATATCCTGCGGCAGGTCTTTAAACAGGTGACGGGCCGCTACTACTACGACAAAGCATTTTCCACGGATTGAGCGAGCAGAAAAATGGCGAAACAGACACAGAAAACCCAGAAGAACTCAAAACAGAAGCGGGCTATTCCACCGCTGGCGATCAAGGCCCAGCTTGTAAAAGTTTCCAAGAGCAGCGCGATCGTTTCTTCCGCGGCCGAGCGCCATCAGCTTGCGCCCACCTTTGACTTCAAATATTCCGCGGCTCCCGAAGCTACGGATTTCGTGAAAATCGATACCCGGCAGAAGCTTTTTATCGACGGAAAGTTCGTAGATCCAAAAGCCGGGAAATATTTCCCCTCGATCAATCCGGCGAAGGCGGAAAAAATTTCGGAGATCGCCGAGGCGAGCGCGGAAGACGTGGACGCGGCCGTTTCCGCAGCCACCCGAGCTTATGAAAAGACCTGGTCGAAACTTTCCGGCAAGGAGCGCGGGAAATACCTATTCCGCATCGCCCGCATCATGCAGGAACGTTCGCGTGAGTTGGCTGTTGTGGAGACCCTCGATGGCGGCAAGCCCATCAAGGAAAGCCGCGACATCGACATCCCGCTCGCGGCCGCGCATTTTTTCTATTACGCCGGCTGGGCCGATAAGCTCGACTACGCATTCCCCGGAAAAAAAGTTTCTGCCTTGGGCGTGGCAGGCCAGGTGATTCCCTGGAACTTTCCGCTCCTCATGGCCGCGTGGAAAATCGCGCCTGCACTCGCCACGGGCAATACCGTAGTTCTCAAGCCGGCAGAGACGACCTCTCTTACCGCGTTGATCCTAGCCGATGTCTGCCGCCAGGCCGAACTGCCTGACGGTGTGGTGAATATCGTGACGGGAGCAGGGGCCACGGGCGCCGCTCTGGTAAATCATCCTGGGATCCAGAAGATCGCTTTCACGGGCTCGACCGAGGTGGGCAAACGTATCGCCTTGGCTGCCGCGACTTCCGGAAAGAAAGTAACGCTGGAGCTGGGTGGTAAGAGCGCTAACATCGTATTCGCCGATGCCGCCCTCGATCAGGCCGTGGAGGGCGTGATTAACGGGATCTTTTTCAACCAGGGACATGTTTGCTGCGCGGGCTCCCGGCTTCTGCTTGAGGAATCGATTGCTGGAATTTTCGTGCAGAAGCTCAAGCGCCGCATGAAGCAGCTGCGGGTGGGTGATCCGCTCGACAAAAACACGGATATTGGCGCGATCAACTCGGCGGAGCAGCTGAATAAGATTCAAGAGCTGGTGGCGAAGGGCAAGGAAGAGGGGGGCGAATTCTTCGAAACTTCCTGTACTCTTCCTTCCAAAGGGTATTTCCACCGCCCCTGTTTCTTCGACGGAGTTACCTCTTCTTCCCTGATCTCCCGCGTGGAAATCTTTGGTCCTGTGCTGGCGATCTCGACCTTCCGCACTCCGGAAGAAGCCATCCAGAAAGCGAACGATACGGCTTATGGTTTGGCCGCGGGTGTTTGGAGCGAAAAGGGCTCGAAAATCCACCGCACGGCTTCGGGCCTTAAGGCGGGCGTGATCTGGGCGAATACCTACAATAAGTTTGACCCGGCTTCGCCTTTCGGCGGCTATTTCGAGAGCGGCTGGGGCAGGGAAGGCGGCCGTCATGGTCTGCTGCCTTACTTGGAGGTGCGCTAATGCGAGTCCCGAAGACGATCAAGCTGTTCATCAACGGAGCCTTCCCGCGCACGGAATCGGGCCGCTCTTTTTCCTTTAACGGCGCCGACGGATCGCTGTATGCGAACCTTTGTGATGCCACTCGCAAGGATCTGCGCGCTTCTGTGGACGCTGCACGTGGTGCATTCGAGGGCTGGGCCGCACGTGCCGCCTACAATCGCGGGCAAATTCTCTACCGGATGGCGGAGATGGCCTCGAGCCGCTCGGCGGAAATCGAGGAATGTCTGCGTAACGTGTACGGCATGAGCGAGAGCGAGGCGGCGAAAGAAGCGGAAGCTGCGGCCGATTCCTTCGTGTACTTTGCGGGCTTTACGGACAAGTACCAGCAATTGATTGGCTCGGTGAACCCGGTGAGCGGTCCTCACCATAACTTCACTACCGCGGAGCCCGTGGGCGTGGTGGGTATGATTCCATCGGAAAAGACGTCGTATAGCGAGTACGTTTCCCAGATTGCCGCTGTGATCGCCTCCGGCAACACTGCCGTGGCTTTGATGCCAGGGAAACTGGCGCCGATGCTGGCGCCTCTCTCAGAAGTGTTGGCGACCTCCGATCTTCCCGCCGGCGTGGTGAACCTGCTTACTGAGAGCAAGAGAGAGATCTTCAAGCATATGGCTGCGCATATGGAGATCCAGGCACTCTCTGTTGGCGAGAAGGAACTATTTCCTGAAGCCCGCAAGCTCGGCGTGGAGAATATGAAGCGGGTTGTGGCTCCCAGGACAGAAGCGAATCAGCTAGCGACCATTCTCGATTTCGTCGAGTTCAAGACGGTTTGGCATCCGATCGGGGTGTGAGACCGGCAAACACCCGCCCATGCGCCTGGGCCATGTTCACCAGAAAGCCCAGCCCTACTTTTCCTTCGGCCAGATCTTTCCTAAGCAGCCGATTTCTGATCTGCGCATCAAGTTCGCCGTAAATCTTCGCCGAGTTCAGCCGGCTGTTTGCGGCGCCACTAGCCTCATCGGTAATTCTCTGTCGGTAGTGCGCCAAAGGCTCTTCCCAAAATGCCACTTCGAAGCGCGCGAACAAACGTAGCGCGAACTCCCAGTCTTCGAGCGGGCCCAATTCTTCGTCGAAGGAGCCAATCTCTTTCAGAACGGCACGCCGGAATAGCAGGGCAATGGGCGGAAATGTCAGGCTCTCCGCCAAACGAAACAGAGAGATCTCATGCTGCTGCCAGGGCTCGTAGACTTCGCGGGAAACTTCCACCAACGAACCATTTTCCAGTTTCTCTTTCACCAGTAGACTTTGCGTGACCACCGCCATGCGCTCACCCATAGCGCCAATCGCTTTCGCCAAGAATTCCGGTTCCCAGCTGTCGTCGTCGTCGTGGATGGCCACGAAGTCGGATTCCACGGCCTTGAGGCCCATATTGAGATGCTTGCCTTTGCCTCGCCCCTCGCTACGTTCAAAGTGCACAAGCGCTAAGCGATCCTTCAGGCGGTCCGCAAAGGGGGCCAAGGTATCGTCGAGGGCGGCACGGTCTCCTCCGTCATTGATGAGGGCAATGCACCAGTCCTGATCGGTTTGCGCCAAAACGCTTTCGAGTGCGCGTTTCAAAAAAACAGGCCGATCCTTGGTGCGCATCAGGACGGCAGTGCGGGCACGAAGATTTTTCTTGAGGAACGGCTTCATACGGGCTGCAGCTCCACTCCCGGGCTGTTGTGCTTGCGCCATCGCACCTTGCGGATGATCAGCTGATCGAGGCGGGCGAGGCAGAGCTCCACTTCTTTGCCGGCACGCATGGCATTTTTCAGCACGAGTTTGAATTTGTCGGCGTCGTTTACACGAATACCGTTAATGCCGATGATTTCGTCCTGGGCTGCCGCGCCGGCTCTTTCGGCCGCGCCCCCGGAGAGAACGGACGTAATGGTACCCTTGCCGTTTTCCCATTTATTGTTCAGGCCGAGAAACTCCACTCCCAATGCGGTCACGTCCTCTTTCCATTTCACTTTGAAAAAGCGGGCGGCATTTCGCCAGGGCAGAGGTTTACGGCCCGTGACCCAGCCTTCCACCAGAGCTCTCTGGGGAACTCCCGTTTTCTTCTCAGCAAATTTCAGAAGCTGTTCACGCGTGAAGCCGGGTTTGGCGTCCTTCAGCGGTTCGTAGGCGTCGATGCCGAACTCTTTCCAGAATTCCCGCATCAGCTTGGCGAGATTCCATTTCTTCCGCGAACGTTTCTGCAGGTGGGCATCCCAGCACCAGCCCAGGGTTGATCCTTTGGAATAGTAGCTCACGTCGGTATTTACGCTGTCTTCATCGGGACGATAGTAACGGATCCAGGCATCGAAGCTCGATTCCGCCAAAGAGCGGCGTTGCTGTCCAGGATGGCCGTCTGAAAATGTAGAAATGTCTTTAAGGCGATACTTGTTGAGATCCTTCTGCTCATACAGTCCTGCACGGAGCGGAATTAGATCGTCGAAGTAATCCGTAAGCCCCTCGGCGAACCAGATGTCCTGGGTGTAATTCTCGTTGCCGTAGTCGAAGGGTCCGAGAGCGAGTGGGCGCAAGGATTTCACGTTCCATGAGTGAAAATACTCATGGGCGATCAGATGGATGAAACGCTTCCATTCCGTCGTTTCGTGGAGGGTGGCGCCGTCGAACTGGGAAAGCTGCGAATCGCGGTGCTCCAGCCCGCCGTACATCTTGTTTCCGAAATGCAGGAGGCACCAATACTCCCGGAAGGGCGCACCACCGAACATTCCCAAGGTCATGCGCGCGACTTTCGCAAACATTTCCTGGAGATCTTTCATGGAGCGGCTCGGGTTTTGTCCCACCCAGGCAATGTGGTGGGTAATGCCGTGTACGCGAATTTTCCCCGAGTTTCCGTAGCCGGGAGCCCAGGCCACGATCGGTTTGTCGATCCAGTCGTCGTCGTTTTTCACGAAGGCGCGCCAACGGCCGCCGCCCAATTTCTGGAATTTCAGGGCCGAGGAAACGCCGCCCCAATTTTTCGGAAGCAGCAGTTCGACTTCAAATGGCTCGTGCAGAAGAGGGAGAAGCGTGGCCCCGACCAGAGCAGCATGCGTGGTATCGAGAAAGCTCGAGCGCACGGTGCGCTCAAAGCAGTAAACCTCGTAGGAAATGGAGCTCGGTTTTCCTTTGAGGCGCCATTGATTTTTGGCGACCTTCTCCGCTGGCTCAAGGCGGGTGACGTGGCGGGCGTATTCACGCACGAGGTAAGAGCCGGGAGTCCATACAGGAAACTGCAGTACCGGGTGCAGCTCGTCGGCCGCAGCGCGGATCGTGACGCGCGCCCGGTGGGTTTCCGGTGCTGTCAGATCGATGCTCACGCGAAATGCGGGTTTCATAGGTGCGCCTGTCCCGTTTTAAGATACTTCGGCTCGAGTTCGGTGGCGGTGCAGGTAAGCGCCAACGCATAGCGGCGCGCCCCTACTTTCCCCACCGTTTCTCCTTTTAAAGCATGGGCGCTCTCGGGAAGCAAACGGGTACCAGCGGGCCACAGATCTTTGTACAGCAGCGCCCCTTCACCCACCAAAAAGTCTCCGGAGCGCATCCTTTGTGCCGCTTCCTCCGGACTTATGGCCACTTCCTCTCCCGGGGGGGAGCTAAAGTCAGGGGGCAGTTCGGTTACTTCCAGGGCATAAACACGGCGGCTCTTGGCGTCTCCCAAGGCCCAAACGCGCCCCTTTCCCACTTCGCCAGATTGCAGAGCCAGAGCGAGAAGAGAGGGAACGGCCACGCAGGGAAGGTTTAAGGGGTCTGCTAGAAACTTCGCCGTGACCATGCCGATCCTGAGGCCGGTGAAAAGCCCCGGACCGACACCGATGCTAAGGAAGGCGAGGTCCTTCAGTGGAAAGCCACCTTTCTTCAGGCAATGGTCGACTCCGCCCAGCAGAGTTTCGTGATGCTTCAGTCCGCCTTCGCCCATCCAGGACGAAAGCGCCTGTTCGCCGCGCATCAACGCCACGGCCGGAAGTGAAGCCGAGGTGTCAATGGCGAGATGGAGCGGCTGGATCATGGATCAAAAGGAGAAGGGGAGCACCCGTGAAATGTCGTTGTAGATCGCGAACACCATCAGCAGGAGAATGAGCGAAAGGCCCACCTTCAGCGCGGTCTGTTGCACCCGGTGCGAGAGCGGGCGCCCGCGCAGCGATTCGATGATCGCGAAAACGATATGCCCGCCGTCGAGGATCGGCACTGGAATGAGGTTGAATACGCCGAGCGAGATCGAAATGATCGCCATCACACGGAGGAAGTCACGCCAGCCGCGGCTGGAAAAGGTGTCGCCGGCGAGTTTCCCGATCATGATCGGCCCGCCCATCGTTTTTGGAGACATCTCGCCGAACAACAGCTTCTTGAGTCCCACGACGGTGATCACCGTATTTTCCGTAGTTTCGGTGAGGCCGATCCAGAACGCCTTGAAGGGATTGAAGGTGCGTTCGAGCAGCATGTTCGGCGGCATCATGGGTTTGCCGGCGGAGAGAATGCCGATCGTATAGGTCACGATCGTTTCTCCCAGAGGATCCTTGCCTTTGGTAGCGCGGATCGCGCTGGTCAGCACCTGCCTCTGCCCGTCGCGTTCGATCTCCAGCTTGAGCGCCTTTTCAAGTGCGGGCTGATTACCAGTAAGACGGGCACTTTTGGCCACGCCTTCGCCTGTGGTCTGAATGAGGCCGCGGAGGTGTTCGAAGCTGAAAACTTTTTGGCCGTTCGCGGAGATTACGCGGTCACCCGATTTCACCCCCGCCACATGGGCAGGCGCATCCGGCATCACTTCCTGCACGAAAAGCTCCGGGTTGTGAATACCGGAAAGCTCGAAGAAGGAGTGCGCATCCCGCTTCGCTCCCAGCTTGGCTAAAAGTGGTTTCAGGGGGGGCGACTGGATTTCCAGCCGGTCTTTCCCGCCACGCAGCACTTGGAAGTGCAGAGCGTCCGGAGGCGCCTGGAGGGAAAGCGAAAGGGCCTTCTCGAAGTCTTCCCAGGAGTGCACTGGCGTACCTTCGAACTGGCTGATTTTGTCGCCGCTGCGGAAGCCCCAGGGATGCTGCTTGAGTGTGGTGGCAAGCACGGGCTCGCGCGCCAGAGGATCGAGGCCCTCTAGCATACCCGCCTCGGATTCCTCTCCATAGGGAGTGAGCGCATGCTCTTTTTGTACCTTCACCTGAAGGTCGAAGGGACGTCCCTCGCGCAGAAGGGAGAAGCGCAGCTGTTTGTCGGGATGCTTTGCGATCTGATCCAGAACGTCTTCGAATGTGCGCGTATCCTGCCCGTCCACGGAGACGATCACATCGCCGGAACGAAGGCCCGCTTTGTAAGCCGGAGTTTCAGCGATCACACGGGTGGCAACGGCGGGTATCTTTTGCACGCCGACCACTGCGAGGAAGGCAAAGAGAAGGATCGCCAGGAAGTAGTTGAAGAGCGGCCCGCCAAAGAGGACGCTGATCTTCCTGCCCAGGGATTTGCGGGCGAAGGCGCGCTCGGGCTGGGGATTCGGATCGCTCTCGAGCTCGTCAGGGTCCTGGCCGTAGATTTTTACGAATCCACCGAGCGGCACAAGCGAGAGGCAATACTCCGTCTCACCGTATTTGCGGGAGAAAAGGCGGGGGCCGAAGCCGATCGAGAACGTATCCACCCGTATTCCCGCCCATTTGGCGAAAATAAAGTGACCGAACTCATGCACCGCGATCACGCCACCCAAAAGGGTTACGATCGCGAACACATATTCCAAAGTGCCTAGAAAGTGGAGCAAGACTGCAGGCATGGAAGAGATCCTAACATAGCCACGAACTCCTAGGTGGCCAGGCGTACTAAAAGATAGAAAAACGGAGCAGCCAAAATAAGACTATCGAAACGGTCAAATACCCCGCCATGGCCTGGAATGAGTCCCCCGCTATCTTTCACCGAGTAAGCCCGTTTCATTTCCGACTCAATGAGATCGCCAGCCTGGGCCACAACGGAGCTGAGCACGGCAATCAAGATCCATTTCCAGCTGGGGAGATGAGCCAACGCAAAGGCCCCATAGCCCCAGGCCCAAAGTGCGCAAACCACCAACGCGGCCAGGGCGCCTTCACGTGTTTTCCCCGGGCTGATATTGGGGGCCAGCTTATTTCGCCCAAAGTTCTTGCCGCCATAGTACGCGCCGA
>DATBTF010000132.1:0-10804 GCA_036559405.1 Bdellovibrionota bacterium
GCGCCGGCGACGAAGTAGGGCGGGAAGATCGTGGTGTGCCAGCCGGGCAGGATGGAAACGGCGAAGTCGAAGGATACGATGGTGTGCACGGAAAGTACGAGAGGCGCGCTCAAACCGGCGAGCAGTCCGTAGGCCTTTTCATAGTTACTCCACTGGCGCGCCCCGCCCTTCCAGCCCAGCGAAAGCAGGCTGTAGACCATCCGGCGTACCGGATGCACGGCACGGTCCCGCACGGTGGCGAGATCGGGAATCATGCCAATGAACCAGAAAACGGCGGAGATCGTGAAGTAGGTGGATACCGCGAATACGTCCCAAAGCAGGGGCGAACGGAAGTTCACCCAAAGAGGACCCATATTATTGGGGTACGGCAGCAGCCAGTAGGCCGCAAGCCAGGGACGGCCCGTATGGCCGAGCGGGTACATCAAGGCGCAAATCACCGCGAAGATCGTCATCGCCTCGGCGGAGCGGTTGATGCCAGTACGCCAGTTTTGGCGGAACAGGTAAAGAATCGCGGATATCAGGGTACCGGCGTGGCCGATACCGATCCAGAATACGAAGTTGATGATGTCGGCGCCCCAGGCGTTGGTGTTGTGGATCCCCCACAGGCCCAAGCCCCACCAGATCGTCAAGCCCCAGGCCGTCAGGCCGAGACCCAGCACCGAAGCAGCGATCGCGAAGGCGATATACCAGGTTTTCGTCGGAAAGGTCTCAAGCGGGCGGCAGATGTCGTTGGTGATATCACCATAAGATTTACCACCGGTCACGAGGTCCGGGCGCTCCATTCTGCTTCCTTCTGTCATCTTCGCCATAGCTTCCCCTTAACCGTGATGCTCACCCTGTTTACCTTCGCCGCCCTCGGGCGCGCGGTTACGCACCTTGGTGAGGTAGGTGATCTGCGGCTTGGCGTTCACTTCCTCGAGGGTAACGAAGCCGCGCGGATGGCTCCGCAGCTTGGAAACCTTGCTTTCCGGATTGTTGGTGTCGCCGAAAACGATGGCGTCGGCCGAGCAGGCATCCTGGCAGGCCGTGCGGATGTCGCCGTCGCCGGCGCGCCGTCCCTGGCTCTTCGCCAGACTCTTGCCCGCTTCGATCCGCTGCACGCAGAAAGTGCATTTTTCCATCACCCCACGTGACCGCAGAGTGACTTCGGGGTTCATCATGAGCGGGATCGGATGCTCGAGCGTGCCGTTCATGTTGCCGTTGTTATTGAACCAGTTGAAGCGGCGCACCTTGTACGGGCAGTTGTTCGAACAATATTTCGTGCCCACGCAACGGTTATAGATCATCTGGTTGAGACCTTCGTCGTTGTGTACGGTAGCGACAACCGGGCAGACGGTTTCGCAAGGAGCGTTGTCGCAGTGCTGGCAGAGCATCGGTTGCTGGATGGTCTCTGGATTGGCCGGATCGCCCGAGTAGTAGCGGTCGATGCGCAGCCACTGCATCTCACGGTTCTTCTGTACCTGGTCTTTACCGACGGAGGGAACGTTGTTCTCCACCGAGCAGGCCACTACGCAGGCCGAGCAGCCCGTGCAGGAGTTCAGGTCGATCACCATGCCCCATTTGTAGCCATTGTATTCGAAGCCCGACCATATATTGGCCGGCCCTTCGCCCTCTTTGAACTCGCGCACGATCCCCGCTTTGGGATTCTTGCGGTATTCCTCGAGAGTGGTGTCAAAAACGATTTCGCGGCCTTCGAGGGAATGGTGCGTCTGGGTGTTCGGTATGCGCTCGCTTCCGCGGGTGCGGCTTACACGTACACCTACCAAATGAGTAGGACGGGTGCCCATGCCCGTGCTGGAAGAACCGGTGAAGTTCACAAAGGATACTCCCACCCCATTGCCAACCCGGCCGTTGAACTTACGGCCATATCCTAAATGCGCCGAAACCACGCCTTCACGCAGGCCCGGCTGTTTGTAAACTGCAAGCTCCGCACTGCTTACGCTGGTTTCCACCTTCACGAAATCGCCGTCGTTCCAGCCCAGCTTGGCGGCGGTAACCGGAGAGACCGCCAGGTAGTTACCCCAGGTGCTCTTCGAAACGGGATCCGGAAGCTCCTGCAGTACCGCATTGTTCGACTGCGAGCCGTCGCCGATTGCCACGGAAGGGGTGAGCACGAGCGAGAATTCCGCTTCGCCCCCCTTATTGGAAACAGAGCGGGAAGAGGCAACTGCGGCACGCAGCATCTCTTGGCGATAGGAGCGGGACTGCGACTTACCCTCGCGGTTTCCGCCTTCCAGCACTCCACCCATCAGCTGCTCGTCCCACCAGTCCTGGAAGCCTTTGCCGCCACCGTGACGCCCGTGCAGCTCTTTCCAGGTTTTCGTCAATTCCTTATAAGCCTCTTCCGAAGGCGAGAAATCCTTGCCACGGGAAGATGCTCCCCAGGTGACAAGACATTCCAGAAGCGAGCGCGAATTCCAAAGCGGGCGAATCGTCGGCTGCTGGATGCTGTAGAGATCCTTCTGCGCACTCACATCGCCCCAGGCCTCGAACGAATGGCTTTCGGCGCCCACATACTTGGCGAGCTCCGCCGTTTCATCGGCATAAGAGGCGAGATAGACGAGGTTCGGCACTTTCTCGAGCGCTTCCTTCACCTTCATGGAGTCGGCGAAAAGATAGGCGGGGTTGACGCCGGAGATGATCAGCGTTTTTACGCCCCCGGTGCGTATGGCATTCAGAAGCTTCTCGAAGTCCGAATGCGAGCCCTGAAATTGATTCGAGGGATACGAAGCGCCATCAATCGTTTCCCCCTCGTTTTCGAGTAAGGAGTTCAGGAAGTTGGCCACGTTCTGCAGAGCCACGCCTTTGGCGCCATAGTCCTTCGCCACCACCAGGCCCTTGCCTTTATACTTCACCAATTCTTTGGCCACGGAATGAATGGCTTCTGCCGGAACACCCGTCTTCTGAGCTACCTCGGAGGCCGAGAAAGGCGCGAGCTCCTCCATGGGACGCCCGAGCTGCTTGCTCACCTCATGGGTGATCGCGAAGGCCACGGTAAGCATATCGGCCGGATGCACGGAAAAACGCTCGTCGGAGGCCTGACCGGTGAGGGTCATCACCGGCTCGAACATCACGAGCTTGTTCATCGATATCTTGTTGCCGTCGAGCTTACGCTTCTCCGAAAACTGGTGCGTATACTCCACCGTCGAGCCCCATGTGCCCAGGAAATCCGCGCCCAAGCTGAGAACGTAATCGGCCTTGTCGAAACGATAGCGCGGAAAAACGCGGCTGCCGTAGCTTTGGGCCTGCCCGTCGAGCACGTCGTCCATGGAAAAGGCGTCGACCATCACATGGCGCAGTCCCATTTCACTCGCCACCCGCTTGAGGGTGGGGCTCATCACCGTGCCGGTAAGCAGCCAGGCGGAACCTTTACTGGAGGCGAGCGCCTTGCTGACTTCGGCGTCCACCTGGTCCCAGCTGCCGTCGCTACCGCCCACCTTGGGGCCGCGGAGACGGTCGGGGTCGTATAAATCATGCACCATCGCCTGGCCACGGGCGCTCAAAGTGCCTTTGTTCACCGGATGGTCGGCGTTGCCGTCCACCTTGATCGGGCGGCCTTCGCGCGTCTTGAGCACGAGGCCGTAGCCCGTGGCCGGATCGGCCGAAGCGTAAAAGTTGGGCTGGCCGGGAATGATCTCTTCCGGGTTCGTCACATATGGGACGATCTTCTGCACGGGACGGCGGGTACAGCCCGCAAGGGCGGCCATGAGCGCACTTGCCCCGGTCACCTTCAAGAAATCGCGGCGGTCGAGGCCTTCTTTTTCAAAACCTTCACGGACCGGCGAACCCGAAACGGCGAACTCGCCGGGAATGTTCTTGGCGAACTCATCCGGGTTCTCGGCCTGCTCCACTGTCATCCAGAATTTTTTGGACATCTCAGTCTCCTCAGCGGTGGCAGGTGTTGCAGTTGAGCGGCGCCTGGTTCTCTGGCAGCCGATGGCAATTTACGCACCAGCCCATGGTGAAGGGGCTCACTTGCTCCACCCTTTCCATATCGGCCACGTTGCCGTGGCAGGTTTCGCAGCTCACCCCGCGCTGGATATGGCGCTGGTGGTTGAAGTAGACGTAGTCCGGGAGCACATGCACCTTGGTCCACTGGATGGGCATGTTGTTGTTGTAGGCCTCGGTGAGTTTTTGGATGTGCGGTGAATCCACCTTCACCACGCGGTGGCAGTTCATGCAGACCGCGACGGCTGGAACGTTCGACTTCGGGCTTTTGTCGGCGTTCGAGTGGCAGTAGAGACACTGGATCTTGCGCTTACCCGCGTGCAAGGCATGGCTGAAAGGAATCGGTTGCGCCGGTGCGTAGCCCACTCCGCGGCCCGGCATCAGAAAAAGGCCGAAGGCAGCGATCGTGAGCACTGTGAGGATAAAACTGGCGATGATGAGTTTCTTTTCGTTCTCGTGGGCGTGGGAATCGCGATGCTCAGCCATTCGCTTCTAGTCCTTCTTCAAGCCGAAAAATGTGTGACCCAATATAACCATCAATTCCGTTCTTTTTGAAGAATTGTTTTAAATTTCCGCGAATTGCTGCTGTTCGCAGAAAGAGAAAATGTTACGAAAAGAACTATGATCGAAGGCACGCGGCCCTATCAGAAAAAAAATAGCGCGCAAAATTTTGCGGTGCCTCCGTCGACGGAAACGGAAGGCGCTGCACCTTTGTCTCCCGGGAAAAATCCCGCTGACGCTGCGAATCTAGATCGCCGGCAATGGTTCCGCTCCCTGGTTCCCGCTCTGGGAAATGGGCTCGTCGAAATATTACGAACTGGTAATCATTTGCGGGACGAACTCCGCGAGATCCGCTCAAAGAAAGACTAAGCGGTCCCGATTTCCGTGTAGCGCGAAGCGCAAAATCCTAAACGGCCGCTGAACTCTGCCGTTTTCTCGACATGCCTGCCCAAACAATGAACAGCAGCTGCGCCGAGCAGTAGGTGGCGACATAGCTCACCCCTCCCGTTGAAAAGCCGTAGGAGTGCAGGCCCACGCCCAGCACGAAGTTCACGCCATACCAGGCCATGAGCACTCCCAAAAATGCAGAAACGCAGCCGGCCAGAAAGCCGAAGGGGCCCACCATCCCGCGGAAGCGAGCGTGCAGAAGCGCCACATAGCCCAAGAGAGCAATCAAGGCCCAGGTCTCCTTGGGATCCCAGCCCCAGAAACGACCCCAGGAGTAGTCCGCCCAGACTCCGCCCAAAATCGTACCCGCCGCCAACAAAATCACGCCCACCTGCACCGCTCGATAGGCATAGAACGCCAGCTGCTTGAGCGGCAGATCCTTTGACTCGCGGCCGGCAAACGCCAACTGGCCCAGGCCCAGATTACCGATGACGAGCGAGAGCGCGAAGGCCGCATAGCCCAGGGTGATCGTGAGCACATGGATCGTCAGCCAGTAGTTCGAGCGGAGCACGGGCTCGAGCGGATGGATGCCATCATCCAGAACGCCGGTCACGTTGTCGGCGATCACGAGCGCGATCGTGGCGAAGATCAGCGAGCCGAGTGCGATGATCTTCTTCCGGTAGATCAGTTCCAGTACCAGGCCGAAGAGCATGCAGCCAAAACTCACCCAGAGCACCGATTCGTACATATTCGAAACCGGCGGGCGCCCAGCGATCCAGCAGCGCAGGAAGAAGCCGTATACCTGAATGACAAAGCTGAGGCCGTAAAGCGCCATCGCGCTCCAATAAAGGCCGTGCTTCGTCGAATAAATCGAAAACGCCATCAGCACCGCCGCTGAAAGCGCCAGAATCCAAGCCCAGCGGAAGGGATGCAGGTGATTGAAATGCCGCTCGAGACCTAAGTCTCTCTCTGAAGGGTACAGCGAAGGATTATTCTCTCTCGCGATGGCCGAGAACTTTTCCACATACTCCGGCAGCTTGGCGCGGGTTTTCTCGTCGGGATCGGTGAATCCCGCGGCAATCAGCGCGAAACGAACCTGCACTGCGCCCGGGAAATCCGGAAATCCGAGCCAGGAGCCCGTTCTGTCAGCCTTGCCCGGAGCCGGAGGCACGAAACGCAGGGCCCGCCCGCTAAGCAGCTCCTGCAGAAAAGAAAGCTGGCTGCCCAAACGCGATAGCGCCTGGAAATAAGGATCCAGCTTCTCCTGCGCCCTTTGTTTGGCATCGAGTTCCTGGAAGAGCGGCATGAGACGCGCGCTCTTCATCAGCTCGCCCGGACTGAAGGAGTTCTCCGCTTCCACGAGGCCGAGATCGCGCTTGAGCTGCAGGTGACGGATCTGAAGAAACTTTTCCTCCTGCCAAATTTGCGGCTCCACGGCGATGGAGAGGATGAAATCAGTGGCTGGCAAACCGCGATACGTAGACTTTCCCGTGAGCAGCTCGGCCCCTTCGCGGGCGAAGGTGTCGAAGGGCTTCACCCGCCCGCCGGATTGGATGGGGACGAGCTCTAGCTGTTTCCGCCAGGCAGTGTCCTGCCATTTGCGCTCGAATACGTTCACCCTGCTTTCCGCGAAAGCGGAACCAGATACAAGAAGCAACAGGGTTCCTAAAACACTCTTTGGGATTTTCACGCCTCACTCTCCTCTTTCTTCTTCAACCAGCGGCTTTTCCCGGAATAGATGGGCCTGAAATAAAACATCGAGACGATCCCCAGCACCGTCATCAGCGAGCCGAGATATTTCACCCAGCGCCCCGGATCCAGGTTCACAGAAAATACCGAGAATCGCGGGGTACCATCAGGGTCTGCCTGATAGCTCGACTGATAAAAGGTGTAACCCATGTGATGAAGCGGTTCGTTCATGCTGATCGTCTGGGCTTGAGCGCCATACTCGACCTCGCTGCTGTAGCTCATCGCCTTGTTCGTGCCCTCGTAAAATCCCACCTGGAAATTCTTGAGCTTGAGATCAAAGCCGAAATCGACCTGCCGCTGAGCATACTGCACATAATAAAGTGCATCGCCCATGGGAACCTGCCCTGCGCTACCCAGCTCGAGCCAGAGTTTCTGCTTACCGAATCCCACTTCCACCACTTCGAAGCTTTCTACCCCCGGAGGCGGCATGCCTTCGATCGCCTTATATTCAGCTTGCGGCAGAGCGGAAGGGTGAAACTCCTCGAGCAGGAATTGAAAGTCCATCCATCCCAAGGTCACGGGCTTCCGAACGGAAACCCTTCCCAGCTCACGGAACTTCTGGCCCGAGCGGGCCACGGCCAGCTTCGGCGGAAGCTTGGGGTCGCCTTCCATATAAAGCACGACAGTGGCCTTGTCGGGCGCGGCGTTCAGCTCGGGTTTCTTGCCGACAAATCGAAAGACAGCTGGCCCCACTTCGCGGGTGGCACCCGTATCGGCCTGGAGAAAAAGCCAGTCGGAAAAGGTGGCTCGCGAACCCGCGAGCTGAAAGCGCAGGGCGGGCATTCCCTGGGGGACATCCTCGGCACGCACCTCCCGCTCTGTTTTCGGGAGATAGCGCAGAACGTTTATTTCCTGGGCCCCGCCAGCGTCGGAGAATGGAATCACCAGCGGTTTTTCCAGCGGGCGCCTCTGGTCAAAATCCATGCGCCGGCTCAGCACCAGCTCGTATGCTTTGCCAGCCACAGTACGGAACACATAGAGCATATTCTCGTCGATCCGCGCCATCCGCCCCGACTCGCCAGGAGCGAGCACCAGGGTACCGTCCACTCCGCTGCGCTGGGTGATCCAGGAACCGAGCAGAAGGGTGATGATACCGAGGTGGGTGACCAAAAATCCGATATGGTGGCGCTTCCATGGCAGCCGGCTGATGGCGACGGCGGAAAGGTTGAGCATGAACACCCAAAGCAGCAGCTGCATCCAAACCGAACGGTAGACCTCGCGCGAAGCTACAGCGGCTCCATATTTCGATTCGTAGACGGTGCCCACGGCCAGGATCACGGCCAGGGAAAGAATGAGAATTACGGCCAGCTCCAGGGAGGCAAAAATCTCGAATACGGCGTAGGCGGCGCCGTAGAGCCGTTTCCGCCAGGAAATCTGTGAGGTCGAGGAGGACATTTTCCGTCCTCTACCCTCGCAAACGCCCGTCGTTAGGACAAACTATTTTTTCTTGGTGGGCTCGGAAGGTGCCGCCGGAGCAGCGGGCGGAGCCGAAGGAGTCTCCGGGGCCGCCGGAGCGGGAGCCGTCGCGGCGGGACCGCTTTGGTCAAAGATCGACGTCTTGAGAGCGCGCGACTTGTACATGGTAAGGCCGAGCGAGGTCACCATGAAGCCAGCTGCCAGACACATCGTGAGCTTGGTGAAAAAGTTGCTGCCGCCCGAGCTGCCGAAAAGAGTATTGGCACCCCCGCCTCCGAAACCGGCGCCCAGTCCCCCGCCCTTACCCGACTGCACGAGCACGCAGATGACAAGAACGACAGCGATCAGACAATGGAGAACGAGCAAAAAGGTATACATCCAAAACTCCCTTGATTAGGGCTCCAGTCCTAACATTCTTTACCAGCAGCAGCAATGGCCAAGAAGGAGGCGGGCTCGAGGCTCGCTCCTCCTACCAGCACCCCGTCCACGTCGGGCTGGCCCATCAATTCCTTGGCGTTTTCGGCCTTCACGCTCCCTCCGTAGAGGATCCGTGTGCGCCCTGCGCCATCGCTGCCCCAAGCGGCCTGGATCAATCCCCGCAAAAATTTGTGGGCTTCCTGCGCCTGAGCCGCCGTAGCGGTGCGCCCCGTACCGATCGCCCATACCGGCTCATAGGCAAAGCTGAAGCCCTGAGGGGCCTGCTTCGCCAAGGCAAAGAGCGGGGCGCATTGGGCCTTCAGCACGTCGAAGGTCTTGCCGGCATCGCGCTCGGCCAGCTGCTCGCCAAGGCAAAACACGGCCTTCATCCCGAACTGATGCGCGGCCAGGGCCCGCTTGGCGGCACTTTCGTTCGTCTCCCCGAAAAACTGCCGGCGTTCCGAATGCCCGGCGAGCGCGTAGGTGCAGCCCATTTCCCTGGCGAGAACCGGGGAAATTTCTCCCGTGAACGCACCTTTTTCTTCCCAATAAATACTTTGGGGACCCCAGGCGAGAAAATCCCCGCCACCCAAACTCTTCCACTCATCCCTTAAGGTGGGGAGAAGCGGCCCCTGCGTGAAAACAAGAAGCTCGGACCCCTGCAGCTCGCTCTTTTTGCCGTGCACGGCACGGAGGAAGGCCTTGGTCTCCTCGGTGTTCTTGTACATCTTCCAATTGCCGGAGATGAGTTTCTTCATTCTATTTTCCCTTCAGCACTTCGATGCCGGGCAGGCCACGGCCCTCAAGGTATTTCAGGCTGGCTCCGCCGCCCGTGCTGCAGAGGTCGAAGCGCTCCGAGAGTCCAAAGGCAGCAATGGCGCTCAGGGTATCGCCTCCACCAGCCACTTTTACGGCTTTCGCTTCCGTGATGGCGCGAGCCAGCGCGATGCTGCCGCCCGCAAACTGCTCTTTTTCGAAGAAGCCCACGGGGCCGTTCCAGAAAATCGTGCGGCTGTCGCCCACGGCCTTCTGAAAAAGCTCGATTGTCTTGGGTCCGATGTCGAGAGCGGCGGCATCGTCGGGGATTTTCTCCACCACCGACGGATTCCTGAATTCCGGATCCTTCGCCGGATAGGCAACTTTATGATCCACAGGCAGGATCACATCTACCTTGTGGGTTTCGGCCTTCTTGAGAATGATCTCAGCAGCGGCAACACCTTCGGCCTCGCACTTGGATTTACCGATCGGAATTTTTTTGGCGGCGAGAAAGGCATAAGCCATCGCGCCCCCGATCACCACGCGGTCCACGAAATTCAGCAGGTTCTCCAAAGCTTTAAGTTTATCCGTCACCTTCGATCCGCCGGCAATCAGCACATAAGGATGAGAGGGGCTCTCGAGGAGCTTATTGAGAAACTTAAGTTCCTTTTCGATCAAAAAGCCAGCCGCGCACTCGGTAGCCACCGACGGCAGACCATAGGTCGAGGCGTGCTTGCGGTGGGCGGTGCCGAAGGCGTCGGAGATATAGACTTCCGCCAGGTGAGAAAGCTGGCGCGCGAAGTTCATGTCGTTCGCCTCTTCTTCCGGATAGAAGCGGATGTTTTCGAGCATGATGATCTGGTGCTCTTTCGAGTGGTGGATCATCTGGTGCACGCCCTCACCCACTGCGTCCTCCGAGAGGAGCACGTCTTTTTGCAGGAGTTCGGAAACCCGTTTCGCCACCGGCTCTAGGGAATACTTGGAGGAACGTTTGCCGTCAGGACGCCCCAAATGCGAGCAAAGGATGATCTTGCTCGCACCCTGCTCCACGCAATATTGGATGGTGGGCAAAGCCTCCCGGATCCGGGTATCATCGTCGATTTTTTTATTCTCGCCCTCGCCCGAGATCGGGACGTTCAGGTCGAGGCGGAGGAATACCTTCCGTCCTTTGAGCTTTAGCTGGTTAACGCTGCGGACTTTTCCTCCGCTCACAGTTTTTTCCCGAGCATCGCGGCCAGCTCCACGAGGCGGGCCGAGTAGCCGCTCTCGTTGTCGTACCAAGACAGCACCTTCACGAGGTCGCCGTCAGAAACCATGGTGCAGTCCGCGTCGAAAATAGACGAATGCTGGTTGCCGTTGAAGTCCGAGCTCACCAGCGGCTCGTCGCAATACTGCAGCACGCCCTTGAGGGCGCCTTCGGCGGCCTTTTTCATCGCGCTGTTCACTTCCTCTTTGCTGGTTTTCTTCGCCAGCACCACCGAGAGATCCACAAGGCTCACGTTCGGCGTGGGCACGCGGATCGCCGTGCCGTCCAGCTTGCCTTTAAGCTTGGGGAGCACGAGGCCGATCGCTTTGGCCGCACCCGTGGAGGTCGGAATCATATTTACGGCGGCGGCCCGGGCGCGGCGCC
>DATBTF010000133.1:0-2727 GCA_036559405.1 Bdellovibrionota bacterium
GGCCATGGAATACGTGCATGGAAAAACCCTCGATGCGCTGGCCAGCCATTGCACCGCCACCGGCACCGCTATCCCCTTCGATTTTTCTTGTTATGTAATGCGCGATGTCTGCAAAGTGCTCGCCTATGCGCATAACCTGAAGGACAACGTTTCGGGAAAATTCGTGGGCATTATCCACCGGGATATTTCGCCCCAAAACGTGATCTTCAGCTACGAAGGTGAGGTCAAGCTCTTTGACTTCGGCATCGCCAAGATGATGTCACGCGACAGCTCCAGCGAGGGGAGCTTTCAGGGCAAACCGGCGTACATGGCGCCCGAACAGGCCCGCGGAGAGGAACTCGATAACCGAACCGACATCTTTACTGCCGGGATCGTGCTCTGGGAACTGCTCACGGGCCAAAAGCTCTTTGCTTCGGAACAGCCCCTGCTGGCGATCAAGAACGTAAGCGAAAAACCCATCCCTCCGCCTTCGGCCGTGAAACCTTCCGTTCCAAAATCCTTGGACGCTGTCGTCATGAAGGCCCTCCAGCGCCCTGCGGATGCACGCTATCAGTCCGCCCAGCAGTTTGCCTCTGAGCTCGATCGCATTCTGAACGCCCTCTGCCCCGGCTACGGGACCGCAAACGCCGCGAAGTTCATTGAAGCGACACTTGGACGTGCCATTGAGAGGGACAATGCGGAAGTCTACCAAAAGATGCACGCTGAAATGCCCGCGGCCACTCCCCCGGACGTGATACGTGGTGCCGACTCCATTGACCTGCCGTTAGAATCTGCGGTTTCCCTGCAGCCAGAGTGGGTTCGCACCAAGGCCGAAATTGCCTTCGCTGGAGAAAGAAATACCCAGGAAACGATACGGCCCAATTTCAAACCTACGCCGAAAGGAAGCATTGTTCCGCCGAAAGTAAGCATTGAAAATGTTCCGCCTCAATCCTCGAATAAGGGCGTATGGATCGCAGCCGCTGTGATTTTGTGCCTGGGCGGAGCATGGTACTTCGAGAATACCAAGGTCCCTCAATGGGAGCAGGTCGCTCAGCAAATGGTCGCTCCCACAAATCTGTCACCCAAGCAAGCACCGGCACCGGTGGCCGCGGCTCCAGTAGCAAGCGCGCCTTCGCTGCCGGTTCCCCCGGTTGCCCCTGCCGTGAGAGTACCTGCCGCTGCCGAAAAGATTGCGCTCGGAAATCCTACCGGAAACTGCGGATGGGACAGCCCCTCGGTTTGCGCCATCGCGACCGGCGCACTCACAACGTTTGAAAACTCCTGCGCGGCGGATGCCGCCAAGGCGGTCATCCTGTATTCCTCCAGCTGCAAGCCGGACAAGAATCCCTCAGCGCGTTTCAAGGTCTTCCGGCTGCAAGAATCGGAATGGCGGTTGACCGAAGCCACTTCCCGCGCCGCTGTCTTCAACGACGAACTGGACATTGAGCTGGTGATAGAGAACGTGCCTTCGTTTCTGCAAACTCGAATCGCCATCGTTTCTACGGAAGGCAAAGTCCTGAAGGTGCAGAATTTAACGGGAACAAAAGCCACGATGGGCCTGAGCACAGAAATACCCCGGGGCACATACGATCTCGAGGTCTTCGCGTTCGACGATAAAGGGAACACGCTATCGATGGGCAAGTCCCACCAGCCGTTCTTTCTAGGAGTGCCTGGCGACATAAAAACAAAGGTCTTCTCCCTGCCAGGCGCACCCGCACAGAAAAAAGCGCCGGCATCGGTGCCCGCCCCTTACAAACGATAGATTTTCAGCTTTTAGGAAACGCCTGAACGATCAGCTCATCATAGTTGCGGTCGTCCACACGGTAATCGTAAGTGCGCTCGAGCACCTGGCCGTTTTCGTGCAATCGAATTTTATAAATGTCGTCGTGAAGGCCTACGAGCGTCTGGATCTCGGCAGGTGAGCGCCCACCGAACTGGCGTAGGGGAATACGGCCCACGTTCAGGTATCCCAGGCCCTGCTTGTTGCCGTAGCGGTCCACGAAGTAGTTTTTCCCCGTGAGGGCCACTCCGCGCGCTTTCAACCATTCCAGGAACGGATCATATCTTTTGACGCCGGCCAGATGCTCTGTCCAGCCGATGGCGAAGCCGGCCGAGAAGACTCGCAGGTTGTTGATGTTCTCGTCGAAAATGTCGGTGTCGCCATCCGACCAGGCATGCAAATGGGTCTTCCCGATCTGGCAGTAGTGCATCTGGATCAGGCCGAAGGATTCCTCGAAGGAAAAGAAATCGTAGTCCTCGTCTTCGAGCGGCAAGGGATTGTTGGATTTGGGCTCCAGGAAGTGCACCGAGCTGTACGGGCAGATCCGGCCCTCGGACTTTCTCAGGCTTTTGGAATGTTCCAGGGCCTCCAGCTGATGCACCAGAACGTTCAGACGCCGGACCGCATTGCTGCCGGCAGGGCTCAAGCCGTGCACATAAGAGCTCGGGTTCCAAAGCTGGCCCCGGAGAGTCTCGAAATGGTGATGGATGCGATTGAGCAGGGGTGGCCCGAGATTTTCCACCGAGCAATGCTCGGGAATGTCGTAGCCTTTTTCCCACAGTCCGGGAGCCCGGAGATCGCGGAAGAATGCGATCAGTTCGTTGAGCTGGGCACAAAGGTAGGCCTGATTCCGGCGCCCATCGAGAAAACCCGCAAAACATTGGTCTTTTTCGAGGAAATGCGGGCCTCCGAGGGTGCGTCTGAGCTCGGAAATCCATCTCTTGGCCAAGGGGATTTCCGTTGGCTCG
>DATBTF010000134.1:0-12008 GCA_036559405.1 Bdellovibrionota bacterium
AGGTAGCGATCGAAGGATACAGCGGACTCCGCACTTCTGTGGAAGCGGAAGCTGTCCCTTGAAACCCGGGTGAAGTCCTCAGGCTGGAATGCCTCAAGCTTCGTGACGGCCATCCCCAGTGCATAGTTCACGCTCTTGCGCTGGTCCTTGGTGAGCTTGCCGATCACAGTTTTGTCGAGATCCGCTCCGAACTGCGCCATGAGTTCGCCCTTCTGAAGGGCGGTTTTCCGGGGCATCTGGGCGATCGAGTCGTGAACGGTATTTACAGCACCCCGCCAGTTCTTATCCGCGAGATTGTCGACCCCATATTTCTTAGCCACCCTCTTCACCGTCGCGAAGTGGTCAGGCTTGATCTTGAGGGTTTTGGTGAACTTGTTTTCCGGTACAGCGAAAACGGGCTCAGTAGCCGTTGCGGTGGCGCGGGCACGCGGCCGGCCCACGACCTCGTTTTCCATCAGTGCGCGGCGTTCTTCGGAGGTGAAGCCCGCGTTCTGCAGGATCTTGGATTTCTCTCTCAGCTGGGCATCGGTATAGTTGCCCAGGCCTGCCAGGTCGCCGTCGCGGCCCACCTGGCCCAGGCCCACATTGTGGGCCCGTTCAATCGAATCGAGTTCAGCAGCCGTAACCTGGCTGTTTCCACGCAGGGGCTCGAGTGCCTCGAGCGCCTTGGAGCGCAGCACTTCCCGTTCCGAAAGCGCGCCACCAGGAGGTCCACGGGCCGAAACTCCTTCACCCGGAGCCGAGCGGGCAGCGGCGAGCACCTCGCCATTTTCCAGCGAATGACCGCGCCCGGTTCTTTCGAGCACCGACGAGCTCATATTGCTCGCGAAGTCGGTCATCAAGCCGTGGCTGAAATCGTTGTTAAAGTTTACCGAAGACGCCTCGAATGTTCCGTCGGCCCGCCTTTGCCCTGCGAGCCAGTCGAGGCCTTTGTCCATTTTCGCGCGTGTTGCCGTGCCAGGCATCCCGGCCTTGGTGTCTTCCAGGGCATTGAGAACATAGGAGGTGGCCAGGGAATCCGGCTTACCGGCGATTCCGGGTTTTTTCTTGTTCCAGCCGGTGAGTTTCTCCATGGAAAACCCGCCGCTGCTTTCCTGCGCGGCAAAAATTTCGTCTGCGAATTTCGCTGCCTGGGTTTCCGAAAGCACTCTTTCAGCAACCAGATCAGAACGGGCGCTATCAGCCCAGAGCAGAGTGGCCTTGTCCATCAGGTTGAGGTCACTGCGCTTGGCCTCTTTGCGCAAATAGCCCTTGAGCGCCTTGAACGCCGCGACGTTTTCCGCCTCCTCCAGGATGAAAGGATTGGTTCGCGCGAACGCGTGAGCGGCCATGGCGTTTCCGAAAAGCTTGCCGCGAGTCGATTCGAAAGGTTCCCGGCCTTTATCCAGCCAGCGGAATGAGCCATCCTGTTCCTGGATCTGCCGCAGATTTTTGGCAACCTTCCGGGCCAGGGTCGAGGGAGCCTGTCTTCCGGTCTCTTCCGATGCGACCATCAAGGCGCTGATCACTGCTTCGGACGAATGCCCTTCGCGCGAACCATACCAGGCGCTCCGATTCATGAAATTGTCCGCACGGCCTTCGATATACCTGCGGACTTCGTCCATGGCTCCCGCCGTGGCGGCATCCACGGTTCCACCATGGCGATAATTGAAGGCGAGCGGAAGCACCGTATGGCAGGAAAGGCATTTGTTTTCACTCACCCACGACTTCGCTCTTGCCGCCGTAAAGGCACGGGTTTCCTTCAGACTCACAGGTGCGCGTACGGAGGCAGCGGGAGTAGGCGCTTCCGGTCCGCGCTCGAACATGCGGCGCGCGGCTCGATAGGTGTCTCCAACGGCCGAATTGCGGGCCGGACGGAAGTTCAGATGGGCCAGCTCTTCGCTCAGACCCTCGGGCACATCGTCGACAGCGCGCACGAAGTTCTGCGACGGAGTTTCTCCGAGCTTATTGAGGTTTCTTTCCGCCTGTTCCAGCTCCCTGACTGCCGACGACGGCAGACCGGCTTCGGATTTCTTCCCTTTCTGAGCGGCTAGAGCGTGGCGGCGAGCGGCGATATCGCGAAACGATTCGAGGTCGCAGGTTTGCTCGGCGGCGCCACCAAGAGCCAGGTCTGGCGCGCTCGTGATGGACAGAAAAAGTAATCCGATAAGACGAAGGTGAGAACGATAGTTGAGTCGCTTCATAGTTTCCCAAGGAAAATTGCTTTCAAAGCCCTGAATAACTATCGGCTAAATAGTGGGAATCATTGAGATCTATGAAGGTAATTTCTTTCGTTTCTTTTCAAGAACTTAGCTTCCGCTACACGGAATCCACAGGCCTGCACTCTATATGGAACAAAAAAGCCCTCGAACGTTTCCGCTCGAAGGCATTTTTTTCAGATCCCTGGAACCGGCCAGGGAAGGCCGGCAATCAGTTCTCGGTCGAACGATCATGGTAACCAGGGCAGTTCTTGGTTACATAGCAGCCGCCCACGCGCGAGCGATAGGTGCAGTTCCGGTAGGCTTCGCGTCCTGCCTGGACTCCGTTATTTCCCCAGCCATAGAAACGCACACCGGCGCTATCCAAGGCCGTGCAGGATGTACGGGGAATGATATCGTCTTTCGCAAACGCACCCGCGGAAACAAAGGCACCGGACAATAATAGGCTGAAAAGCAGAATCGACTTCATAAGTTCCTCCCTTGATTTTTCCCATTGTGTCAGCGGGGGACTGGTTCGGTCAATCCAATCCAGGAGTTTAGCTACTAAAATCTAAACGCCAGCGTGGTCCGTCACTGCCAGATCGGTCACGGCCCGGATCCGCTCTTCAAGCTTGAAGCTTTCGCGGGCCAGCCATGCCTGGGGTTCCAGCGAACTGCCCACAGACTCCCCGTGCTCGTGCAGGTCGAGTCCGAGCGCCTCGTCCGCCGGGCTCACCTCGAGAGCGGTGAAGGCGCGGATCAGCAGCAGTCCAGCATAAGAAACCACAGCCGTATAGCTCACGACGATCGCCAGGCCGAGAAGATGCATCTCGAAAAGATGGGAGTTGCCGGTGATCAATCCGCCTTCCTGGGCGAACACCGCCGTGGCGATCATGCCCACGATCCCGCCCACGCCATGGCAGGGAAACACATCGAGCGTATCATCGATCGCTGTGCGCGAGCGGAGCACAACCGCCAGATAGCTCACCATCGGGGCGATGATGCCGATCAGAAAGCTCGCGCCCACGGACACATATCCAGCCGCAGGCGTGATCGCCACGAGCGCCACCACGGCGCCGATGCAAGCGCCCAGGGCTGAAGGCTTACCCTTGTGGTACCAGTCGAGCGCGAGCCAGGCGAGCATGCCGGCGGCGCAGGCGGTGTTGGTGGTCAGGAAGGCCTGCACAGCCTGGCCGTTGGCCGCAAGAGCCGAGCCGGCGTTGAAACCGAACCAGCCGAACCAGAGCAGCCCCGTGCCGAGCAGCACGAAGGGAATGTTCGTGGGTGCCGATTCCTGTTCCGCGCGCTGGCGCATCACCAGCGCCGAAACAAGGGCAGCGATGCCCGCGGTAATGTGCACCACTGTTCCTCCTGCGAAATCGAGCATCCCGAGTTTTCTCAGGAAGCCATCGGGATGCCACGCCCAATGAGCCACCGGCGCATAAACGAAAAGGTGAAAGAAGGTGGCGAACAGCAGATAGGCTTTAAAGCGCACCCGCTCGGCGAAGGCGCCTGTGATCAATGCGGGAGTGATGATCGCGAACTTCATCTGAAACAGAGCAAAGAGCGCGAAAGGGATGGTGGCGGCGAATGCGGCATTCGGCTCCAGGCCAACGCCCGCGAATCCGAAGTGCGTGAATGGGTTGCCGATCAGGCCGTGCCAGCTGGGCCCGAATGCCAGACTGAAACCAACCAGCACCCATAAGAGGCTGAGCGCTGCCATCGAGACGAGGCTCTGGAACATCGTGGAAACAAGGTTCTTCCGGCGCACCATTCCCCCGTAGAAGAGCGCCAGACCCGGCGTCATCAGGAGTACCAGTCCCGAAGCCGTGATCACCCACGACATATCCCCCGAGTTCAAAGCCTGCGTAGTTCCCATAGATCTCCTTATAAAAATTTTTTATTTACAATCAAAAGCGCCACAGCGAATCCTGTTTAGAAAATAAAAGAAGTTGCAGGCAAAATGCAATATGGCGAAACTGTGTTTTTCTAGAGCAAGTATTCGTTTAGAGAGTTTGCTCACGTAGAGTAAAAAATTTACTTAGAGTTTTTACTCGAAATAATTTTTTTGTTTCAAAAATTCTTCGCACATGAATTAGTGAGATTAGAGGGAACGCTCCTTTGCCAACCGCTGATTGTTCAGGAAAATCCATGAAAGAAGAAATCCAGGGCGCGGATCCGCGCGGGCTTTACGATCCCACCGTCGACAAAGATGCATGCGGGCTCGGCTTGATTGTCGACGGAAGCGCCACCGCCAGGCACTCGGTGGTGACCGGCGCGCTCGGCATTCTCCGCCGGCTCGCACACCGCGGAGCTGTGGGCGCCGATGGCCGAACTGGCGACGGCGCAGGAATTCTCCTTCAGATTCCCGACAATTTTTTTCGCGGCCAGGAAGGCCTGAACTTCCTTCCCGCTCCTGGGGCCTACGCGGTAGGCACGGTTTTTCTGCCGCGGGAAAAATCGGAGCATGAGACCTTGCGGAAAAACTTCACCTCCCTCGCGGAGGAAGAAGGGCTCGCCTTTCTCGGAGAACGACGGGTGGAAACCTCATCTTCCGCGCTGGGCACCCAGGCCCGCCTCACCGAACCCGCGATCTGGCAGTGGTTCGTGGCCCCGCTGAGCGGGCGGAAAAGGCAGGACGCCGCCGCATTCCCCCTGGCCCTTTACCGCCTGCGCCAGAGAGCCGAGCGCGCCTTCCGCAAAGCGAGCGGCGCGCGTGACCCCCTCACCGGCCTGCCGCTGCGGCAGTTCTACCTGGCCGGCCTTTCTTCCCAGACACTCCATTATAAAGGGCTGCTGCTTCCCGAGGATTTCGAGCGCTATTTTCCCGAGCTCTCCCATCCGGACATGCAGAGCGCCTTCGCGCTCGTGCATTCACGTTTCAGCACGAACACACTGCCAGCCTGGGAGCTCGCGCACCCTTACCGCCTCCTTTGCCATAACGGCGAGATCAACACCTTGAAGGGAAACTTGAGCTGGATGAAAGCGCGGGAGCGTGGGATTTCAACTCAGCTGCATCCCGCGAAGTCTTCCGCCCTGTTACCCCTGATCGGCCCCGGCCAGAGCGATTCACAAAGTCTCGACAATCTCGTGGAGCTCCTCACCCTCAGCGGAAGGGAGCTGCCTCATGCCCTGATGATGGCCGTTCCCGAGGTGTGGGAGGGACAGAGCGTGCACGGCACCTCCCGCACCGCTTTCAACTCCTTTCACTCCCACCGCCTCGAGCCCTGGGACGGCCCCGCGGCCCTCGGGTTCTCCGACGGCCACTGGGTGGGCGCCTGCCTCGACAGGAACGGCCTGCGTCCCTGCCGCTATCAGGTGCTCACGGATGGCACCCTCATCCTCGCATCCGAAGCGGGAGTGCTCGATACACCCGCCTCGCAGGTGGTGAAGCGGGGCAAGCTCGGCCCTGGCCAGCTGCTCGCCTTCCATCTCAAAGAAAAGCGCCTCTACGGAAACCGCGAGCTGCGCGACCGTTTCGCCGGCGCCCAGCCCTTTGGCCAGTGGGTGAAGGAGGAATCGCGCGAGCTTCCGGCCGTCGAAACCTCTGAGAGCGCGAATTTCTCCGGAGAGCTGGCGCCCACTCTGCGCCGCTACGGCTATACGGCGGAAGAACTGACCCGCGTGCTGCTGCCGATGCTGCAGAAAGGGGAAGAAGCTGTCTCCTCCATGGGCAACGACACACCACTGGCCGTGCTTTCTGAACTTCCGCAGCCGATCTTCCGTTACTTCCGGCAAACGTTCGCACAGGTAACGAATCCCCCCATCGATTCCGAGCGGGAACAGGTCGCGATGTCCCTTACTTCCCTGCTCGGTCCCCGGGCTGATCTTTTTTCTCTCACGGCCGACGGCCGCAAGCGGATCAAGCTGAAGGGCCCCGTGCTGGGAACCGGCCAGTTCGAAGCGCTCAGCTGTGCCGGCCTCAGAGCACATACCGTTTCCCTTCTCTTTCCCACGGAGAAGCAAGGTGCGCTCCGGACGCGGGTGCGGGAGCTTTGTACGGAGGCGGAAGCGGCCGTTCGCTCGGGATGCGAGCTACTGATCCTCTCCGACCGCGCCGGTGGAGCGGATGCGGCTCCCGTCCCAGCCCTTCTCGCTCTCTCCGCCGTGCACCATCACCTCATCCGCATCGGGCTGCGCACCGAAGCTTCGCTCATCGTCGATACGGGTGAGGCACGCGACGTGCACCACTTCGCCTGCCTGATCGGATTCGGCGCGGAGGCCGTTCATCCCTATTTGCTGCCAGCCATCGCCTCCCGCCTGGCCGAAGAAGGAACGCTTCTCTCCAGCGCCGCCGAAGCGGAAGCGAACTTCCTCAAAGCCGTGGAAAAAGGGCTGCGAAAAATTCTTGCGAAGATGGGTATCTCCACGATTTCCTCCTACTGTGGCGCCCAGATTTTCGAGATCCTCGGCCTCGGCCGGGAGATCACCGAGGAATGCTTTCCTTCCGCCTCATCCGCGATCGGAGGCCTCGGCTTCCACGAGCTGGAGGAGGAAACACTGCGCCGGCATGCCCAGGGGAATCTCACTCCGGAAGGCAGCAGCCTGCCCGCCCAGCTCACGCTCGGCGGGCAGATCCACTACCGCCCTGGGGGGGAGACGCATCTCTGGAATCCCACCACGATCGCCAAGCTGCAGATCGCCACCCGCGAGAACAATCCGCTCACCTACCAGGAGTTCTCTGAAGCGGCCGATGCCTTGAGTGCGGCCTCCACGCTTCGCGGCCTGCTGAACCTGAAGTCAAAAGCTGGCGCCATTCCTGTCGACGAGGTGGAGCCGGTAAGATCGATCCTGAAACGCTTCAGCACGGGTGCGATGTCGTTCGGTGCGCTCGGAAAAGAGGCGCATGAGACCCTGGCAGTGGCGATGAACCGCCTGGGCGCGCGCTCTAATTCCGGCGAGGGTGGCGAAGACAGCCGCCGTTTTGCCCCCGACGAGAGGGGCGATTCCCGCAACTCCGCCATCAAGCAAATTGCGTCTGGCCGCTTCGGCGTCACCGCGCACTATCTCTCAAGCGCCTCCGAGCTGCAGATCAAAATGGCCCAGGGCGCGAAGCCCGGCGAGGGCGGGCAGCTCCCAGGCCATAAGGTGGACAAAGAGATCGCGCGCCTGCGCCACTCCACTCCGGGCGTCACCCTCATCTCACCTCCTCCCCACCACGACATCTATTCCATCGAAGACCTCGCGCAGCTCATCTTCGACCTCAAAAACAGCAACCCGGTGGCGGCTGTTTCCGTAAAGCTCGTGGCCGAAAGCGGGGTGGGAACGATCGCCGCCGGTGTGGCCAAGGCTTATGCCGACAAAATCGTGATCAGCGGCGATAGCGGAGGCACCGGAGCCTCGCCTCTTTCGTCGATCCAGCACGCGGGTTCGCCCTGGGAGCTCGGGCTGGCGGAAACCCAGCAGGCGCTAGTGGCAAACGGGCTGCGCGCGCGGGTGCGGCTTGAGGCCGATGGTCAGCTCAAAACGGGACGTGATGTTTTAGTGGCAGCCCTGCTGGGCGCTGACGAGTTCGGATTTTCCACCGCGCCCCTGATCGTGGAAGGCTGCGTGATGATGCGCAAATGCCATCTGAACACCTGCCCGGTGGGCGTGGCCACGCAGGATCCCGAGCTGCGCGCGAAATTCAACGGGCAGCCGGAGTACCTCATCCGCTATTTCCATTTCGTGGCCGAAGAGGTGCGCGCACTGCTTGCCTCCCTAGGCTTCCGCTCTCTCGATGAAGCCATCGGCCGCGTGGACTGCCTCGAGGCGCGAATCCCGGCAGGCAAAGCGAGCGGCCTCGACCTCAGTCGCATCCTGGCCAAAGCGGAATCGCGAATCCCAGGCCATCGCTCCGCCTTCCGCTTCGGCGGGCAGCGCTCCCCCCGTCCGCAAAAAGCCCTCGACGAAGATCTGCTGCCGCTCGCATTGCCGGCGATCGTGAAAAAGGAAAGCTTGCGTCTCCGGCGCACCATTCGCAATTCCGACCGCTCCACGGGAACGCTGCTTTCCTATCACGTGGCAAAAGCCTGGGGCGCGGGCGGCTTGCCTCCCGACACACTCAGGCTCGAGCTCACAGGTACGGCCGGACAGTCCTTTGGCGCCTTTCTCGCCCGCGGAATCGTTCTCAACCTCGAGGGCGAAGCGAACGACTACGTAGGCAAGGGATTGAGCGGCGGTTCCATCCGCATCTTCGGAAGCCGGCGCTCACCGGCCATGGAGGCCATCCCCGTGCTCGCCGGCAATACTTGCCTCTATGGCGCCACTTCGGGAGAGCTGTTTCTCGCCGGTGCCGCCGGCGAGCGGTTCGCCGTGCGCAATAGCGGGGCCCTTGCTGTCGTGGAAGGCGTGGGCGAGCATGGTTGCGAATACATGACGGGTGGAGACGTGATCGTGCTCGGGCCCGTAGGCAAGAACTTCGCCGCGGGAATGTCGGGCGGCACTGCGTATGTTTACGACCCCCACCGCCGCCTTCGCTCCCTCTGCCATCCCGCCCAGGCCCTTCCCGAGCCGGTGGCCGGCTTCGACGACTCCGCCTTTCTCTTCAGCACCATCGACCGTCACTGGCAGCTCACCGGCAGCCGAATGGCTGAGGCGCTGCTGAACCATTGGGAAACGGCACTGGCCGCCTTCGTGAAGATCGTGCCCGCTGAGTACAGGAGTGCTCTCGCACAGCTTCAGCCGGAGCGCAGCCCTCCCGTTCCCGTGGCCGCACAGGAGCAGGTGCTGTATGGATAAACAAAACGCCTTTCGCAGCCTGCCCCGCGAAGTTCCCGGCTACCGCGCCACCGTGGAACGGAGGACGGACTGGAAGGAAATCCACCGCTCGGCCGGCGAAACCCAGAACCGCCGCCAGGGCCTGCGCTGCATGGACTGCGGAGTGCCCTTCTGCCAGGGCGACACCGGCTGCCCGCTCGGCAACGAGATCCCGCGCTGGAACGAGCTCGTGGCAGCGGGAAACTGGAGCGACGCCCTTGCCCGCCTCCATGCCACGAATAACTTCCCTGAATTCACGGGACGCCTCTGCCCTGCGCCCTGCGAATCCGCCTGTGTGCTGGGTCTCCATTCCGAAAGCGTGGCGATTAAAAGCATTGAGTGGGCGATCGTGGAACGGGGTTTCGAGCGCGGCTGGATCACGCCCCAGAAGGCCGCTGAGTCCACAGGGAAAAAAATCGCCATCGTGGGCTCAGGCCCCGCCGGCCTCGCCGCCGCCCAGGAGCTCGCGCGCCTCGGGCATTCCGTAACGGTATTCGAAAAGGCGAGCCGGCCGGGAGGGCTGCTCCGCTACGGCATCCCCGATTTTAAGATCGAGAAGTGGCGGATCGACCGCCGCCTCCACCAACTCGAAGCGGAAGGCGTGGTCTTCCGCACCTCCTCGGCTCTCGGGCGCGACTTCACGCTCACGGATCTGCGAACTAAGTTCCATGCCGTGGGCCTGGCCGTGGGAGCGGAGCAGCCGCGCGACCTGCAGGCGCCGGGGCGCGAACTCGAGGGCATCCACTTCGCCATGGACTATCTCGTGGGCCGCAACCGGCTGCAGTCCGGTGAGACCCGGCAAGGCACTCTGAGCGCGCGCGGGAAAAACGTGGTCATTCTCGGCGGTGGCGACACAGGCTCCGACTGCCTCGGCACGGCGCTCCGCGAAGGCGCGCGTTCCGTGCAGCAGTTCGAGTTGCTGCCCCGCCCGCCTCTTGTGCGTGACTCCGCCACTCCCTGGCCGCTCTGGCCGCTCGTGCTCCGCTCCTCCCACGCTCACGAAGAAGGCGGCACGCGCGAATGGTCGCTCTCCACCAAGCGCTTCCACGGCAGCCGCGGAAGAGTGGAAAAGCTCGTGGCGGAGCGGATCCGCTGGCAAGGGGGAAGGTTCGAGCGCTCCGGTGAGGCCGACCTCGAGTTCCCCGCTGATCTCGTGATCCTGGCGATGGGTTTCACCGGCATCCGCACGCAGCTCTTCGCCGAGCACGAGCTGGCATTGGACGGGCGGGGGAATATATCCGCCGACGAACGCTTCCGGACATCCGCACCCGGAGTTTTCGCGGCCGGCGATGCCAAGCGGGGCGCCTCCCTCATCGTATGGGCGATCGCCGAGGGCAGAAAAATGGCGGCGGCAATGCATCAGTGCCTGCGGAATCCGTCCTGAAAATACAAAAAATCCAATAAATACAGCCAATTATTTAACATCCTTATTACACACATAAGGGGATGTGATTTTATCGAAACGGCCATGGTTGATAAGTTCTGTTTATGAAAAGGAACGCCGCCATGACCACTCCATTCGCCCCCAAAGCCCTAGCTTCCCAGCTCGCAAGCCTGGCCCCGGATCAGTGGGCCAATGAAACTGCCCTCCGCGTGATGGCTGAACTGATGCAGCACCGCCGCAGCGCTGGAGCTCCCAAATGTTCGGCCTATTGCCCCGCCTGCCTGGCCCCGCATCTCAGCAAAGTGGTGACAGCAGTGGAGCAGAACATCCCCGTCACTTTCGTTCTGCCTGCCTTCCCTGGCAAGTCTCCGAATACCGCGAAGGTGCTCGGTCACCTTCCCGATCTTGCCGAGCGCGAATCGCTCGAGTTCCTTCAGCAGCTCTGCGAGCGGATCCAGCAGATCTACGCTCCCGGCGCTGCGATGATCCTTTGCTCCGACGGACGCGTGTTCAGCGACATCGTAGGAATGCGGGAAGAGGATGTTTCCGCCTACCAGCGCGAGATTTCCGCCATGATCCGCGAGCTCGGCCTCACCAAACTCTCCACCTTCAACCTCGACGAAATTTACGAAGACGTGAATTTTGATCAGATGCGCACGCACCTGATGGAGAATTTTGGAGCGTCACTCGAGTCTTTACAAATGAAAGTCCGCCGCGGAGGCCTCGAGGGCTGCGCGCGCGAGGATGCCGACGCCCATAGAATGTACCTCGGAATCACGCGCTTTCTCGTGGAAGACGCCTCCCATCCTGGGCAGACCCAGAGCCGCACCGCGATCCAGAAGGACTGCAAAGTGCGCGCCTACGAGGTGATCCGCCGGAGCAATGCCTGGAGCGAGCTGGTCGCCGAACGTTTCCCGGACGCCGTTCGCCTTTCGATCCACCCGCAAACGTGTGGCTCGGCCAAGCTAGGCATCATGCTGCTCAAAGCCGGGAGCTGGATGACTCCCTGGCACGGCGTGGCCGTGAAGTTCGGGGAAAATACCGTGCTGCTGAAACGCGCCAAGGCGGAAGCTCTGGGCGCCCGCATGGTACAATCGTCTGGACGTCCCAGCCATTTCGAGCTGCCGGAGAGACGCAGGGTCCTCCGGGTGATTTGAGGCCCGCCATGAAGTACGAAATCTCGCGACTGAAACCCTTCGGCTCGGTGGTGCAGGCTACGGTTCGCGGTACGGACGTGCGCGAACTCGATCTCGAAGAGCTGCGCAAGCTCTTCCAGCGCGACAACTTCGTGCTGCTGCGCGGATTCAAACCATTTGAAAACGGCGAGGAGTTCGCCTCCTGGTGCGAACGCTGGGGCACGATCAGCCTCTGGCCCTTCGGCAAGGTGCTCGAGCTCGTGGAACAGAACAATCCCGAAGACCACATCTTCGACAACAACTACGTGCCCCTCCACTGGGATGGCATGTACCGTCCGCAGGTTCCGGAGTACCAGATCTTCCACTGCGTGAAGGCGCCGGGAGCAAGCCAGGGAGGCCGCACCACATTTTCCCACACCGTGAAGGCTCTGGAGAGCGTGCCGGCCAGGACGCGCGAGCTATGGGCAAAGGTTACGGGCTCCTATCAGCGTAAGATGGAGTTCTACGATAGCAAAACTGTCTCGCCCATCATCGACAAACACCCCCAGCTTGGCTTCGACGTGATCCGCTACA
>DATBTF010000135.1:0-9186 GCA_036559405.1 Bdellovibrionota bacterium
GCACCCCCCACTTGAGCATTGTAAGGAGAGAAAATACTGGAAATTACACGAGAATAAAAAATAACCGAGCAAATCACCCTGATTTATTTCGGAGACGCCTGTTTTCCATTTATCGTCGAGGGAATGGCGCTACGCTTCAACTTCTCATTGATATCATTGACAATTTTCCTACACGGTTTACCCTTTTGAGACAAACCCGCCGCAACCGTAGGAGAACCGCATGCGTAGTTCGAATGGTTTAGTGCTCGCCAGTCTCAATGCTGGCAAGCAAGCGGAGTTTCAGGCGCTCTTCGCCGCCTACAAAATCCAGCTCGCTCCCTTTGAAAGTTTTGTCCGCAACTCTTCCTTCCTCGCGCAGGTGGAAAGCATGGAGCCGGGGGCTAGCTATTGCGAAAACGCTTTCCGCAAATGCCACGCTGCCTTCCAGGCCTGCAAGCTGCCCACCTTCGCCGATGATTCCGGCCTCGAGATCGACGCTCTCAAAGGTGAGCCCGGCGTGCACTCCGCCCATTTTGGGAAACCCGGCGCGCGCGAATCGCAGGACGCCGCCAACCGCCGGAAAGTTCTGGAGCTGCTCAAGGGCAAGAGCGATCGCAAGGCGCGCATGCGCTGCGTGCTCGTGCTGATGGTGGAGGGAGTGATCCTCGTGGCAGAGGGAGTTTGTGTAGCGCGGATTGCCGAGAAGGAATCCGGAGCCGGTGGCTTCGGCTACGACTCGATTATTATTCCTGACGCCGCTGGCGGCAAAACCTTCGCCGAACTCAGCGCCGAGGAAAAAGGGAAATTCAGCCACCGCGCGCTCGCCGTGGCTGAGCTCGTCCGGCAGATGAAGGAGCGCGAGCTCCAGCTGGTGAGGCCCTAGGCCATGATCGAGGTCAAAGCGCTTTCGAAAACATATGGAGGCGGCCGGGCCGCGATCCAGAATGTTTCCTTCTCCGTCAAAAAGGGAGAGATCCTCGGCTTTCTCGGCCCGAACGGCGCCGGCAAAAGCACCACGATGAAAATCCTCAGTGGCTTCATGCCGGCTACGTCCGGCACGGCCATCGTGAACGGCTTCGACGTGGCCGCCCAATCCTTGCAGGCCAAGGCCTCGCTCGGCTACCTGCCGGAGAATCCGCCCGTCTACAGCGGGATGTCCGTGCAGGATTATCTCGAATTCGCCGCCCGCCTGCATGGGGTGCCCAAGCACCGCGTGGCGGCCGCAATCTCCGATGCGATGGGGAAATGCGGAATCGCCGACGTAAAAACGCGTCTCATCGGCAACCTTTCGAAGGGATATCGGCAGCGCGTGGGCCTCGCCCAGGCGATCGCCCACAATCCGCCCGTGCTCATCCTCGACGAACCAACCGTGGGCCTCGATCCCAAGCAGATCATCGAGATCCGCAACCTGATCCAGGGGCTCGGCGGCGAACATACCGTGATTCTGTCGACGCATATCCTGCCCGAGGTGCAGGCCACCTGCTCGCGCGTCGTCGTGATCGACCGCGGCCATGTAGTGGCCGAAGACACCCTTCAGGGCATCGCCTCGCGCATGCAGTCGAACGCGCGCCTCATCGTTACCTTGCGCAAGAGCCCCGCCTCCCTGCTCCCGAAGCTCAACTCCCTGCGCGGCGTGCTTACGGCCCGCGAGGAAGACGCCGGGGTGGTGGGGGAGTACGGTGTGCTGGTTGAATGCGCCAAGGGCTCCGATGTGCGCCAGGACGTGGCCGAGCTCTGCGTGCAAGAGGGCGCCGGGCTCCTCGGTCTTTCGCAGGAAAGCCTCAGCCTCGAAGATGCCTTCGTGCGCCTGATCACGAGCGACGAGACCACGCGGGACATGACTCCCGCACAAGTATAGGAGCCGCACGATGAACACCACTCTCCTGATCGCCCGCAAAGATCTCCGCTCCTACTTCTCTTCGCCCGCGGCCTATATCGTGTTCGCGGGCTACCTCCTGATCGTCGGCCTGATGTTCGGGAATTTCTTCTCGATCTTCCTGCAGTCGGCCGGGAACTTCATGCAGTACAATGCCGGGCAGCGGCCCACGCTGAGCGATAACGTCCTGCGCCCGCTTTTCGGCAACATCAACGTGGTGCTGCTGTTCGTGGCGCCCTTTCTCACGATGCGGCTGCTTGCTGAAGAGCGGCGCGACCATACCTTCGAGCTACTGTTCACCGCGCCCGTGCGGGCGCGCGAGATCGTGTTCGGGAAGTTCCTCGCAGGAACCGTGATGCTCATGGCGATCGTAACGACTACCATTGTGTACCCGCTGCTCCTTACGATGGTGGGCCGGCCCGACTGGGGCGTGATCCTCGCCTCCTACTTCGGCGTCTTCCTGATCTGCGCCACCTATACGGCGATCGGTCTCTTCTGGAGCTCGCGCACCGACAACCAGGTGGTGGCCGCCGTGCTCACGTTCTGCACCCTGCTCTTTTTCTGGCTGATCTCCTGGGCCGCGCACCGCGCTGGCCCTGTCTGGAGCGATGTGCTGAACGGCCTCTCGCTCATTGGCCACTTCACCAACTTCGCCATGGGCGCGATCGATTCCACCGACATCATCTACTACCTGAGCTTCACGGTATTCGCGCTCTTTCTGACGAATATCTCCGTGGAAGTGAACTAAGGAGGCCGCTTGAATTCCCGCAACATCGCCCCCGGCCTGCTCGCCCTCTTCGGCCTCTGCGTCGCCATCGTCTTCCAGTTTCTCTACCTGAATCCCTGGCTGGTCTACGGGGCCTGGGGCATCACCGCCTTCTCGGCCGCCTACTGGATTTTCCTCCACACCTCCGGCATCGTGGAGTTCTTCACCAGGAAAAGCACCCACTACGGCGCGAACGTGGCCCTCATCATCTTTCTCGTGCTCGGCTGCCTCGTTTTCCTGAACGTGCTCGCCAAGGAAAACAGCTGGCGCAAAGACGTCACCCGCGCCCGTACCAATACCCTCAGCGAGCAGACCACGAAAATCCTCTCCGAGCTGAACCAGGAGGTGAAGGCCTTCTTCTTTTCCAATTTGGGCGATAAGGAAAAGGGCGAAGACCTGCTCAAGCGCTACGCCCACTTCACCAAAAAGTTCCAATACGAGTTCGTCGATATGGTGCGCCGGCCGACCATGGTGCAGACCATGGGGGTGAAGGGCCCGGGCTCGGTGGTGCTTACCCTCGGGGAAGCCAAGAGAGTAGTGCTCGACGATTCCAGCGAGGAAACGGTGACCAACGGCCTCGTGAAGCTGCTGCACTCGAACGACGTGGCGGTCTACTTCACCAACGGCCACGACGAGTTCCCCCTGGGTGGCGACAACAACTCCGCCGCCCTCTCGCAGCTGCAGAACTACCTCACCAAGCAAGGCTATACCGTCAAAGAGCTGAGCCTGCTCACGGAAGGTAAGATTCCGGCCGATGCCGCCATGGTGATCGTGGCCGGCCCCAAGAAGGCCTTCTTGCCGAAAGAGCTCGAAATCCTTTCCGGCTGGGTAAAGGGTGGCGGCCGCGCCATTTTCACCATGACCCTCGACGTGAACGAGAGCGGCCTCGCCAAGGGCAGCCGGCAGATCGCCGAGATCCTTAAGCCCTATGGCGTGGAGGTAAGAAACGAGATGCTGGTGGACCCCACCAGCAAGCTCGCCAACGTGGAGCCCCAGATCCTGATCGGCTTCTCGGGCGGCCGCAACCATCCGATCACCCGCGATTTCGTGATGGCCGCGAACGCGGTGAACTTCCTCTTCCCGCTGACCACCTACCTGCAGAAATCCCCGGGTGAATTTGAAATCCAGTCCCTGGCCGTGACCTCCGACCGCGCCTGGGCCGAAAGCGACTGGAACAGCATCCGTGGCGGCAAGGTCACCTTCAACCAGGGGGCGGATCGCATGGGCCGCATGGACCTCGGATATGCCGTGGAGGCCAAGACGCCCGAAGGCAAGGAGAAGGCGCCGGCCCACTCGCCGAGGTTCGTCGTCTTCGCCGATACCTTTTTCATGACCAACGGCTCCTTCAGCCAGGTCAGCAACCGCGATCTCATTCTCAACACCGTCAGCTGGCTTTCCGATGACGAGCGCTTCATCAGCATCCGGGTGCGCGAGGACCCCGACCAGCTCCGCCAGTTTGACGACAAAACTGTGAACCTCATCCTCTTCATCTGCATCTTCCTCACGCCCCTGGCCGCGCTGATGGTGGGCATGAACGTCTACTGGAGGCGCGCCAAGCTGTGAACGCCCGCACCTCCCTCGTGCTGATGGTGGCCTTCGTGGTGCTGGGCACCTTCGCGCTCTTCGATCCCCTGCACCGCCAGGAAAAGGCGGACGAAAAACGTGAGCGCGAGTCGCATGTGGTCTGGCTCAAGGGGAAAAGCCTGCGCGGCATTGAGATCTCGGGTGCAAAGGAAGTTTCCCTGGAATGCGCGCGTAAGGACAAAGGCTGCCCCTTCGACGGCACGGGGGAGTGGGGGATGAGCAAGCCGCTCGCCGACAAGGCCGATCCCTCGGCCGTGGGCTCGCTCGCTAGCTCCCTCCTCAACCTCACGGCAGCCGACAAGCTGGATTTCGAGAAGGCACCCGATCCCAAGGAATTCGGCCTCGACCAGCCCCAGGCCGTGGTGAAGCTGAAGTTTCAGGGCGAGGAGAAGCCGCTTACTCTTACGTTTGGACGTGCCTCGCCCACGGGGCCGAATGTGTATTTGAGCACGAGCGAAAATCCGCTCCGCCTCTTCCTCGTGCCCGCCTATCTTACGGGCCTGCTCACTAAGGATCCCTTCCACTGGCGCAACAAACGCCTCTTTCCGACGGTGGAGGTTACGGCCGTTTCGGGCTTGAACTGGCGTAACAAGAAGGGCGAGGTCTTTCTCTCCCGCGATAAAGACGAATGGCGCATGATCCGCCCCAAACCGGTGGCCGCGGGCAAAACGATGGCCGAGGGCCTGGGCAGCATCGTGGTCTATGGAAGCGCCAAGACGGTCTTTGCCCCTTCGCGCCAGAGCCCGGAGGCCAAAAAGGCGCTCGCCGGCAAGCCCGAGCTCGACCTGCAGATCTTTCTCGTCGACGGCACGGCTCACCAGCTGAAATTATTCGCCCGGCCCACTGTGCGTGGCGCGAAGGAGAGCCTGGCGCTCGTCGACGGGCTGGATACAGTGTTTACTGTGGACGCCTCGCCCTTCGAACGTTTCCAAAAAGACCTGCTGGATTACCGCCGCCGCACCCTGCTCGACGAAGAGGGGCGCGGCAAGCTGGACGAAATGAAACTTACATTCCCCCGCGAGGGCAAAGAGGCGATCTTCAAAAAGAGCGGGGAGGAATGGAAGCAGGAGGGCGGAACGCCCATACCTGGCCTGCTCTCGCTCAACCGGCTTCGGGTCTTCCTCGATTCGCTCCGCGATACCGAATACAAGGGCTTCTTTCCCCTGAATAGCCGCAGCCGCGAGGCACTCGCCTACCGCGGCCAGAAGCCCGACCTGATCTTCGAGGCCAAAAGCGGTGGTAAGCTGTTTCTGCAGGCACGCTTCCTTGCCCACGACCGCAAAATCGTGCTTACCGAGAGCGAGGGCGAGGTGCGTACGCTGGGAGATCCGCTCCTGAAAACCCTGCCCGTGCGCCTGCAGGACCTCACGAACGACGCGAATAAAACAGTGGTGGTCAAAGAGAAGGGAGAGCCCTGATGGATACGGTGGTCAATCTCAGCCCGTCGGATGGATCGCTTCGCGAGACCTTGCGCAAATGCCTGCGCGTGCTTGTGGAGCCGGGCCGCTTCTTCCGCAACGATCTGCCGGCCATGAGCGTGAACGATTCCCTCGCCTTCGGGATCGGCAACGCCTGGGCGGCCGCGGTGATCTCGTTCTTCATCCAGACGATCAACTCCTTCCTGCTCGCCCAGCTGCTCGAGCGCTGGATGCAGCGGCTGGTGGCCTCGGAAGACGGTTTCTCGGTCTGGACCCTTTCGGCCAAATCCTTTCTCTATGCCTCGGGCATGCTGCTGCTCGCGCCCTTTCTGCTGCTGCTGCGTTCGGTGATCTCGGCGGCCGGTCTCTATCTCTTTGCCCGCCTGCTGATCGAGGACCGTCCCGAGTCGCCCGAGCCCGTGACCTACAATGGCGCGCTGCGGATCCAGGGCTCGGTGCTCTGCGGGCAGTGGTTCTCCGTGGTGCCGATCTTCGGGGGCGTGCTCGCCTTTCTCGTCAGTTTGATCCTTTCGGTGACCGGTGTGCGCGAACGATTCGGCGTGAGCAACCGCCGCGCACTGGCTGTGGTGCTGGCGCCCTACATCCTGCTGGGCCTCGCGATGCTGCTTTTCTTTGCCGTTTTTGCTCTCGCGCTCTCCCAGATCTCGCTCCAGGAGCTGCTCGACGTCGACCCTCGCGACCTCGGTCTCTAGCGTCTTAAGGATCGTCCAAGAAACCTACGCTGCCTACGAAATCTCCAGGTTTGCGTCTCCCTGTATCCGCTCGGACATGAGCGATTTCATAAGATTAAATGCCCTCTCTGTCTGGAGATTTCTTTGCATATTTACGGAGGGAGGATTCATGCCGGCACTTTTCACCCTTCTTGTGTTCGCCACCGCCGCCCAGGCCGGGCCCAACCCTGCTGCCTGCCGCAACCTCGAGGAATCCGTCCAGCTCCTCGCCTCCCAGCGCACTGAACCCGAACTGCGGTCGAGCGTCGGCACCTGCCTGATCCGCTACCGCATCGAACAGCCCGAGGCCGCGCGCGCGGGTCTGCGCATTTTGAGAAACGGCAGCGAAGACATCCTGCTGAAGGAAGACCTGATCGAGGCCTTCGTCGACAGCAACCTCAGGAGAAAAGTTAAAATCGAGGGACAGCTTGCGCCCAAGCTCGGCCGCCAGGACCAGGCCGCCGTGGACCACACGATCGCCGGCGCCAATGATCTCCTCGCCGCGGCCCAGGCCGTGCGCTCGATGGAGGAGACCATTCCCACCACGCACCTCGAAGCCGACTACTTCCGCGCGCTGAGCGAGATCGTGCTCGACGACAGCAACCATGTGCTGCTGCGGGCAGCGGCCGTCACGGCTCTCGAGCGGCTGACGGTGAAGGTGGTGATCAGCGGGATCTACGACGAGAAATCCGTGCGCCTGGCCCGCGAGACTCTGCATACGGTGGCGGCGCGCGAAGATGCCGCGAGCTACTATACGAATGCGGCGGTCGCCTACAACAGGCTTGCCGACGACGGCTTTCCCGGCTTCGTGCGCGACTCGGGCACGAGCCGCATGATCTCGTCCGTAAAGCCCGGAAAATAGAAAGTCCCGCTTTCGTCGGTGCGGTACACCCGCTTGCCCTCACTCTCGATGCGTTCGAGCGCCTCGCGCGCCGGATGACCGTAGCGGTTGAAGCGGCCCACGCTGATCAGTGCCGTCGCGGCCCCGCTCGCTCTTAAGAACTGTTCCGAAGAAGAATAGCGGCTGCCGTGGTGGGCGATTTTGAGAAAATCCGCTGCAGGGAAGGGAGCGAGCATTGTGGCGAACCATTCCTCGGTTTTCTTGCCCATGTCGCCCGTGAGCAGCACCGAGCTGCCCTCGGCCAAGGTAACGCGGCAGAGCGGGGAGGAGTCGTTGCCTTTCAAGAAGGGAGGCAGCCAGCACTGCCAGCCGGGAGGGGCAGCTTTCCCATCGAGAAATCGGATCCTGACCTGGGCACTCTCGGCTTCGGCAAGAACTTGCTCGCTATTTTTGGCGAAGAGATCATCTTCGCGGAACCAAAGTGCGCCGCGTACGGGGTGGCGTACGAGCAGAGAGCTCAAACCACCGCGATGATCGAGATCAAAGTGCGAAAGCACCACATGATCGAGCGCACCGATGCCGTGGCTTTCGAGGGCGCGGGCCACGGGGGCCGTGGACCCATGCGTGCCGGGGGGGCCGAGATCGCTCAGGGCTAGCGCGCTTTCCGTCCGCAGCAGCAGCGCATCGCCCTGGCCTACATCCAGCATCAGTAGCGAAGGCGCAGGAAAGAAACGACTGAGGAGAAAGCCAACCAATGCCAGCGTCACAGCCTGCAGGCGGAGCTGTTTTTTCCAGAGGAGAGTTGCTCCTAAGAGAGCGACCGTGAGCAGAATCCATGGAAAGGGCCGGATCCAGTACGCCGCTCCGGCGAGATCGGCTGTCCAGGCGAGCGTGTCGACGATCTTTTCCATCACAAAGGCCGCAAGCCGGGCGAGAGGGTTCGTCGGCAGATGCAGGCTTTTCCCCAGGAGATCGAGGATCGCGAGCGGCAGTACCAGCCAGCTGATCAAGAGCCCGAAGGTGAGATTCCAGAGCGGGGCGAGCAGGGGAAAGATTCCAAAGTTCCAGATCGTGAGCGGGAGGGTGAAAAGCCAGGGGCCGAGAGCGATCGCCCAGGAAGTGCGGGGCTGCACATAGAGAATGCCCGCCATGCCGAGGGCGCTCAGCAGAAAGGAGAGATTGCCGCCTTTTCCCAGAAGCGAGGAGGCGACCAGCGAAAGCAGAAACACCCAATGCCGGTTGGCTTGCACCTCCAAAAGGCGCGCCCCCGCGCTTAAAGAAGCGAACACAAAGGCGCGCAGCATGGGCGAGCTCCAGCCGGTGCAGTTGCCGAAGAAAAGCATCAGCAGGAAGCGGCAAAGGAAACGTGTGGCCTCTTTCTGCCGGGAGGAGGGAAGCAGTCGAGCCAGTGGGCGGCTGAGCAGATCGGCCACCTGAACGGCTGCGAACAGATGAAAGCCCGAGGCGCTAAACAAATGCGTCAGGCCGGTACGGGCGAAAAGGAAGACGATTTCCTCGGGCAGTCCGTCGAGGGTGCCGAAGAGGAGGGCGCTTACGAGATTTTGGCCTGGCATGGGGCCAGTGCTGCAGGGAACGGAGCGGAGCTGCGGCAGTAAAGGTACGGGAATGGCAGGGGAGTGAGGTTGCGGTGGCGGGAATCCGCCTAACCCGACCGCCTAAACAGCCAGAACAAAAGGCTCAGGAGGACGCTCACGAGGATGGAGGTCGCCAGCGGGAAGTAGACCTTCATATTCCCTTTTTCGTAGTAGATATCCCCGGGCAGCTTTCCGAGCCGATCGAGCCCCGGCACCTTGTCTTTGAACAGCAGCACACAGCCCACCACAGCAATCAAAAGGCCGGTGGCGATGAGAGTGCGGGCGAGGAAGTTCAGGTCCATCAATCTTCCATAGCAGCCAGAAGGAGATGCATGAAGGGTTAATGTATAACCGATTGAAATTATTATATATTAAAGGAGCAAAGTTCTAGCGCCG
>DATBTF010000136.1:0-4207 GCA_036559405.1 Bdellovibrionota bacterium
TCCTCGAAGAAACCGCCTTCGAGGATTTCTTCATCCAGCCGATCGCCAACGACGCCGGCACCTCGCTCGGTTCGGCCCTTTATTACTACCACCATGTCTTGGGCAAGCCGCGCTCCTTCGTCTTCGAGCATGTGTATTGGAGCTCGAGCTTTTCGAACGAAGAAATCGAAAAGGTGCTGCTCGAAAAGAAGGTGAACTTCAAGCGCTCAGAAAATATCTGCCGCGACACCGCCGCCAAGATCCGCGAAGGAAAGATCGTCGGATGGTTCCAGGGGCGGATGGAGTGCGGGCCGCGGGCGCTCGGCAACCGCAGCATCGTCGTCGATCCCACCCGTCCGGAAATGAAGGACCGCCTCAACGCCCGCGTAAAACGCCGCGAGGGTTTCCGTCCCTTCGCTCCCTCAGTGCTGGAAGAGAAGGCCGGTGAGTACTTCATTCTGCCGAAGAGCCAGCGCTCGCCCTATATGATCCTCGTGGGCGACGTGCACCAGCACCAGCGCGGCAATCTTCCCGCCGTGACCCATGCCGACAATACGGCCCGCGTGCATACGGTGAGCAGGCGCCTCAATGGGCGCTACTACGATCTTATCAACGAATTCGGCAAGCTGAGCGGAGTGCCTGTGCTGCTCAATACGTCCTTCAATGAGAATGAGCCCATCGTGCGCACCCCCGA
The DNA here is from genome assembly GCA_036559405.1 of Bdellovibrionota bacterium. Classification (GTDB taxonomy): domain Bacteria; phylum Bdellovibrionota; class UBA1018; order CAIPTA01; family CAIPTA01; genus JAKFYM01. The sequence goes on from DATBTF010000136.1 coordinate 674, forward strand.
GGAGGCCGTGAACTGCTTCCTGCGTACGGAATTCGACGTGCTCTCGATCGGGGATTTCCTTGTTCAAAAATAAAGCCGCGTTCGTTAGCGCCTTGCTGGCTTTCGTAACTCAGCTGCTGATCGTACAGCATTACGCTGCCCACTCCTGGTTCTGGACCGACGAGATATTTTCATCTTTGAGCGTGCTGCGTATTTCCACCTGGGAATATCTCAAAGGAAATGCCAGCGAAGGGAACTGCGCCCCGCTCTTCTATCTGATTTTGAAAGCGCTGCTCTATTTGCAGAAACCTCTTGCAGCTTGGATTCCCGACCCCATTCCGTTCCTGCGCTTTTTTACGGCGGTGCTCCCAACGGCAGTCTTCGTTGCAGCGGCCACGAAACGCGCTTTTGAGATCCCTGCAAAAAATTACCACAAATGGCTCGCAGCCCTCGGAACCTTCCTCGCCCTCAACGGTACCCATGGTCTCTTCGCCTACTCCTGGCAGGCGCGACCCTATGCGCTCTGGGCCTGCTTCACCTGGGTTTTCCTCGAAGCTGTGGTGATGGAAATTCGTAACAGAGGCCATGAACGCCGGCTCTCGCTATCCGCCTTTCTTCTTGGCATCACCACGCCCCTGGCATTCCTGCAGATTGCCCTCGGTTGGGCAGCACTTTTACTATTTTTGGAAGGGCACTTGAAGGCCCGCTTCCGCACGGCACTTGTTATGCTGCCGGGTTTGCTCGCCGGTGCCTACTACGCGGCAAAGGTGCCGGGTCACTATGCCTATGTGTGGCCCGGACTTTACGGAGCGCTTCTTCTTGTAACAGCCCATGCGAAGTATTGGATGGTTCTTCCCACTCTCCTCTTTCTGGCGCCGGTGGTGCGCAACCGAAGAGGCCAGGCATTGCTGTTTCTGTTGGCAGGGGTGGCGGCCATTGCTGCGGCTACCACTCTGAATCTGTATCTGCGCCGTTCAGCGGGGCCGGCCTTCACGATCTCGAACCGCTACTACTTCTTCCTCCTCCCTTCGCTCTCCGTACTATTCCTGGAAGCTCTTGCCGAAGCTGCCGCTACCAAAGTCCGCTGGCTTCAACCGTTGGCAATCACGGTATTCGTCCTTATCGGAGCCTTGGGCGCGCAGCGCTTTCTCCATGAACGGCCCACCTTCGCCGGGCCGCCCATAGCCGAGCTGATGAAAGCGCAGCTGCAGGGCGTGAGCGTGGCTACGGGCCAGACTAAATGCTTTTGCATGGAAAACCAGGCAGGAATGGCTGACATCGATTTCTGGGGCGGCTACCTGCTTTGGTTCCGGTCGCTCGACAACGGGTGCAGTGAATATTTTGGCCTCACCGCAAAATATGAGGCAGGTTACAGAAGCGCGCTGCTGAACCCCACCGGCCGCAAGCGTTCGCCTCAGCACCTGGATACGACCTACGGTTGCGGAGGCTAGGCCCGCTTCATGGCTCCAAAGGCCAGAGCGCTCCAGTAAGAATACCAAACCCAGACATCCCCACGCGCCACGTTTCCGAGCATCCAGGCACCGATGACAAAGAACAATAAAGCCGATGCCAGCGCCTGTCCGAGCTGTGGATCGCGCTTTGCCGCCGCCCGCTGGCGAAGAGCGCGCAAGAGCAGAATGGCCGCTGCTCCATAGAGCAATACGGCTACCACTCCCCCCTCGGCCAGTAATTGTCCCCAAGTGCTCATCACCGCTTCCCGCCGGAACATCGGATCCGGCGGGCGCACATTATTGTTTCCATCGGGATGGGAGCGTGTCCAATAAACGTACGAAGCGCCCAGCCCGGTGCCCATGCCCCTGGTTTCCTTAGCCATCTCGAAGGCGAAAATTTGCGAATTCCAGCGGGCGTTGGCGGAACCATCTTCGCCTCGAATAAGGCTGCCGAATAAATTCTTATCGAAGGAAGCTTTTTGTGCCGGACTGAGCGCGAAGAAAATTCCTAAGCCCAGCAGACATAGCAGGCCGGCGCCGATACCCAGCCCCTTCCAGGGCATTCTCTTCTGCACCTGCACCTTCCAAAGCACCGCGAGGCCAAGCCCGATAGCCAAGGCCACCCAGGAGGAACGGGAAACTGTGGCGATGATCGCAAGAAGAACTCCCAGATCCAGAAGAAGAAAACGCCAGTCGATCTTCCTGGAAAAGACCGTACTGGACGCGACGAGGGCCGTGGCCAGAAATAGCCCAATATAGCTCGGCTCGCCCGAGAAAGCGTGGGCGCGAGACACGCCCCATTTCAGGTAGGTGTCATGGTTGAAGCCGATCAGCCCGTCCGGGAAGCCGCGGGAATAAGCTAGGTGGTCGATAAGGATGATGCCGGCCATGGCCCCCATGGTGACGCGGATCAGAAGCAACCAGCGCTCGGCGGTCAAAAATTCCCCGTTCAGGCGCGCGCTGCCATAGATGGTGAAGAGATTGAAAAATAGCCAGCCGGAATAAAAAAAAGTTTTCGCGGGATAAAAACTCCAGAGCACCGAGAACGCATAGAAGACCGTCAGTCCTAAGAAGCAATGGAAGAAGGGATTCCGCAAACGCGCCACGGCCTCCCGTAGGCGCTTGCGCCAAGCCCAGACGGCCAGGCCAAAGCTAAGAAAAAAGAGAATTTGATGGATCTTTACGTGGGCGGATCCAACGTTCAACAATAGGAATCTATCCCAGGTGCAGGTAAAGAAACCGGCCATAAAGAGAAGGCCGCTTGCTTTCCGGAATTGTTCTAGGTTCAAAGCCAGCTCCGTGGGTTTTCGTCTTCCCAAATTTTACACTATCCCGACGAAATTCCAGGAGAATTCCGCTTCCAGCGCCCGAACTTTTCTTCAGGGTGGCACTTTTCAGTTGGCGGCATCTATGCGATGTTTACCAGGCGCAAAATTCTCCCGAGGACAGCTTGGAACTCTCCTTAAAAGAAAACTCTTCGATCATCGGACTTGTATCTAACCACCCCTGGTTGGTGAGCCTAAGAGCCCCCCTATCGCAGGCCTTGGCTCGTGCCCGAGCAGACTTCCTGGCTTTGCCGGCGACCGAGAGAGTGCTGGCCGCCGTCGCGTTTGTTTACGCCTCCTGCGTGGCCCTCTTTGATTCCCCCTTTGTGAAGCTGGGCATTCCCGTGAGCTTGCCCGGAAGCCTCGGCGCGCTCCCCGGACAGGAAGTGAAAGTTTTCTCCATGGAGATCTTCTTTCTCTTCTCGATGGCGGTTTTCGCCTGGCACTCCCTGAACAGGCAGTCCTGGAGGGCTCCCGCTTGGACCAATCCCGCCTGGGTGGCGTTGGCCGGATTCGTGGCCTGGGGAATGTTTCGCCTACTGCTGGGAATCCGCGAAAATCCCGTGCTCTCGGTGCGCAACTCGTGCTTCGTTTGGTATTTGCTTCTTCCGCTGGCCGCCTACCATGCGGGGATTTCCCTGCAGTTTTTCCGCTGGGTTAGCCGGGCGATTGCCACTGCCTATGGCTTTTTTCTCCTCGGCACCATCCTCATGGATTTCTTTGTTTACGCCGATCCCGCCGTCGACTGGTACATCTCTTACGGCGGGGCCCTAGGCATG
>DATBTF010000137.1:0-7135 GCA_036559405.1 Bdellovibrionota bacterium
AGAAGGCTATGGAAGGAGGGCTCTCCTGAAAGCGGGCTGTTAAGCAGCTGCTTTTCTCCGAGCACTTTCTCCACAAGCGATCGGCCGAAATGCATGCCGACGCTTTCCACAATTCTGAAGCGCCTCCGCTCCAGCCAAAGCAGTTGTGCAAAAACCAGCTCGATATCCGGAAATATCCGTGATTTCACGCTTTAATACTAAGTCCCTTTAAATACAGGGGTCAATTGCCGATATGCCTAAATGGATGTTTGGTTCCCTTTAGTCGCGCTTTTCTCGGGGATATTCCTTCAGCTGTCGCTGCAGGTGCCCGAGGCCGAGGAGAAAATCGCCCGCCTCCATCCGATCCGCGGAAGCTTTCAACGGATGGACCGTGTCTCTTGGATCCTGATTATTGCAGGAGCCCTATGGGAGATTCAGAATCTTCTGATCTGAAGCCCAGCGTTTCCTTTAAAAATTGAACGTGAACCCGTGAGTCCTGGGGTGAGAGGTGGTGGCGGATCGCTTGCCGCGTGCTCTCGTCGGCGAAAGACGAACTCAATCCGAAAAGGCAGCAGAAAATCTGGTCCATGATGGAGATGTGTTCGCGGATGGACGCGAGCTGGCGTTCTGCGCTTCGCACCACTTCCCGTAACTGGGTGTGGACGAGGCCGACATCGGTCGGGAAGCTCAGCCTTTCTCCGGTTTCGCGCCAAGGGCGTCCCAGGCGTTTCTGGAACTCCTCGGAAGCCGCACGCAGAATCAACGAGGGCCCCAAAAGCTTGATCGCCGGGTCGATGCCGTGAAAGAGCTTCAGCTCAGCCATTCCGCCCATCGGCATCTCGGTGTATTCCACCTTCGTTACTTTGAAATCCTGGGTGTTGCGCAACTTGGTGACCTGAATCGCCGGGTGGTGTGCCAGCGGGCTGGAGTCAAGGTGGCGAAAGATCTCCAGCGCCAAGCGAGGGGCCACTTCCGGGAGCGATGCTGGGAGGTCCCATCGGCAGACCTGCAAGTCGGGGAACAGGTGGCGGGTGAACTCGGCGCCGAGTTCAATATTCTGCGTAATGGTATTCTCGAGCGCGAGAATGATTTCGTGGAGGCGGGCGTTTTCCGCCATCCCACGGGGGCCTTGGCGGAAAATCCGGGCTAGATCGCGGCGGAGATCTTCCAGAGAAGTCCAGAGGCGGCCCGGCTTCTGCACCGCAGTGGGAACAAGCGTGCCCGGCTCGAACAGGCGCAGGAGGGGCATCAACTTCAGCCGCTGTTCTGCCTGCCGGTCATGCGCACGAACACGCCGGGATGTGGCCTGTTCCATTTCCAGCCGGAACCAGAACTGCACAGGGGCTGAGTAGACCTGGGTAAGGAAGAAGAGGGGGTGTTCCGCGACGGAAATGTCCGGAAGAAAGAGAAACTGTGGTGGGGCATCCGGATTCTCAGGATTGCTGGATACATTGGTGGGCAGCAATGCGTGAAGGAATTTTCCCTGCTCCTGGAGGACAATGCCCCTCCTTGAAGGCTGGGCCATTCCGGGCTTCCAGCGCAGCAGGGATCCAAAGGTATGTGCCTTGTGCAGGCTGCGTCGGAGCCGTGAACTTGCTTCGTAAAATAACGGGTCGGAAAGTGTGATCCACGGCGAGGAGCGCAGTTGCTGCTGGCTTGCCGCTGCGGACATCCACTCGAGCCGGACGCCCTCTCCTACAGAGGAAAGCGGCCGCACGTTTACGTCTCCTGGATTTGTGTCTAACCGCATATGCTCGAGCACCGCCGACCAGAACGGGATCACCTGGTGTTTTTGGAGATGTCCGCGCGCCCGCAGGAGCTGGGGTCGATTGGAGTCGCGGAGTTCGCGGCTTTCACACTTCTCAAGAATAGTAATGCCTTTGGGCAGGCTCTCGCCGGCGGAGCCAGTCAGCTGGCGCAGATCGATGATCAGTCGAACGGAAGCATGCTTCAGAACATTTTCGCGAAGCCGCTCGGAACGGACGGAGTCGTCAGTGGGCCAAAAATGTTCGGAGGCGATCAGGAGCAGACCGTTCTCTTTCAGGGGCTCCAGGAGGGAGACGGCGTCTTCAAGCTCGGAGCTTTCGGAATCCTGGAAGCATACGGCAAACTGGGCCTGTAAAGGCGGGCGAGCGGCGTCGTGAAAAAGAGTGGCTCCTCGATGGGCTTTCGAGAGCTCTTTGAGGGCTGCTCGCGCCAAGAGGTTGATTCGGGGCATTTCAGAGGCGCAGTCCCAGAGGAGATACATCTCGGAAAGGTAGCGTTCAAAGTCGCTGTCCGAATAGGCCCAGACTCCGTGGAGTTCGCGCCCACGTGTAAGGCTTCGGAGGGAGTGAAGGCTTTCACCCATGCCGAGTCCACTCACCAGAATTGGGCCGCTGCGTCCCGTGGCAAAATCCAAGCCGTCGATCGAGGGAAGCCGCTCATCCGCAGCCTTCTGCTCCAGGAGCAGTTGCCAAAGCGCTCGCGAATCGATCAGCGCGGAGTGGAAGCCGAGAAGGGAAAGCCGGCTGCGTTCTCCGAGTGCCCGCAGAAGTCTGGCCGGAAATTCGCTGTCCTCCTGGGCGAGGCTCACGGGCTCAAGCAAAAGGCGTAGGCGTTCCCAGGTTTCTTTCGTGGGGGAGTACCAGCTGAAGAGGTTCTGCTTGAGAAAGGACCAGTCGTGGCGGCCGATCAGGCCCTTTCTTTTGAGAAAGCCGGTGATCTGCCAGTTCAGTGTATGGCTGCCGGGTGGTAGCGCGCTTTCCGACAGCAAACCCCGGTCTCCCCAGCGTTTCACGAGCAAGATTTGCAGCAACTGAAACACGGCCACCTGGTGCGCGAAAAGCAGCAGCGCTTCCTGCTCCGGGCTCCCCACTCTGGCCTGCACGGACTTTTCGAGTGAAACCTCTTCCTTGGTGTGGGTGCGCAGAAAGTTTTCGATCTGCTCCCGTCTTGCTTTGTTCAATCGAAGGAGCTCTGCTTTGCGCTGGAGGAATTCCTCCACCAAAAGATCCAGGCAGCGTACCCAACGGGAGAATTCAGCTTCGGATTCCGGGGCGGCGACGCACGGTCTGGCCACGGCATGCTGCAAAGTCAGGAGTTCTTTCAGGCCCTCACGCGCGGAAAGGGCGGGCTCGGATGCACGGATGGCGGAACGAAGTGTGGAGGAACACAAAAGGCCGCTAAGATCGCCCAGCGATTTCTTATTCTGCTCGCTCACCCCATTGCCTCCAGAGTGGCATTTATACCAAATCGCCGGCACTGCCTGCCAGAAAAATTGCCGGGAAAAGGTAAGGCCAGGGGGCTGAATTCCTTGAGAAAATCCGGAAGAAATTCTCTTAAGAATTTCCGCTAAATGTCGATATAGATAGCGAGAGAGGTGTGCTATGGCGGATAAAAAAGACGCCAAAGAAGATATGTCCGAAGACGAGCTGGATCAGATCATCCAGGATATGTCGAAAGACGAGGGAGAAGCCTCGGCGAAGCCTGCTTTGGAAGCGGTGCAGGGTAAGAAGAAGAGTGCTTCTTCCCAGCAAGCTCTCACTCTCGAAATGAACGGGGTGATCAACCTCAAGCTATGCTTTAAAGACGGCGATCGTGTGATCGAGGTCGTCTGCAGCGAAGAAGCGCTGGTTTGCCGAATGGCGGACGGCACAGAGTTTCGCATTCCTACCGGGATTGCCAAGGTGCGCAAAGCCGCCTAGCCTCGCATCCCTTCCACTTGTGAGTTAAGTTCCCGCACATGTTGCAGATTCTTGGGGGTCAGTGGAGCGGCCGGCGGCTTAAAACGCTGGAACGCGATGACCTGCGCCCTACATCCGGTCGTGTCAAAGCGGCCCTTTTCAGCATTTTGGAGGCCTACGTTTGGAAACGTGAAGGCGCGCCTCCAGATTTTTCGGCCTGGCGTTGCCTCGATCTGTTTGCTGGCGTGGGGGGCTTGGGACTGGAGATACTGAGCCGGGGAGCCGCGCACTGCGTTTTCGTCGAAAAGAACCGTTCTCATGCACGGGTGCTCCAGGAGAATATTTCGGCTTTGGGCTGCGGGAGCAGCTCTCAGGTGATTGTGGGCGCAGTGGAGGAGGGCGCCTGGGAGTCAGCTGGACCTTTTGATCTAGTTCTTCTTGATCCTCCCTATGCCGGGTCGAATCTTCCGCACCTTTTGGGCCGTTTGGCTGACGGCTCCTGTCTTAAGGCGGGAGCGGTGATTCTTTTCGAGCATGATCCCAAGGTGGAGCTGGGTGAAGTGCCGGGACTGACACTGCAGTCCACTCGGAAGCTGGGGCCAGCTGGAATCACCGTCTACGTGCGCGACGCGTAAGGGGAAAACTCTTTTGTTTCCCCGCTCGGGCGTTGCTATGCTGGCCCCATGAAGCGCCGAGCGATCTACCCCGGATCTTTCGACCCCATCACCAATGGCCATGTGGACATTATCGAGCGAAGCCTGAAGATCTTCGACGAAGTGGTGGTGGTGGTTGCCATGAACCTTCGCAAGTCCGCAGCAAAAGGCTCGTGGTTCACGCCTGAAGAAAGAATCGCACTGGTGAGGGAAGTATTCCGTGGGGAAAGGCGCGTGCGTGTCGATCTCTGCGACGGCCTGATCATGGACTACGCCCGCGACCATAAAGTCGATGCTGTACTCCGGGGCTTGCGGGCAGCCAGTGATTTCGAGAGCGAGTTTATGATGGCCGCGATCAACCGCGAGCTGAACGAGAAGGTGGAAACTTATTTCATGATGACAGGGAAGAATCTGTTCTTCGTGAGCTCCACTGTGCTCAAGGAGGTTGCTGCGTTCGGAGGCGACATCCATCCCTACGTTCCGAAGCCGGTTTGGCAAGCGGTGAAGCGCAAAATCAAGGGCGGGGAGGTATGATGGGAGGCTCAATGTTTCGGCTCGCCGGCCGGATGAACGGAGTGGAAAGCTCTCCGACGGTTCGCCTCAATGCCTTGGCCACGGAAATGATCAAGGCAGGTAAGGATGTGATCAACCTCACCGCCGGCGAAACGGATTTTGAGACTCCGGAATCTGTCAAGCAGGCCGCAATCGCCGCAATCGCCGCGGGTAAAACCCGTTATACGGCCCCGCACGGCATACCGGAGCTTCGCAAAGCGATCTGCGAATGGTTCGAGCGTGAGTTTCAGCTGAAGTATGAGCCGAAGCAGGTGACGGTGAGTGCCGGAGTGAAGCAGGGATTGTTTCATCTCATGTTGGCGACCGTGGGTGAGGGAGACGAGGTGCTTGTGCCCTCTCCGTACTGGGTGTCTTATCCTGAGATGGCCCGGATTGCCGGTGGAAACCCGGTGATTCTACCTTGCGAAGGAAAGTTCCGCTTGGATGTGGAGCAGCTAAAGAAAAAGCTGAACGAACGCACGCGACTCCTGGTGCTCAATTCTCCCAACAACCCCTGCGGCGGGATGTATTCACGGGCGGAACTGGAGGCCGTGGCCAGAGCGCTCGAGGGCACCCAGGTGCTGGTGGCTTCCGACGAAATCTACAGCTCGCTTGTTTACGACGACGCTGAATTTGTATCCTTCGCTTCGTTGTCTCCGGATGCGTTCAGGCGCACGATAACTTTCAACGGCCTTTCGAAGTCCCATGCGATGACGGGGTGGCGCGTGGGCTTCGCCGCCGGCGAAGCTTCGGTGATCGAGGCGATCGGAATCCTGCAGGCCCAGAGTTCCACCCATATCGCAACCTTCGTGCAGACCGCTGCCATTGCAGCATTGCTGCCTGAGGCAATGGACTTTGCGCCCAGGCTCCGTGAAATGCAGGAAAGGCGCGATCTGACGGTGCGGATGCTGAGGACGATCCCCGGCCTGAAGATGGAAGTTCCTCAAGGGGCGTTCTACGCGTTTCCCGATCTTTCCGAGTACACGGCAAAGTTTCCCGGCGGGAGCGTGGCTCTGTCGGAATACCTGTTAAACGAGGCGGGTGTTGCCGTGGTACCCGGTAAGCCTTTCGGGCACGACCAAAGCATTCGAATCAGCTTTGCCAAGGATCTGAAATCTTTGGAAACCGGACTTTCCCGCCTGCAAGCTGCTTTGCAAAAAATTCGCCGGTAACTTATCCTATAAGCTGGAGGACGACATGGATGTTTCCCTCTTCGGTCGTCGTGTATTGTTCGCCTTGTTGGCGATTTCTTCTTTAGGATTCATTTCCTGCGGCAATCGTTACGACCTTGCCACGGAACATGGCCGTCGCGCCCGTATCGACGACGCGAATATCCATCTTAGCAAAGGGGAGTGCAGCGCCGCGGACGAGGCGATCAATCCGCTCTACGCCTCGCCTTATGTCGACGACGAAGTGCGGATCGTGAAAGCTTCCGCCCAGGCCTGCTATGCCGGTTTCTCTCTGTTCCGGTTTGCCGCAAACATGGCGTCCACTTCCAATATCTTCCAGGCGTTGGCCAAATCTCTGGACGACAACGCTATCGGGCGCACGAAGCTCTATGCTGCCGTGGACGTGCTCACCCAGAGCGGTGTCGTGATGAACTCGGTGCAGCGGTCCCGTGCCGTGAACACCTTCATGGTGTTTCTCAATTTCGGCGTGATTTCGGCGATCCAGCGCGTTTATGGTGCACCGTCGTCCACGGGAGCCCAGGGGGCGGCGATCAGTTATCCAGGTGGAATGTCGAACGTAGACGGATGCGCTTTCGCGGGCGCATTTTCTTTCATCACCGACAGCTACGCTATCTCCGACCTTAATGACAGCACGACCCAGGGAGCGATCAGCTCGCTCAATACCGTCTGCACAACGGCTACTGGTGGGAATTGTAACCTGATCAACCGCGACCGTACGATTTGCGATGGCGCGAACGCCGCCAGTACGGCGGCGGGCAACGTAGTGGGCGGGGTGGATGCGGCCTGGTAGGTTCATTTTTGTGTTCTGCTCTTTGCTCGCCCCTCTGGCGGCGAGCGCGGCGGAGCTTTATGGCCCCGAGGCAGGGGTGACACCTTATGGGATGGGGCGCGCCTACTCCGCCGTGGCCGACGACTGGCTGGCGTTGCATTACAACCCGGCTGGACTGGCGATGGTAAGGAAGGTGGATTTTCAGCTCTTCGACCTGCGCCTGGAGTCTAACAAGGATGTTCTCGACAGCTATAAGAGCCTCAACAACCTGGGCAAGAGTTCGTCGAGCAGCAGCCTGGCCGATTCGATGAACCAATATGTCGGGAA
>DATBTF010000138.1:0-8037 GCA_036559405.1 Bdellovibrionota bacterium
CGACAGCCTGGTGCTGAATGCGGTGAAATTTTCCGATATGGGCCGTCTGCGCACTGGGGAAAAGGCACAAGTGCGCGCCGGCCTTTCGCTCGAGCCTTTGGCGAATCTCCCACCCGGCCTGCTCGGGGGGAAGGAGGCCAAGACGGGGATGTACCTCATCGTTTCCGTACAGAGTTCCCTGCCTTCTATTGGCGAGAATCCCGAGACCTTCGAACAGCTCTTCGAGCCCTTTTCTCCCTGGAGGGATGCCGACACCCGGGTGCGCGATGGGCTGGGAGTGGAGCTCGCGATCGACAAAGAAATTCTTCTGGCCCACGAAGGCTATATCTGGGCGGATCTGCATCCGCCGAAGGAGGCGGGTTGGAAGTTTTTCTTCGCACTCCCTCTCTTGTCACGCGTGGACGAGCTCGATCTGGTAGTGAGCAACCGCTTATCCACGGCCATCGGGGCCCTGGCCAAACTTACTCTGCTGCTCATGCGGCCGGAGCCCGGCAAGGGGATGGGGGAGCAGGAAAGCTCACAGGTATTCAGGGCACTGCAGAAGGCGCTTTTTCGCTCCAGCGACTCCGTTTTCTGGCTGCAGGATACAGGCGAGTTTGTCGTTTTGATGGATGATTGCGACCGGGAGGGGGGCGAGCGGGTAGCCGACCGACTTCTGAAGACGCTCCACGAGGAGTTCCCCAAGCTGCGCTTCCTCTGGTCCACTGTGACCGGTCCCGGCGATGGGAGCAGCGCCCGCGAGCTGCTGGAAAATGCACGCGTGGGCTGGCGGCCGGCAAAATAACGTGACGCGTTAACCGAACTCCCGGTATAAACACCCTCCATGCAAGGGCCTCAATCCTCCACGGCTAAAGGTAAGTATTTCATCAAGACGTTTGGCTGCCAGATGAACCTCCATGATACGGAGCGCATGGCGAGCACTTTGGTGGAGCAGGGCTATTCCGAGGCGGGTGAGATCACGGACGCAGACCTGGTGATTTTCAACACCTGCTCCATCCGCGATAAAAGCGAGCAGAAGGCTTACTCCACGATGGGCCTGCTCAAAAAGGACGGCAAAAAGCGGAATCCAAATTTGAAAATTGGCTTCACCGGCTGCGTGGCCCAGCAGGACCGCGATGAAGTTTTTCGGGGCGCCCCTCACCTGGACTTCGTTCTTGGAACTGATTCTCTCGACCAGCTGCCTGAAGTTTTGTTCAGAGTGGAAGGCGGCGAGCAGAAGGTGATGCAGGTGGGCTTCGATCCCGCTAACGATTACTCCCTTGAAACGAAAGTCTTGCCGGGCAAGGCTGCGGCCTTCGTGAACATCATGAAGGGCTGCGATAATTTCTGCTCCTACTGCATCGTTCCCTATACCCGCGGCCGCGAAAAGAGCCGCCGCCTGGAAGAGGTAGTGCAAGATGTGAAGCGCTTGGCCTTGGGAGGAGTCGCTGAAGTGACCCTGCTCGGGCAGAACGTGAATTCCTATGGGAAGAGCTTGGGCGGACGCGAAGCTGGCCAGACTTTCCCGGCTTTGCTGCGAGCGCTGCAGAAGATGTCCGATGAGATGGACGAGCGCGGAACGACGGATCCTACGGGACGAAGCGGGAAGCCGCGTGGTTTGCGGCGGATTCGTTACACGACCTCCCACCCCAAGGATTTCGACGAGGAAATGATCGCCTGCCATGCCGAACTTTCCCGCCTGGTGCCGCACCTGCATCTGCCCGTGCAAAGCGGATCGGCCAAGGTTTTGAAAAAAATGAAGCGTTATGTGCCGATCGAAGTGTACGTGGGCCGCCTGGAAGAGCTGCGCCGGCGGGTTCCTGGAATCGCGATCTCGACGGATCTTATCGTCGGCTTTCCGGGTGAGACCGAAGAAGATTTTTTGAAGACGATGGAACTCGTCGAGCGCCTCCGCTACGACACTCTCTACGCTTACACCTACTCGCCGCGCCCGGGCACGCATGCCTTGCGCTTCGGAGACACAGTACCCGAGGAAGTGAAGAAGGATCGTCATGCACGGCTACTGGCAGTGCAAACGCGCATTCAAAACGAAAAAAATCACGAACAAGTCGGCAGGGTAGAAGAAATCTTGTGCGAGGGCGCTTCGCGCACCGAACCGGATATTGCCACCGGACGCACTCTCGCAATGCGGGTGGTGAACTTCCCGCCTCCGCGCGGAAGAAAGCCGGAAGAGATCGAGGGCCGCTTCGTGCCCGTGCGTATCACCGACGCGACCTCATTTGCCTTGAAAGGGGAGGTAGCGATTCTATGATCGCCTCCGTGTTTGGCAAAGACCCCAAGATCCCGCCATCGGCCTGGATTGCTCCATCGGCCGATGTACTGGGCGACGTAACCCTGGGCGAGCATGTGAGCATCTGGTTCGGCGCCGTGGTGAGGGGCGATGTCCACAAGATCACGATCGGCGACTACACCAACATCCAGGACGGTACGGTGATCCACGTGACCCAGGGCGGGCACTCCACCCATATCGGCGCGCGGGTGACGGTAGGCCATAAAGCGCTTCTGCACGCCTGTACGGTGGGCGATGACTGTCTCGTGGGCATGGGCTCCATTCTGCTCGATGGCGTGGAAGTGGGGGCGGGATCGGTAGTGGCAGCGGGTGCCCTGCTTACCCCTGGGAAGAAGTTCCCTCCGGGATCTTTGATCCTCGGTTCCCCCGCCAAGGCCGTCCGCCAGGTCACTCCCGAGGAGCGGGCGCATATGATCGATCAGGGCTGGAAGAACTACCACGCCTATGTGCAGGAATACCGGAAGAACTTCCGGGCGCACCCCTAAGGTAATCTCCCCTTTTTTCGGATATTTGAGACCCATCCCCCTCTTTCGCGGGGCGGAGTGTTGTGCTAATGTGAAGCATGAATTCGCCGCAGATTCCTACCTCCTACCGGGAGACGCTCACCTTCGACGACGTCCTCCTTCTGCCTGGCCACAGCTCCGTTCTTCCCAATCAAGTCAGCTTGCATTCGCGTCTCACGAAACGTCTTAGCTTGAATGTGCCGCTCATTTCCGCCGCGATGGATACCGTAACCGAGTCTGATACGGCGATCTCACTGGCACAGGAAGGCGGGCTTGGTGTGATCCACAAGAATCTTTCCGTCGAAGATCAGGCCTTCGAAGTTTCGCGCGTGAAGAAGAGCGAGAGCGGAATGATCCTCGATCCGATCACCGTGGCGCCGGAGCAGCCGGTGCGAGAGGCGCTCCGCTTGATGGCCACCTACAAAATTTCCGGGGTACCCGTGACCAAAGACGGCACCCAGCACGGAGCACTCGTGGGGATCATCACCAACCGCGACGTACGCTTCCTGGAGGACGAGACCCAGCCCGTCTCCGCCTATATGACTAGCGGCGATCTCGTGACTTGCAAGGTGGGCACCGACCGCGAAACGGCCAAGAAGCTGCTTCACAAGCACCGCATTGAAAAGCTGCTTGTCGTCGATGACAAAAACCACCTCAAGGGGCTGATTACGATCAAGGACATCGAAAAGTCGATGAAATACCCTAGCTCCAACAAAGACCGCTTCGGCCGCCTGGTGGTGGGCGCGGCCGTGGGTGTGAGCCCGGAGGTCATGGACCGCGCGGCCGCCCTGGTGGAAGCGGATGTCGACGCACTTTTCGTCGACAGTGCCCACGGGCACTCGCAGGGGATTATTGATCTCGTGAAGAAGCTCAAGGTGAAATACTCCGACCTGGACATCGTAGCCGGCAACGTGGCCACCGCCGATGGCACCAAGGCCTTGATCGACGCCGGCGCAGACTGCGTGAAGGTAGGCATCGGGCCCGGCTCGATCTGCACCACACGCGTGGTGGCCGGAGTGGGCGTGGCCCAGCTTTCCGCGGTGATGGATTCAGTGGCAGAGGCCACCAAGCGCGGCATTCCTGTGATCGCCGACGGCGGCATCAAGTATTCGGGCGACGTCGTGAAAGCCCTCGCGGGTGGCGCGAGCTGTGTAATGATCGGCAGTCTCTTCGCAGGCACTGACGAGAGCCCGGGTGAGCTCGTGCTCTTCCAGGGCCGCTCCTACAAAGTCTATCGCGGCATGGGCTCGCTTGCAGCGATGCGCAGGGGATCCAAGGACCGCTACTTCCAGGCAGTCATGGAAGACTCCAAGCTCGTGCCGGAAGGCATCGAAGGGCGGGTACCCTACCGGGGTACCATCTCTGCAGTGGTGCACCAGCTGATGGGTGGCCTCCGCAGCGGAATGGGCTATGTCGGCGCCGCTGACCTGCGCGAGCTGCGCGAAAAGGCGAAATTCGTGCGGATCTCTTCTGCGGGATTGCGCGAAAGTCATCCGCATAACGTAGACATTACGAAAGAAGCACCGAACTACTGGGTTGGTCCTTAAAGTTGGTTGATTCGCTCTCCTGGAAGGATCCGGGCGAGTGGTTTGAAAACAAGGAAGTGTATGGAGCTGAAGCCATTTGAAGCTGGTCGCTACGACGAAGAATCCATCGTCGTGGCCAATCCCACCAATGGAAAACAGGAGCTTTTCACTGAACGCGAATTCGCGATCGTGAAGTTTCTCAAGCAAAACGAAACTCAGTCGCTTCTTGCGCTGCTGATGCCGAACATCGGTATTGCGAAAAAGAGCCACATCACTATGTGCCTTAAGGTGCTGGGCAAGCTCAAACGCATCCAGGTCGCCGACTACTTCGCCATCACGGGGCGCAAGCCGCTCTCGAACACCAATACCGTAGATCTGCCGGAGCAGAAGGCCACGATCGAATTCGCAAGCCTCCATCCCCTGGCCGCTACGGTCTACGGCATAGCCGGCAAAGCGCTTGCTCCATTGGGGCAGGCCGGCCTCCTTGGGCTGGTGATCGTCTCGGCCGCCCTGGCTTTCGCTCTCTTTCCTTTTGACGGGGTAGCGCCTGCCTTGCAGGCAGCGGCGCCATCGTACTTTTCTCTTTTCGTTCTGGCCTATGTCGCGGGTTCCCTCGCTTTCTGCGTGCGGGCCCTGGTGCAGGGGGCGTTCCTGAAAAGCTTCGGCCGTGACGTGCAGGATCCGGTTTTCGGGATGCACATCCCTCTGATCACGCTGGCAGGCGATCACAAAGCGGTGAACCTGCTGGGATTCAAGGCGAGGGCGCAGATGGACGTGATCGGCCTTGCGGCTCCCTTCCTTCCCGCCGCCATCTTCACCCTTAGCTCCCTGGTGGGCCTGTTAGGGCCGGTCCAGGCCTTCGTGGGATTTTCCACCTGTGTGGCCGTGAGCCTGGTGCTTGTCTGCCCTCTGATCCGATTTGACGGAGCCGACCTGATGCAGGCGCTCTTCTTCCGGGATCAGCTCGAGGCGAAGGTGGCCGACCAGCTGCGCGAAGTATTCGCGGCTAAAGGGCAGCTGGGTCGGGAGATGATGTTTTCACTCTTCCTTGGACTGATCTGGGTCGTCGTTTGGTTGGATTGCCTGCAGAGCTTCCGTGAGATTTTTTCCGCCCGTCTGGCCGAGGATTTTTCGAGTCCGGTGTTCGGCGTGAAGTTCGGAGCCGTGCTTACCGTCGGAATTCTGGCCGCCATGCTGGCGATGCCGGTGATGGTTGTGGTGTTCCATCATCTTCGGCAGCGGGTGACGACGAAGCGTAAGCGGGTGATGGTACAGAAGG
Source organism: Bdellovibrionota bacterium (assembly GCA_036559405.1). GTDB lineage: Bacteria > Bdellovibrionota > UBA1018 > CAIPTA01 > CAIPTA01 > JAKFYM01. The sequence continues at coordinate 5,599 of DATBTF010000138.1, forward strand.
ACAAGGTGAAAGACAGCCTGACTTTCGAGGAACGCGTGGCGGCCCTCGAGAAAATCCCGCTTTTCGCGTCCCTGAACGATCAGGAACGCGTGACACTCTTGAACGAGATGCATCCCGCTTTTTACAATCACGGTACCTATCTCGTGCACCAGGGGGAGCTGGGCCGGGAGTTCTTTGTGCTGGTGAAGGGGCATGCAAGCGCGCACTACACTGATGTGCACGGGAAAAAAATGGTTCTGGCCGATCTCGTGGAAGGCGACGCTTTCGGAGAGATCGCCTTGATCGACGACGTACCGCGAACCGCCTCGATCGTTTCAGACGGCGGCTGCATTGCGCTCGTGCTTCGTAAGGAAGGATTCGACCGCTTCGCGGAGAGTCTCGGCTCGGCCGACCGTGTGAAAGCAATGGTGCGCCTCACCAGCTTTTTCCGCCGGCACCCGCTATTCTCGAAGCTCAGCCCGCGGGATCAGGCGCAGCTGATTGATAACTTCCATTTCCAGACCATCACCTCCGGCGAGAAGATTCCCGACGGCGACGAGAATTTCCATGTGGTCTATTCGGGCACTGTGCGCGTGGATACCGGAGGGGCCGACGGCGAAACCACCCTCCAGTCCGACGATTGCTTCGGCTATTCCAACCCGCTCAGCGCCCGTTACATCGCGCTCGAGGGAACAGGCCTGCTCTCGGTGCCAAAGACCGAATTCCACAACCTGATCTGGGAGAAGCTCGTCGAAAAGCCGGAGCTTTTTGTGTGAAGCCAAGAGAGCAGGTGGTGGTCTTCGTGGCCGCCCTTCTGGTGTTTGCGCTGATGTCGGTCCACCTGGTCTGGGCTTTCCAGGGAATTGCAGCCGAGAAAAATGTGATTTTCGCGAAAGAGAACCTGCGCAAGCTGGGATCGCTTACTGTTCGGTACTTTCCCGACAAGAAGATCGAAGGAGGCGAAGCTTTCTGGAAGTCCATCGGGCGGCCGGGAAATCCCATGAAGGATCCCTGGGGCGGGGACTTTCTGTTGGAAAAGCGGGACGAGGGAAGCCGGAGTTTCTTTTACTGGTACAGTGCCGGGCCGGATCGAGTTCAGGGCACCAAGGACGATCTGGAGTTTCTCGTGCCTTATGCTGCTGCAGACACCTATCCGGGCTCTGAAGAAAGGTTCTACTTTCCCAATGAAGCTTCTCCCTCCTCTCCTGCGAAATGACGCATTGACGCAATGCCTCAACTGGGGCCTCTGTGGTAAGAATCCTCGGTGCAGCGAATCCTCATTCTTGATTTCGGAAGTCAATTTACGCAGCTGATCGCCCGCCGGGTTCGGGAGCTCGGAGTTTTTAGTGAAATCCTTCCGGCAAATGCGCCTTTGAGTGAAATCCGCTCGCACCAGCCGCGCGGCCTGATTCTTTCTGGCGGCCCTCATTCCGTCTTCGACAAAGGTTCTCCTCAAGGCGATCCCGGAATTTTGGAACTGGGTGTTCCCGTACTGGGCATTTGCTATGGAATGCAGTGGCTCGGGCATTCCCTGAAAGGGAAAGTGGAGCCGGCCAAGACGCGCGAATATGGCTTCACCCGAGTGCGTGTGACCAAAACGAAGTCCGCTCTCTTCAAGGGTATTGGCGACTCCGAGCTGAATACCTGGATGAGCCATGGTGATGAAGTGCGCCAGCTGCCCGCAGGCTTTGAAGAGAGCGCGCGGTCCATGGCGGACTCTCTCGCCGCCATGGAGAATGAAGCCAAGCGCTTCTACGCCCTTCAGTTCCATCCGGAAGTCACGCATACGGAGCACGGCAAAGAGTTCTTCCGCAACTTTCTCGAGATCTGCGGCGTGAGTGGCGGCTGGAACTTAGGCGACTTTGCCTTGCACAAGCAGAAAGAGATTGCCGCGCAGGTGGGCCCCAAGGCCCACGCCATCTGCGCACTGTCGGGCGGAGTGGACTCGACGGTAGCGGCTACCCTGGTGGAGCGCGCGATTCCGGGTCGCCTGCACTGCCTCTACATCGACAGCGGCCTCCAGCGGGAAAACGAAGCGGCCGAGGTGATGGAGAATTTTCGCAATACAGGCCTAAAGGTCACAAAGATCGACGCGAGAGAGGAGTTTCTCGGCGGCCTGAAGGGCGTTACGGATCCCGAAAAGAAGCGCAAGTTCATCGGGAAGGCTTTCATCGACATCTTCCAGCGTGAGGAGAAACGGCTCGCGAAGGAAGTGGGCCACGAGGGGATCGATTGGCTGGTGCAGGGAACTCTGTACCCCGACGTGATCGAGAGCATGCCGCCTCCCGGCCGCGGTGGTTTCAGCTCCACCATCAAAAGCCACCACAACGTTGGAGGCCTGCCGGAAGGAATGAAGCTGAAATTGATCGAACCCTTGCGCGAGCTCTTCAAAGACGAAGTGCGCGCGCTCGGGCGAGAGCTCGGTCTGCCCGCCGCCTTCGTCGGCCGCCACCCCTTCCC